>PMHK01000204.1:24797-25252 GCA_003156635.1 Acidobacteriota bacterium | reverse complement strand
CGCGCTCGGCGCGACCCGCGGCCGGTTAATTCGCCAGTTGCTGACCGAAAGCCTGATTCTCTGCACCGCGGGCGGGGCGATCGGTTTCGCGCTGGCCGTCGCGGTGCTCGCGCGCTTTTCGCATTTCAGCACCTCGCTCCCGGTGTTCGGCGGGTTCGATTTCGCCACGAATTTACAGCCCGACGGCACGGTGCTGGCGGTGACGNNGTCATCCTCGCCGCCAGTCTGGCCACGGGCCTCGCGCCCGCGCTGTATGCTTCAGAACCGAATGTTGCCGGCGCCCTCAGCGGCGAAGCCGTGGTTGGTGGCACACGAAAACATCTGGCGCGTCACGCGCTGGTGGCCGTGCAGATTGCGGTATGCACCTTGGTGATCGCCGGCGTCGGCATGTTCTTGCGCAGCCTGCACAATCTGCAGCAGGTCAACACCGGACTCTCTTCGCGGCGGTTAGTGGC
>PMHK01000204.1:11721-24780 GCA_003156635.1 Acidobacteriota bacterium | reverse complement strand
TGGAATCGCAGACGCTCGCGCGGGATTTTCCGTTGATGGATACGAACTGGGCGGCCAGTGAAATCGCGATTCGTGGCGCGAGCGATGCCGCCCACCAGCACGAACAAATTCCTGGAACGGTGGTCGACGGAAATTATTTCCAGACCCTGGGCATTCCACTGGTCGCCGGACGGACTTTCGCCGCGACCGACTCGAAAGAGCGTCCGGAAGTCCTGATCATCAATCAAACCATGGCGCAGACGTATTGGCCGGGCGAGGATGCCATCGGTAAAGAAGTGCATGTGAAGGACGGCGATCGCAACGCGACCGTGGTGGGTGTGGTTGCCGACAGCAAGTACAATTCGCTGGACGAAGCGGCCCATCCGGTAATTTATTACGCGCTGAGCCAGCACTACCAGCCGGGTTTAATGATCATCGCCCGCACCAGCGGCGATCCGCGGCTGTGGGAGCAACCTCTAGCCCAAATGCTGCGCGGGCTGCATCTGCACGTCGATCTGCCGCCGTTCACCCTGGATGATGTGATGCATTTTACTTTGCTGATTCCGTTGCTCACCCTTTCGGTGGTGGTGGCGCTGGGCGTGCTCGCGCTGCTGCTGGCAATTCTCGGTCTGTACGGCGCGGTATTTTATTCGGTGAATGAGCGCCGGAGGGAAATCGGCATTCGCGTCGCTTTGGGCGCCGAGCCAGCGCACCTGATTCAAATGTTCCTGCGCCAGACGGCGGTGATTGCGGGCGCGGGAGTGGCGGCCGGTTTAATCCTGGGTATCGCGGCGACCAGCGTATTCAAATCTCAATTCTTTCGGATCAGTACCGTCGAGCTGCATGTCTTGCTTCCGGTCGCCGCCGCGATGATGCTTCTGGCGCTGGCGATTTGTTACGCCGCGGCGCGGCCGTGGATTCGGATGAGCCCGCTCGACGCCGTCCGCCACAATTAATACGCGCTAAAAGGATTCGAAATTCCCTGGCGTACAAAAATAGCTACGCCGACGCGGACTGTCCGTCCCCCGCACGCGTCAGGATTTTTTGCACCTCGTTGATCGCCGGCAGCGGCCGCCACAGCACGGTCATCTCCTGAATCAATCCCGCTTCGTTGACGCGCCAGCAATCCATGCCGTCGAGCTGGAGCTTCCCCACCCGGAGCACGAAAAACGACGAAATATGCTGCGGACCCTGCATGATTTCGCGGAAATCGAACGAGTCCACCACGCCAAGCAGCGCGCCCACCACTTGACGCACGGCGGCTTTGCCCTCAACCGGCTCCGCCGCGAGCGGCGTATTCAGCACGATGTCCTCGGTCATGTGCGTCAGCATGGCTTCCAGATTCTTGCCCTGCATGGCCGCGGTGAACGATTGCACGTGAGTCAGATTCATAAAATCTCCTCGAGCGGACTCGCTCCAGAACTTTCAACCAGCTCTCGGCCGGGCGGCACAGCACACTCTTAACTGGATTTCTTGCGCGGAACTTTTGCGCCTTTCTTTCGCGCTTCAGACAATCCGATGGCGATGGCCTGCTTGCGGCTGGTGACCGTTCCACCTTTGCCGCCTTTCCCTGATTTTAGTGTGCCGCGCTTTTCCCGGTGCATCGCGGTCTTGACGCTTTTCGCTGCCGCTTTTCCGTATCGAGCCATCATTGCCTCCTGGTTGAGTCGAGAATAAAACACACTTCCGCTGCTGGTTCAAATCATGGCTTGGCGGTTTCCGCCCGTCGATAGCNNTCGATGTGTGGAGCGGATTTACCACCCCAGGAGCGTGACCATATATAAGGATACGGCGGGCGCCGGGGCGTTTCCGGTCGCTCGTATTTTGCGGCCCTGTGATAATCTGCGCGCCATGCGCATTCACAAATACTTGTATCTGGCTGCTCTGGCCTTACTGGCCGCCGTGGTCGCGTCGATTTCACTTCCCGGCCAGACGCCGGCCTCCGTCGCCGATCGCGTCGCGGCCCAGAACGCCATTTTCGAAGATCACTACCAGTCCGATCTGCGCTATTCGCCGGAGCGCGCCACGGCTTTCGGCGNNCGCTGGCCGCGCTCGCCGAGCGCGACACAACCAATCGCGAATTTCTAGCCAAGCTTTCCGCGATCCCCACCACCGGCATGTCCGAACAGGATCAGCTCTCCCACGATTTGCTGGTGCGCGTGCTCGAATTGCGCAACACCAATTACGATTTGAAAGAATTCGAAATGCCGGTCGATCAGATGAACGGCATCCACACCGACCTGGCCGATCTGCCGCTCGCGGTCCCGCTCGATTCGGTGAAGCATTACGAGGATTACATCGCGCGCCTGCACCAGATTCCGCGCGTGCTGGATCAGACCACCGCCGTCCTGCGCGCCGGAATGAAAGACAAGCTGATGCCGGTGCGGTTCCTGCTGGAAAAAGTTCCGGTGCAATGCCAGGGCATCATCGACGCCAATCCGTTTCTGCTGCCCACCAAGAAATATCCCGCCGACATTTCCGCTGAAGATCAGAAGCGTTTGACCCAGGAAATCACCGACGCGATCAATACCGACGTGTTGCCGGCCTACCGCAAGTTCGCCGATTTCGTGCGCACCGACTACGCGCCGCAGGGCCGCACCACGCTGGCCGTTACTTCCCTGCCCGACGGCGAGAAGCGCTACCAGAACGACATCTACGGCCGGACCACCACGCATATGACCGCGGACGAAATTCACCAGATCGGCCTGCGCGAAATCGATCGCATTCAGGCCGAGATGACGGTCATCGCCAAAAAACAGGGTTTCGCCGATCTGGCGGCGTTCCGCGCGTCGCTGAAAAATAATCCGAAATACATTCCCACCTCCGCCGAGCAGATTCTGGACGGCTACCGGCATTACATCGCGCAGATGGAACCGAAGCTGCCTGAACTTTTCACGCTGCTGCCGAAATCGCCGGTCACCGTCGAAGCGATTCCGGCTTTCCAATCTGCCGACGCCACCCACTATCAGACCGGTACGCCGGATGGCAAGCGTCCGGGCCGCGTGGTGGTGGCCACCTCGGATTTTGCGCATCGCACGACCATTCTCGACGAAGCCACGGCCTACCACGAAGGCATCCCCGGCCATCACATGCAGCTTTCGGTAGCGCAACAGCTCACCGGCCTGCCGAAATTCCGCACGCACGGCTTGGGATTCAGCGCCTATACCGAAGGCTGGGCGCTGTACGCCGAACAACTCGGCAAAGAAGTGGGCTTCTACCAGGATCCGGTTTCCGACTATGGCCGGCTTTCCTCGGAACTGTTTCGCGCGGTGCGGCTGGTGGTCGACACCGGAATTCATTCCAAGAATTGGTCCCGCCAGCAGGTCGTCGACTTTTTCCGCAAGTCCGGCGCGATTGACGAGCCGCTGATTCAATCCGAAACCGATCGTTACATCGCGTGGCCGGCGCAAGCCCTGAGCTACAAGCTGGGCCAGCTAAAATTCCGCGAGCTGCGCGACCGCGCCGAAAAGGAGTTGGGCCCGAAGTTCGATATTCGCGCGTTTCACGACGAGATGATCGATGGCGGCACGCTTCCGCTGGACATGCTCGACGCGCATACCAACCGCTGGATCGCCGCGCAAAAGGCCAAGTAAGAAGGGCCTTAAGCGGGTGCCCTCTGGTAACTTTCTCCGGCAATGCGCGTAAATAAAATGGAGGGGAATAATGCCCAAACAGCATTTATTTATGCGCCTGATCGCGCCTCGCCCGATTTTTCCGGGCGGCATGACCGAAGAGGAACTCGGCTTGATGAAACAGCATGTGCAGTACGTGGGCCAGGCGTTCGACGCGGGAATGGTGCTGGCTTACGGGCCGGTGCTCGATCCCGCCGGGGCGTTCGGCATCGCCCTGCTCGAAGTGAACGATGTGGCGGAGGCGGAAGAATTCGCGCGCAAGGATCCATCAATCGTGGGCGGCATGAACACTTTCTCGCTCACGCCGATGAAAATTGCGGCGTCGCAAAGCTCAAAAGCCGCCGTAGCTTGATTCGTGTCTTGATTGGTCGTCGGCGGTGAGCCGAAGATCGGCTATTCGCATTCCGTTGCTCGCGATTTTTCGCTATCGATAACGCAACTCCCGCGTCCAAGAAACCAGTTTGGGGATGTGTGTCTCGGTTCCGGCTCTGCATCACCTGGAGGATTGCATGTCGAAGATGTTCCCGATAGTCTGCGCCGCCGCGCTCGCTGTGGCGTTTTCGTTTCCCTCCGCGATCCGTGCGCAATCGGCGTCACCACCAGCCGCCTCGCCCCAACTCGATATGCCGGGCTGCCCCGGCATATCCGCGCGACAGTGCGTAAACCTCGCGCTGGACGCGATGGGCGGGCCCGGCCGCTTGCAGCAGATCAAAACCATGCGCCTGGAAACAATCGGCCACACTTTGCTGACGGAGCAATCTTACCGGCAGGCGCCGTTCATCACTTCCTACGAGCGCGGCGAAATTACTTTGGATTTTGCCGGCCAGCGCGTTCTGGCTAACGAAAAATCCACGTGGCCCGAGGCCGACCCGGGCCAGGCCGATTCGGAAGCCATCTTGATTGTCGGCCCGGATGGCGGCGTGATTCATACCAAAGAGGGCGATTATCCCGCGCCGTTGGGCTCGCTGAACGCCGCGCGGCAGATGCTGGCGCTGGGCCCGATGCGCCTGCTGCTGACTGCTGCGGATGCGTCCGATCTGCGTTTTTCAGCGCTGGAGACCTTGCGCGAAACTCCACACACCGTGGTGGCTTTCACCTGGCAGAAAATTCCGGTGCGGGTGCTGCTGAATTCTCGCAATCATCTGCCGGACGCGGTGGAGACCACCCAGGAATTTCATGATTTCTGGTATTTCTGGGGCGACGTGCAGCAGCGCATTTATTTCGATAATTTCGAGCTGTACCATGGCGTGGTGTTGCCGACCAACCTGGTCGAAGAACGCAACGGGACGGTCTGGAGTTCGACTCAGGCGCTGAAAGTGGAATTCAATGTCGCGGTCGACGACAAGGACTTTGCGATGGACCCGAAAGCCGCGAGCGCCAGCGCCACCTCGCCAGGGTGGAAGCGGCCATTTCATCCGGGGAAAGTCGTTGCGCTCGCGCCGGGAGTGGATCTCTATCCCGGCTCGTGGAATTCCACAATCATCCAGCAGCCCGACGGAATGGTGATTCTCGAAGCGCCGATTTCCGGCGTCTATACGGAGGGCGTTATCGACGAAGCGCGGAAAAAATATCCGGGCGCGCCCATCATTGCCGTGCTGTCCACTTCCGATTCGTGGCCGCACACCGGAGGCGTGCGCGCCGCCGTCGCCCAGGGTTTACCGGTCTACATCCTCGATCTCAATCAACCGCTGCTGGATCGCATGATGGCCGCACCGCACACTATCGATCCCGACTCGCTGCAAATGGTAAAAGACGGAAAGGGCGCGAACGCCGCATCCACCTCGACCGCGTCAGGCACCGCGGGTGTTTCCGGCGCGCCGGTTTCCTCGACCGCGCCGGGCACCGCAAACTGGAAAATCGTTTCAGGCAAAATCGAAATCGGCAGCGACGCCAACCGCATGGAATTGTATCCGCTGCGCGGCGCGTCCACCGAACGCCAATACCTGGTCTACTTCCCGCAGCATCACCTGCTCTACGCCAGCGACACACTAGCGCTGAATGACGACGGCAGCCTCTACGATCCGGAGTTAATGCATGAAGTAGCCCAGGCCGTCGCGCGGGAAAACCTGCAAGTCGAAACGGTATTCGCCATGCATCAGGGCCCGATTCCCTGGACCCAGGTGACCGCCGCGTTGGAAAAAGCTCAGAAGTAATCGGAAGTAGTCAGAAATAATCAGCTCGGATTATTTTCGCCGCCGCTGTATTGCTTCAGCAGTTCGCGCAGCGCCAAGGTCTGACGCTGGGTCAGTTTGGCGCGCAGCAGGTCGACGTTCAGCGGGTACATCGAGCCGTACTCGGTTTGTTTGTCTTTCGCGGGGTACGTCGCTTCGATGTAGGCGTCGCGATAGGCCACCCAGGCGCGCTCGGCGGCTTTCACTTTTTCGGCGTATTCCGGTTTGCCCGACGCCTTGAGCAACACTTCCACGTAGACGCTGTTCAGCTCTTTGTCCTCCCGCGTAGCTTCCGCGCTGGCGCAGGCGTTCATCGCCATCTGCGTATTCGCTTTCGCACTGCACGCCGAATATTCCTTGGATGTTTGCGCCGCAGCCGCGCCCGCGGCCAGCGCTCCGGCAAAAATGATTGCGAGATATTTCATGGCACGCCTCCTGATATTAGAGCCCCGTGTACTCGCGGGGGTGGCCTGAATTCTAGCGAGTTTGGTTCGAGAGTTCTTTGGCCACCAGCGGATCGCTATGCAGTTTCGAATTGTAAGTGGCGTTTTCCCCGAGTTTCAATCGCAGCTTGGTGCAGGTCGGCGAAAAACCGGGGGCGGTGATCAAAATGTCGTAAAAACCGGGAGGAATCTCGGCGTAATAATTTCCGTGCGTGTCGGTCTTCAGAAAACGATCTTCGGGAATTCCCACGTTCGTGGTCAAGCCGGTTTTTGCCCCGCTGGGATCCCAGTGCACCACCAACTGCGCGTCGGTCAGCGGCGTTCCGGTGGCATCGGCGGCGGTTATCGCGCCCTGCAGCAGCACTTTTCCCGGCGCGGTCTGCGCTGCGCGCACGACGATTCCCGCGGCCAGCGACAACAACCCGACTGCGAGGCAAGCCGCGAATACTTTTCGTTCCTTCAAGATCGCCCCTCCCTTCCTCGCTCGCCGCCTCTGCGATTCGATTTTCAGCGCGACGTTTACCGCATGAGGGCTGTGCCGCCCCAAAACAAAAGTCCCAGCAGCGCCCAGGCCACTCCAAGCCAGCGCGTGCGGGTCGCCGGCCGCAACCCAACCAACGCGAATAGCGACCCGACTCCAGAGAGTGCCATGCCGGTGCGAAAGCTGGCGACGAGCAAAGGATCAGCCTGCGCCAAGCCGCCGACGGCAAAGCCATAGGACCATAGCCAAATCGCGATCAACGCGGACGCGGTGGCCAGCACAAAGCCGGCTAGCGCCGCAATCGACCTGGAATCCTTGAGCATGTATAGGGCTGGGTAAACGCGGTCATCCTACCATCGGACGAGCCCGCCACCGCAAACATGCTTGGGCTGGTGTTGCCGAATATCAAAATACGGATGAGCCAAGCTGGATGCGCAGGAGGGCTAAACCAAAGCCAAGCTTTCAAATATGCGGGCGACCAGGTTTTCAGTTTTGGCTACTACAGCGGTCACGCCGATGGGCAATTCGCCGGCACGACGAATCACGTCGGCATGCATGGTGTACAACACGATCGGAACATCAGGGCAAATTTCAGAAAGTTCTCGCGCAGCGTCGATCCCGTTCATCCGCGGCATGGAAAGATCCAGGATAATCAAGTCGGGTTTCAGTTCGCGGGCCTTGTCGATCGCGTCCAGGCCATCCACCGCTTCGCCGCAAGCTTCAAGCCCAGCGGATTCCACTAGTCCGCGAATGACTCGCCGCAATTGGATGTTGTCATCGACGATCAGCACGCAATGCGGCATGGAGCCTTAGAAAAGCGGCCGGCCAGATGCGCCATTGCCGCTTTTATAGTTCGACCGTATCAGACGAACCGCTCCGAGGTAATACACGCAATCATGTAGGGCAGATGGGGTTAATTGCTGAGGAATATTTGGGTTAGCTGACCGGTGGCCAGCCCAATTGATTCACTTTCATTTCCAGCAAATCGTCCGTCGCTTCTTTCATCGAGCGCCGTTCTTCGTGATGATTGTCGGACGGCGCAATTTCCTGGTAGCGCCGGAAAATCGCCGCTTCCGCCGCCAAAACCAGCTCGCCCAGTTTTTGCTGGTCGCTTTCATGACGCGTTTTTTCGTAAACTTCTTTCCAGGAAGTGGCAGTGTTTTCAACCATAGCGGTCTCCTAGCTGTTCGAATGTGCTGCTCGACAAATTCCCCAACACGCCATTCATCGCGGCCGCTTATAACGTTTTGACGACGCACCGGAGCCGTACCGGCCAATGGTGGCCTGCGCCTCCGCCAGTGTGGCGGTCGCTCCCAGCCAGCGCACCGCGTCTTTGCTCTCAATTTCGAAAATATCGAAAGGGTCGGCCATAAAAGGGTCCTCCTGTTCCAAGTGACTAGGCGACATGAGCGGCGCTCGCCGAGTGAAATCCTCGGATCTTCGGCGCCGATGAAGGCTTGGATGATTTTCGTTTGCGGAGCTCGATTTCGGCGGCCCGTTTGGCGATCTTTTTGGCCACCTGAACCGGGACTTGCTTGAAGTAGGTTTTTTCCTTGGGCATCGCAAACTCCTTCACCAGTCTCGAAGGTACGCTCGGTCAACAAATACGGGCTAACTCTTTAGGTAAATCTTTGGGCGCGCTTAGTCGACACCGAACGTCAGGAATGCGCCCGTTAGAGGGCGCTTCCGTGCGCTTCTGTGCCGTGCGGTTCGGTTACCATACGCTTTATTTTTTGCTTGACGACTCTGATACGATTCGATACGATAAGGTCACGTTAGTTTAGCGTGAGCGTCGCAATACCAGACCCGGAGGACGTTATGGCACCGCAATCGAAATCAGCGCCCCCGCACTTCAAGACCATGATTCAGGCGGACGTGCCGCAGGGCCGCAACGGAAAACACAAACTGATCATCACTACCATTCTGCGCGACCTCGATTTGCTGCAGGCCGGATCCGCGCTGAAGGTTCCGCTGGCGGAACTGGCCGAATCCAAGGAAAAGGTGCGCTCGGCGCTGAATCGCGCCACCCGCAAGCGCGGAATAAAAGTGTCCACGGCCAGCGACGAAAAGTTTCTGTACGTGTGGAATGAGGCTGCGGCGGACGAATAAGGCCGGAGCACGCCGGGAGCGAGCTTCCGGGCGCGTCGTTTTGCTGGCGGATTTTCAGTTCGGGGTTGGCGGCGCAGCGTGGACTGCGCCCTTCCCCGCGGCAGTTTCCAGCACGCGCTTTCGCATCGCATCCAAATCCTGGGGCGATAGATACCGCCCATTCAGCACCACGCCGGCAGTGGTTTGCGTTAGATAAATCTCGTCCAGCGGATTGGCTAAGAGCAGCACCAAATCCGCAATCTTCCCTTCTTCCACCGTGCCAAAATCCGCAGTCTTATCCAGAAAGCGCGCCGGGTTGATCGTGGCCGTTTGCAGTGCTTGCAACGGAGTGAGCCCGGCCTGCACCAAGCGAATTAATTCGAGATGCAAACTGAAGCCAGGGATCACGTCCACACCGGCCGGAGTGTCAGTTCCGGCCAGCAGCGGCACGCGCGCATCATTCAATTTGCGCACGATGTCCAGTTCGTGGGTGACGAATTGCTTCCGCACCGGCAACGGGTCGGTGTCGAGTTCCTTGATGATGGATTTCGTGAAGCGGGGCCAGAGCTGGTCGCGCCACAAAACCGGAGCATACTTGAGATCCAGATCCTTGTTGACATCGATAATGTCCACCAGCCACTGGCCGCGCTCCCAGTACAGCGTGGGACATTGCCAGGTCTGATTTTTGGCCAGCAGCGCGATCAGCGCGTCTTCCTTCTGCGGGTCGTAGGTCTCCAGAAATTTTCCCGGGCCCTTCGGACCTTTCAGCAGTTTGTCTTCCGTGGTCGAGCTGCCTTCGAAAATCCCGATCAGGTGCTCGAAACTTTTCTGCCCCACGTTGGACGCTTCCGACCCGCGAATGGCGTCCGGCACATGCCCGACGAACACGATGTTTTTCTTTTTACATTCTTCGACAATCGCAAAATACGCTTCGCGCGGCACGTACGACTGAATCTTGATGAAGTCCACGCCGCGCGCGACCAGCATATCCACGGCGCGCCTGCCGTCTTCCGGCGTGGTGATGGCAATCGACGCCGGAAACTGGGTCTTGGGTCCGTCGAGCATCGGCCCGGCGACGATCATGCGCGGGCCTAGGAGTTTTCCGGCGGCGATGTCCGCGCGCGCCTGCAGCACTTCATCCAGGTTGCTGCCCATATCGCGCACGCCGGTAATTCCATTGGCTACGAATAGCGGCAGGGTGACGTCGCGCCCCGCCGGCGCCTGCTCGCCGAAAAATGTGTGGACGTGCATGTCCCACAGGCCCGGAATTAGAAATTTTCCGGCGCCATCCACCACTTGCGCGTCCGCAGGAATTTTCACCTGGCGCGCCGGGCCCGCCTGTTTGATGCGCTCGCCTTCCACCACCACGTTCATGTCCGGCAGCGTTTTGCCGATCACCACGTCAATCACCGTCACGTGCGCGATGACTAGCGCCTGCGCCGCACCACTCGTTTGCACCGCTTCCCGGCTCGCGGACGCCGCCGGATCCAGGGCGATGACCGCGACCAAGAAGCAAAAAACGGCGCACGCGCACACCACCACGTGCACCCCAGCCGATCCAGATTGCCGCGAGGTTTCACGTTTCATGCGATTCAACAAAATTCCATCCCGCTGACTAGTTCAACAATTTCTTCACCCGGGCACCCAGCAGGTCCTTGGCCTTCTCCTCGGAAATAAAACGACCGAGCATGCCCAGGTCCGCGTCAATGGTCACGTCGTGGTCGGTGACTTCCACCGTACCTTTGATCGGCGTGCTGACGAAACCCATCTTCGCTTTCAGCGCAAAAGTGAGTATCGACCCGGCCCAGCTTTGCTGTTCCACTGAGACTTGCACCGGCAGCCCCGCGGGCGGGTTCTTAAATGCATCAGCAAACGAACGATCAATGGCCTGAATGATTTCCGCTTTCGTGCGCGTATGAGCGATGGTGATTCGCATAATTCTCCAAAATGATTACCGACGTCGTGTCTCAACGACCACGTTATCAGAGTCCATGAGTACGTGATATNNCAGAGTCCATGGGAACACGATATTGTTCCCTCGGTTAAGACTCACCGGAGAACTGTCCATGTGCGGTGCCAAGGTGTGGGAATCCAAAAAACCAGCCGCGTCGTAATTTTCCTGCGGCCTTTGCGGGGCGAGGGTTCCCGTTACAGACCCACGTGAGCGGCTCATCCGTGCAGCCACGGCAGTTGCCCTTTGTGCGCGAGCGCCAGCAAATCCATCGACACTGCCACGGAGCAGTGAATCATCACCCCGCCCCAGATCGATTTGGTCTTCCAGGCCAGCCAGCCCAGCACCAAGCCGGCGATGATCGCCGCGTACGCTTCCGGCCACGGCTTGCTGAAATGCAGCATCATGTAGGGCATCACCGAAACCGGCACGGATAGAATTCCGACGTAGCGTCCCAGGCCGCCGACCAGAAATCCGCGAAAGAAAAATTCCAGCGCGATAAATTGTCCGGCGTAGAGGCCTTCCCACTTCAACAGGTCGGCCCAGCTGCGCCCCGCCTGCGGGTACATGGGATAAAAGGTGTAGAACGCGGGCGACCAGGAAACCAGATAGATCACCGGGAAAACCGCCGCGAACAGCGCGACGTAGATCCAAAAATGGTCGCGAAAACCGCTCCACGATAAATTGCAATCCCGAATGTGATTCCCGCCGCGCAGCAGCATGAATGCCGCCGGCAGCACCAGAAAGCCAGTCACGGTCCAGGCCACCCACCAGGCCTTGAACCCCAGCATCCAGTCGGGATGGCGCAGCCGCTGCGGAAAAAGCTGCACGTAGGTCGATTGGTCGCCGACGAACCAGGCTAGCCCCAACGAAACAGAGGCCACCACGCAGATCGCGGCGAAGGGCCAGAACGTCGCCGCCATCTCCGGCGCGATAATAGGCTGCAGCGGTTCCGGTGCCAGCGCGCCGTTGATCGTGGTTTTCACGCCGAGACGCAGGAAACGCGTTTCAGCGCCCGCCTCCTGCTGCGTGTTGCGCTTTCGCGCCTGATCCCTTGCCTTCGCGCCTCGCCCCATGTCGCCGGAGTATACCCTGCCGCGCTGGATTCCCCACGCGCGCTGAAAATCTCAACGGGGCGCTGAATTATTCAACGCGCGATCCGGCGCCCCAAAGGCCTGCGGAAACACGCTCGGCGGCAAACTCGCACAATCAGCACACTTTGCCCGCACTGGGTTTGCTCGTGTATCGCGACAGAACTTTGGCGCTTCCCGTGCATATGACGGTGTATACCCGCAAGGGTAAATCAAGACAGGGAGAAACAAATGGCCAAGAAAACGTTGAAGAAGGCGAAGAAGATTCAACCGACCAAGCCGTTGATGTCGCGTGCTGGAATCCCCGCCCGTTAGATTTCTGCGTCAGGGCGAGCCCGCACCGGGCGCGCCCTGACTGAACCCAAGTTGGTTTCCTGCTAAGGTCGCGCGGTTCTCAGCCTGATCCAGGCGCACCGCCGACGAGGCGAGGAGATTCAAATGGCGAAGAAAACTCTGAAGAAAGCAAAGAAGCTGGAACCAACCAAGCCGCTCAGAAGGAAGTAAATCGGAAAGCTTTCCAGTCAGGAGCGCGTGCCCGAGCCCTTCGCGCTCCTGACGATTTTTGTGGCGCCCTTCAGTTCTTCCAATCCTGTTTCTCGCGCGTCGCGCGCGGCGTCTCCTTGATAAAACACGACTCGCACACCCGCGTTCCGTCCTTCAGCGTGAAATCCACCCGGCGGCTCGAATCGATGTCCGCGCCACACTTGCCACATAGTTCTTCGCGGGCTTCTGCCATATTCCCTCTCTCGTTGCCGGTTCTGAAATCGGATTATACGACGAAGTTTGGACGCGCGCTGGTAATCATCGGGTACACGTTGCCTGTGCAGTAAGCATCAGATCGTCCCAGTTGCGAGGGTCAGGAACCGCTCCACTGAAAAATAAGGATTTAAGTCTCCTAACTAAAGCCCGATTTCACGCCCCTTAGGGCAAATGCCTGACTGACTAACCTTCGCCTGCCTCTTAACATTATCTACGATGCCTAGCCAACTACGACTGCGAGGTGGCTCATGAACGGAACTGCACTANNACTGTGGACCAATTGGCCGCAACGGATCCCCCAACCGCCGAAACGGAAGTGGTGCAAACTTTCACCGGAAAGATCCTGTCGCAGAACGGCGATCGCTTCATTCTGCGCGACGATACCAGCGATATTTGGTATCACCTGGACGACCAGCAGGAGGCTTCCAAGTACCTGGGCAAGACCGTGCAGGTGATTCCGCACG
>PMHK01000204.1:0-11705 GCA_003156635.1 Acidobacteriota bacterium | reverse complement strand
GCCCGCCCCGATTTCCCCTGCCTTAGGTGCTAATGCGATCCGTCCCTCACACGCCCCAAGTCTTTTTACATCAGCTTGTTACAAAAACACGAAAAAAGAGCTTGCCTTAAAGCTGGTGTTATAGTTGACTACACCACTACATGTACTGCCCAAGGCAGACATCTATGAGGGTCGCTGAGCAGCTATGGATCGCGAGTGGAACGACAATCAACCCATTTACCGCCAGCTACGTGATCGCGTGGTTGCGATGATCCTCGATGGCGTGCTGAATGAAGGCGACCCGCTGCCCTCGGTGCGCAACGTCGCCGCCGAATACCGCGTGAATCCCCTCACGGTCCTGAAAGGCTACCAGCAGCTGGTCGACGAACAGCTGGTCGAAAGCCGGCGTGGCCGCGGGATGTTCATCAATACCGGCGCGCGCCAGTTGCTGCTGCAAAGCGAACGCCAGAAATTTCTGGCCGAACAGTGGCCGCGCGTCCGCGAAAGCATTCAACGTCTGGGATTGACTCCGGAAGAATTGCTCAAAAATGGCGCAGCACGCACGTCCGCACCGGAAGTTAAACGGGAGGAGAAGTAGCTATGTCCTGCATCGAAGCACGCGGTCTACGCAAAACTTACGGCTCNNGGCCGCATCCTCGGGCTCATCGGTCCCAACGGCGCCGGCAAAAGCACCGCGCTGAACGCGATCCTCGGTCTGATTCCCTACGAAGGCGAGCTGAAAGTTCTGGGCCGCAATCCCTGGACCGCGCGCGACCTGCTGATGCGCGATGTCTGCTTCATCGCCGACGTGGCCGTGCTACCGCGCTGGCTGCGGGTCTCGCAGGCGCTCGATTACGTGGCGGGCGTGCACCCGCGCTTCGATCGCCGGAAAGCCGAACATTTCCTGACGCGGACGGACATCAAAACGAAACACAAAGTCCGCGAATTATCGAAAGGCATGGTCACCCAGCTGCATCTTGCGCTGGTCATGGCCATCGACGCCAAGTTGCTGGTCCTCGACGAACCAACCCTGGGCCTCGACATTTTGTACCGCAAACAATTTTACGACTCCCTGCTCAACGATTATTTCGATCGCCGCCGCACCATCGTGGTGACCACTCATCAGGTGGAAGAAATTCAGCAGGTGCTCACCGATCTGATGTTCATCAACCACGGCCGGATCATGCTGAATTGCAGCATGGAAGAATTCGAATCGCGCTACGCGGAAGTGATGGTCACGCCGGAACATGTCGCTGCGGCGCGCGCGCTGCGCCCGATTCACGAGCGCCAGGTATTCGGCCGCAGCATATTGCTCTTCGATCGCGTCGATCACCAGCAGCTGGCGGCCCTCGGCGAAGTGCATACGCCCAGCATCGCCGACTTGTTCGTCGCGGTCATGGGCCAGCCCGCCCCGGCGCCGCAGGGCGCGGCACAAATTCCAGTCCCAGGAGCGGCCCGATGAACGCGCCAGCGAATACGCAAGCGCTCGACCCCCAAATGATTCCGCCCGTTGCCTCCACCACCGCGCGAACGCGGCCCCTGTACTGGTCGGTGCGCCGCGAGTTGTGGGAGAACCGCTCGATCTACCTCGCCCCGCTGATCGCCGCCGCCGTCATGCTCTTCGGCTTTTGGACTCGCGCTTTCCATCTGCCCGCGCGTATGCGCGCCGCGGAAGCGATGGATTCCGTAACCCAAACGAACCTGCTGGCAACGCCTTACGCGTTCTCCGCGGCGCTGATCATGTTCGCCGGTCTCCTGGTGGGCTGGTTTTACTGCCTGGACGCACTGCACGGCGAACGCCGCGACCGCAGCATTTTGTTTTGGAAGTCCCTGCCGGTTTCCGATCTCACCACCGTGCTGGCGAAATTCAGCATTCCGCTGGTGGTGATTCCGGCGGTCTGTTTCGCCACGATCGTCGTCATGCAATTCATCATGCGGGTGCTGAGCTCGATCATCCTGGCCACCAACGGCCTGAGCGCAGCTCCGGTGTGGACCCACGTGCCGCTGGCGGAAATGACGCTGGTGCTGCTTTACGGCGTCGCCACCATGGCCGTCTGGTACGCGCCGATTTACGCTTGGCTGCTGCTCGTTTCCGCCTGGGCACGGCGCAACACTTTTCTGTGGGCCATATTTTTGCCGCTGGCGATTTGCCTGGTCGAATGGATCGTGTTCCACACCGGCCATTTTTCGAAAATGCTCGGTGAGCGCTTCAACAGCTTCCGCCCAGCGTTCGACATCGTCCCCGATGATGGGTCGGGCGTGATTATCCCGCTTTCGCAGCTCACTCCCGGACGTTTCCTCTCCACTCCGGGGCTGTGGATTGGCTTCGCCTTCGCCGCAGCGTTCCTGGCCGCGGCAATCCAGCTACGACGTTTTCGTCAACCGATCTAAATGTTTTGGGCAACTTGATTCGGTACGTCACCAGAGACGAGGACCGGGGCCACGAAATAATTCGATTCGCGCAACAAAGAGGGAGATACGGACATGGGCACCGCCGTAATGACCAACTCGCTCGAATTTAGCTCAGTTGCAAACAAAGCGCTGAGGGCCGCCGCCGGATTTTGGTTTGTCGTCGCGATCATCGGCCAATTCGTGTTCGCGGCTTCGGTGGCAATTTTCTACGGCAATTCCGCGGCGCGCGGAAACTGGCAGGTTTGGAATTCCGGGATGAGCCACGGCTACGCGCCGGGCCACACGTTGTCGAATCTCGCGGTGGTCGCGCATCTTTCCGGCGCCGTGCTGATTATTCTGCTGGGCGCGCTGCAATTGACGCCGCAAGTCCGCAACCGCTTCCCCGTTTTTCACCGCTGGAACGGCCGCGTGTATCTCTTCGGCGCGTTCGCCATCACCACGAGCGCCATGTATATGATTTGGATTCGCGGCAGCGTGGGCGATTTTCCGCAGCACCTGGGATCTACGGGAAACGCACTGCTGGTCTGGATTTTCGGCGGACTGGCGCTGCGCTCGGCGATCGCCCGCGATTTCATCGCGCATCGCCGCTGGGCCCTGCGCCTCTTCATTGCCCTTCTGGGCGTTTGGTTTTACCGCGTGCTGATGACGCTCTGGCTCGTCGCCTGGGGCCGCCCCGCCGGTTTCGATGCCGGCACCTTCACCGGACCGTTTCTAAATTTCATGGCCTTCGGCGCCTACCTGCTGCCGCTCGGCGTTCTTGAAATGTATCTGCGCGCCCAAAAATCGCCCGGCACCACGCAGCGCATCGGCATGGCCGCTGCTCTCTTCGTGCTCACGCTGGTCATGGGCGCGGGAATCGCCGGTGCCGCCGTCGGCACCTGGATTCCGAACATGGACATGCGCTCGAACAAGCTAACGGACGTCATCGCCCAGACCATCCGCACCCAGGGCGTCGACGCGGCCATGGCCCAATATCGCAGCCTGCATGCTCAAGGTTTCCCCGGCCTCTACGAAAAGGAATCGCAAACCAATAGTCTGGGCTATCAGTTTTTACACGGCGGACAAACGGACGCCGCGGTCGCCGTCTTGCAGCTGAACGTCGAAGCTCACCCGAATTCTGCAAACACCTATGACAGCCTCGGCGAAGCTTACCTCGGCGCCGGAAACAAAACGCTGGCCATCGAGAACTACCGAAAAGCGCTCGCGCTCGACCCCAAAATGAACAGCTCGATCAACGCCCTGAAGAAGCTTGCCACGCCCTAGTCCGTTGGGCTGAATCCACTGGCTGCGCGCAGCTCCACCCAACAGGGTATTGGGGAGACTTACGCCTGGCGCGCGGGACCTAGCACCATGATCGTCGAGGTGCCGTGGGCCAGTACTCGTCCATCGGGTCCGCACAACTGTCCCTGCGTGGAAATAATCTGCCGCCCCTGCGAAACCACGCGCGCTTCCGCGCGCACCCGGCCGGTATCCGGCGCGATGCGCCGCGAAAAATTCGCCTTGGTCTCGATCGTCGTGGAACCGACGCCCGCGGGCAGCAGCGTCTGCGCCGCACAAGCGGTCACGCTGTCGATGAGCGTCAGCGCCCACCCGCCGTGGACCACGCCCATCGGATTCAGCAGGTGCGGACCAGTGTCGCCTTCAAACGCCGCGAAACCTTCGCCCACTTCCGCGAGCCAGAATGAGAAAGTCTTCGAGATCGGCGGCTGCGGCAGGCGTCCGTCGATGACGGCTTGCAGTATTTCCCGGCCGGTCATGGCCGCCGCTTCAGGAGTGTCAATCAGTCCGTAGTTGTGCTGGGGTCTGGCAGGTGCGGTCATGGCGGTTACATGGGATGGCCGCGCCGTCGATTCGGATTCAGGCAATCCGCGCCCCGCGCTCGACCAGCAACTCCCGCAAAATCGACCGGTGGCACCACTTCTCCTCCGGGCAGTAGCAGCCCACCGCAAAATCCGTGTTGCGGGAGAGCGCCGCCAGCAGATCGAGGATCTTCGCCACGTCCGGACCATTCATCTCTGCCCGGAATCGCCGCGCAAAAGCCGCCCACAATTTTTCGTCTTTAGCCGCCTGCGCGGCCAGAGCTTGTTTCACTAGCCCAGGGCTCGGCGAAAGGTTTGGCAGCCACACATCGTAAAAGTCTCGCTTCGCAAATTCAGCCTTCGGCACGCCCCGCGGCGGCCGCCGCACGGTGCCGATGCGCAAGCCTTCCCGC
Organism: Acidobacteriota bacterium; assembly: GCA_003156635.1. Taxonomy (GTDB): domain Bacteria; phylum Acidobacteriota; class Terriglobia; order Acidiferrales; family UBA7541; genus Palsa-295. The sequence continues at coordinate 7,102 of PMHK01000204.1, read as the reverse complement.
GCGCCCCGCGGACCACCCAGCCTTACAATCGCAATCGCCATCGATCCTCAACGCTCCGCCCAAGCTTCTTAACGCCGATATGCCAGCAGCAGTCGGCCACGCACGACTTTGAGGAGCGGCGCTGCCGACGTTACTGAAACAACCCGTCGTCGGCCGGAGCATTCGTCCGAACATTTCTCACGTAAAAATTCAGGCTCCCCCGCTCCGACTCTCCGGTCACCAGTCGAGGAAAGCGCAAATCATCGGTTGGGCGGTAGTCTTCGAATTCAACATAAACTTTGTATGCGCGATCGGCACCGCCATCGGTTGCTTTCAGCCTCTGGGCCATTTCCATTTGCATTACCAGGAAGGTCTCGCAGTCGTAATAACGAAGGTGCGAATCGCCTTTGAGCGGAACGAACCGCACGGCGTACGCCCACTTGCCGTGCAGCTGCGCCAAACCGCTCAGCGTGACCGAAAGATATCCTTCGATGCTCGTTTCGATCAGGTGGCGCCAGGACTCTTCCATGACGCCGTCGGTGATTCCATTCATCGCGAAGGAACTTCCGCCGGACCGCTTGGCGAAGAACTTTCCATTGTTCAATCCGGTCATGGTCTGGCCGTGGCTGACATAGTCGAGCCGGAACAAATCGCTGGCCGGTGCCTTGTAGATAAAACGAAAATCGCCAGAGGGACGGGATTCGTTGAGCCCAAAAACACCGCCCACTTCGAGCGTCTTCGCCGCCCGCAACTTCTCCAGGCCGCCCATCGCGGCCAAATTCTTGTCCAATATTTGTTGAACGCTGATCGCGCCGGTAGGCTTCGGCGAACTCTGCGCCGCGCACCGACCAGCGGCCAGCATTCCCACGACGAAGTACGCTAAAAAAAACGCTCGAGCCGGGCCGGCTCCGCGAAAACCCATCATGCCGGGATTGTAGCACCCGAAATGTTCTGCGACTGGTGGTCCGCCAGGGTTTGTTGCCGGCGGTGGGCCGTGCATGTATCGAACGCTGGAGTTCTGGAAGTTTCTGCAAGGCCTGCAATGACCTACTTGCATGGCCGTGCCAGACTGCGAAACCGGTTGCGTGCCCGCGATGGCCCCACTCGTACCGGAACGAATCTACCGGTACTCTCATTTATCGCCGCGGCGGCTGCGAGCCGGCGACAGCCGGCACGCAAGATGATACTGTTCGCGCATGCGCAAGCCCGTCGCGTGGTTGCTCCGTCTTTTCGTGATCTTCGCCTGCTTGTCCGGTGTGTCTTCGCGCGCGCATTTTATCGCTCGGGCGCCGGCCGATGCCACCGGCCCGCTGCTGATCGTCGCCAATCAAGGCGACCGCAATCTCAGCATTATCGATACCGTCGCCAACCGGCAAATCGCAACCATTTCTGAAAATCTCGCAGACACCTGGGGCCATGAAGTCGCAGTCTCGCCCGATGGCCGCACCGCGTATGTCCCGATTTACGGCAACTCCGGCGTCGGGCTTGCTGGTATTGACGGCCGCGAGCTGCTGGCCATCGACCTCGCCAGCCGTAAAATTACCGGCCGGGTGGATTTTGGCCGCGGGGTGCGTCCGCACTGCGTGGTTTACGATCCGGTCAGCAAAATGTTGTACGTCACCACCGAACTCGCAAATTCCATCACCATCATCGATCCGGCGACGCTGAAAATTGTTGGCGAAATTCCTACGACCCAGCCGCAATCGCACATGCTGGCCATTTCGCATGACGGCGGCCGCGGCTACACCGCCAACGTTTCGCCCGGCTCCGTTTCGGTACTCGATATGGCCGCGCGCAAGACTATTGCCGTGATTCCAATTTCCGAAAATACCCAGCGCATCGCCATTTCGCGCGACGATCGATTGGTTTTCACCGCCGACCAGACCAAGCCGCAGCTCGCGGTCATTGACACCGCCGACAACAAAATAAAAACCTGGATTACCCTGCCGGCGAAGGGCTACGGTGCAGCCGCCACCATCGACGGTCGCTGGCTGCTGATCGCGACGCAAGTTCGACCGGCTATGCCATCCGCCAATCCGGGTTATATAAAGGTAGTCGCGGCTCCATCCCAAGTCGCGGTTATAAATCTCGCCACACTGAAACTCGCGCGCACCATTCCGGTTCCCGGTGTGCCGCAGGAAATTCTGGTCTCGCCCGACGGCCAATCCGCCTACGTTTCCTGTATGGTCCGCGTCCAGGACTTGAGGGCGGCCCAAACGGACCGCATCGTGGAAAAAGAAATCGGGCAGGTTGCGGTGATCGATCTCGCCAACTGGAAAATGAAATCCCTGATCGACGCCGGCAAGGGCGCCGACGGCCTGGCCTGGGCCGCCGCACAATAGGGTTCGCGGCCGCTCCGTTGCTTCACCGGCTGTCGCGTTTCAGCAGCGCTCCCAGCCGCCGGTGCAAATCCTCCACCGCGTTGTATAGGCTGCTGATTCCAGGCGTGTCGATCCCGATGTCGACCGTCTGCAGATCCAGCGCCAGGTCGGTGCAAATCTGCGTGGCGCGCTTGACCCGTTCGGCGGACATAATCGGCAGCACGGAAAACGGATCGCCGCCCGACTCGCCGCTGAGCCCAATCCATTTCTGCACGGCCCAGGTCGTATTGCGAATGTGATCCACGGCGTTGCGGAATTCGGAAAGCACCCGCGCATCGAGATTTCCCGATTTAACCAGTTCTTCGAGCTGGTGCAATTCGCCGGTGGCGGCTTCCAATCGTGCCGTGATGGGTGACGAAGACATCTTCGATTCGCTTTCGGGGACGGTCATCCAGCACTCTCCATGAGCGGGCTGGGTGCAGAAAGGTTAGTGCCCAACCGCCCGCGAAACAAGCAAAAAACCGCCGGTACCACTGTGTTATCAACGCGTTGAACTAGGGGCGCGCGAAAATCGTGATCCATATGTGTGGAGCTTCCGTGCGCCGTTCGTGACGGTTTTCTCTCCGCTTTTGCGCATTGCGTAGTGCAGGTAGTCACTCACGCAGATTAAGGGGGAGCAAAAAATGGCGGGATATAACGCGCAACAAGTGGGAGATGGCGTCGAGATTTCCACCGCACCGGAGCCGGTGCCGCAGCCGTGGTTGCTGATCGCGATTCCAGGAGCGCTGCTGGTCCTGATCGCGCTGTCGATGGGCTTTATTTACGGCGTGCTCGCCGCCGCATTTTGCTACGGCGCGATGTACCTGCTGACCCATTCCAAGCAGGCCACGCAATACCGCGCGCCCGCGAAATTTCGCGTCACCAAATCCGGCATCGACGTGAACGGCAACGCGATTCCCAAAGACGCGATCCGTCGCGTCATCGTGCGCAATCACGTGCTCAGCGCGGCCGGCGATGTGATCGTCGTGGCCAACCCGAACGTGAATAGCGGCCAGCAAAATACCGTCGCCGGAATGAACTGGGCGGTCAGCAAGCTCGGCCCCATTTCATATCGTGTCGACGCCGAGGCCCGCGGCGTCCCCACCACACTGGCCGGCGGCTTAACCGAACCCACCGCCTTCACCATCATGGCCGACGTAAACAAAACGCTGCAGCTCGCCTGAAATCCTTTATTCGCGGTACGGCTGGAATCGAAGTGTGATTGGGTGGATGATGGCTCGTTGCTCCCGGAGCAACGGGCCGAATGCCATTTATTTCCATCACGCGCTTGCGCGTTAGTTCCCTGCTCTACTTGCCCGCGTTTCTGTGGCAGACGCTGGGCTCGCTGCGCCAGTCCCAACGCTCGCGCGGGTTCCTCGGAGGCCGGGTGCTGCGCGAAGCGCGCAACACGTTTTGGACCGTGACCGCCTGGGACGATGACGCGGCCATGAACGCCTTTCGCACTTCAGGCGCGCACGGCCAGGCCATGCCCAAACTGCTCCAGTGGTGCGACGAAGCCTCCGTCGCACATTGGATTCAACACACCACGGAACTTCCCACCTGGCTTGAAGCGCATCGCCGCATGGTCGCCGAAGGCCGCCTCAGCAAAGTCAGCCGTCCTTCCCCGGCGCAGCTCTCCAAAGAAATTCCCGCGCCGCGCCCCAGCCGTATCGAAAAAACTGTGTCGCCGGTGTAGCCTCGGATAAGTTCTATCTCCGCAACCTGCCCGTGCCTCGTGAATCTTGCCTGCCTCCCCGGAACAGCATATAAACATGACGTGCAGCCATGATTCACCTTCGCCCTGCCACCTGTTTGCTGCTCCTGGTTACATTCGCTCCCATCCGTTGCGCGGCGCAGGGCTATGCCGCCGCTCAGCCGCCCCCCGAAAATGCCGCCGTGAAATATCTGCGGGCGGACGCTTCGTTGCGGCAATCCTATCCGCTCGCCCCCGATGCGGCCCAAACTCTGCAAGCAGCTTTGCAGGCGCCGCTCGACGACGCGGACGAAAAACTGGTGGCGGCGGCCGACGACGCGCTCGTCGAATTCGATCACGGCGCCGCGCTCCCGTACTGCAATTGGGACCTGAGCGTGGGAGACGCGAACACCGCACATCGCGGTGCGATCACTGAGCTGGTCGCAGTGTCCGGGCTTCGTGCCCGTCTGCGCTTTCGCGACGGTAATAGCTCCGGCGCGGTGAGCGATGTGCTGGCCTCCATGGCCGCGGAGCGGCACCTCTCGCTCGACGGCACACTCGCGTCGGTGCTGTTCTCTTACAAAATGGAGCAGCCTCTGGTGGAAATTCTGGCTGCGAACCTCTACCGGCTCTCGCCGGAGCAGCTGAAAGAATTAGCGGGCGGCCTGCAATCGTTGCCAGCCGGTTCGACCATGGCTGCGGCTTTCGCGGCCGAGAAAGTGCGGCGAAATGAACGGCTGTGGGACATCGCGCGAGGCGCCAACACTCGCGACGAACTGATCGCCGCGCTGCAAACCAAGATTCCGCTGCTGCATTCCGACCACCAGGCGGCCGCGCAAATCGTGGATGGCTGCGGCGGTTCGGTGGCGGGATTCAAAACCTGCGTCGAGCAGGAGAGCCATTTTGACGACGCGTGGGCTTCGCGGTTTGACGGGCCGCCCGTCTTGTTCGAAACCACATACCAAGCAGAAATAAAAGATCGCTCGAAAACGAATCCGGTCATTCTGCAATTCACGCCGATGCTACCGCGTTTTCGTTGGGCGGAAATCTACAACCAAACACGCCGGGGTTTGCTCCAAGCTGCCGTCGACGTTCAATTGCGCGGGCCCGACGCGTTGAGCCAGCATCCCGACCCCCACGACGGCGCGCCATTTTCCTACCACTCGATCGACGGCGGTTTTCGGCTGCAGTCCCGCCTCAGCGAAAATAAAGTTCCCCTCTCGCTGACCGTTGCGGCTCGCCCAGAAAATCTCAAAGTCAATCCGAAGTAATGCCAGCCCGTGACGCTCGATGGCCGGAGTGGTTGGCGCGCTACTGCACAACCGTCAGCGTCAAATTCACGCTCGAGGTTGAGCCGTTCGGCGCCGTGGCCGTCACCACCAGCGGATAATTTCCCGGCGGCGTAGCTTGTCCTCCCGGCGATTTCGGCAANNAAGATATGGCCCATCGCGGTTGCGATTTCATTTTCCAGGTTGCACCGCACAAAACCAGAGACAACACCGCCAGCAGCAGAACGAATCCGCCGGGCGTTCCACGCGGAAATTGTCCGGGCACCGGGCCCGGCGCCGCCGCGGTGCAGAACGTATTCACCACGATCGCGACTTCCGTTCCTTTCCCATTCAGCGTGATCGTGTTCGGAACGATCTGGCAGGTGATGTCCGGCGAAGAACTGGTGCATCCGAGCATCACGCTTCCGGTGGTACCCGGAAGGGAAGTCAGCAGCAATCCAAACACCGCGCCGCCTCCTGGCGTGGTGCTCACCGTGGACGGAGTTCCCGGTTTCACCGTGATCGTCACCGAAGAATTGTTGCTGTTGAAAGTAGCGGTCACGGCGGTCGCCGCCNNCGAACGTCGAACCTTCAGCCGCCGTCGCCGTCAACGCAACCACTTGCCCGCTCGCAAAACTTGCTGAGCACATCGGCTGACATGCAATTCCGGTCGGCGCGCTCGTCACCGTGCCGGTGCCGCTTCCCGCTTCGGTCACGGTCAACATGAAATTTGTCGTGCTCTTGTTGAACATGGCGGTCACGGTCGTGGCTGCGGTCAACGTGACCGAGCATCCTGCTGTTCCACTGCATCCCGCCCCGCTCCAGCCCGCAAAANNTCGGCTGGCAAGCAATCCCGGCTGGCGCGCTGGTCACCGTGCCGGTCCCCGTTCCCGTTTCCGCCACGGTCAACGTGACATTCGTCACGTTCTTGGTGAAATTTGCGGTGACGCTGGTGGCCACCGTAATGTCGAACATACACACTTCCGTTCCTTCGCACGGCCCCGCGCCGGTCCAACCCGCGAACGTGGAGCCTGCCGCCGCAGTCGCGGTCAGCGCGACCACTTGCCCGCTAGCAAAGTTTGCGACGCAGGTCGGCTGGCAAGCAATCCCGGCGGGAGTGCTCATCACCGTGCCCGTTCCCGTCCCCGCTTCGGTGACAGTCAAGGCGACATTCGTCGCCGACTTGGTGAAGGTAGCCGTGACCGCTTGCGCCGCGGTCATGGTCACCGAGCATCCGGCGGTTCCGCTGCAACCCGCGCCAGTCCAACCCGCAAACGTGGAACCTGCCGCGGCGGTTGCGCTCAACGCAACCACTTGCCCACTCGCAAAATTTGTTATGCAGGTCGGCTGACAAGCAATCCCTGCGGGAGTGCTCATCACCGTGCCCGTTCCCGTCCCCGCTTCGGTGACGGTCAATGCAAAATTCGTCGTGCTCAGCGTGAACGTCGCCGTAACCGTCGTCGCCACCGTCAGCGTGACGACGCACGTGCCGGTGCCCGAGCACGGCGCGCCCCAACCCGTAAACGTCGAGCCCGTCGCCGGCGCCGCCGTCAACGTAACCTGCGTCCCACTCGCAAACGGAGCCGCACACGTCGCACCGCAATTAATTCCCGCCGGCGCGCTGGTCACCGTTCCGGTGCCCGTCCCCGCCTTGGTGACCGTCAAAGTAAAATTCGTCGCGGTGGGCGTGAACGTCGCCGTAACCGTCGTCGCCGCCGTCAGCGTGACGATGCAGTTGCCGGTGCCCGAACACGGCGCGTCCCAACCGGTAAAGGTCGAACCCGTCGCCGGCGCCGCCGTCA
>PMHK01000110.1 GCA_003156635.1 Acidobacteriota bacterium | reverse complement strand
GGCGACGTCGGGGCGCAGCGCGGCGTTATTTTGGTCGAGCAAAATTTCCACAAATTTCCGGTAGCGTTCCTTCGAATATTTTTGGGCGAGGGTGAGGAGTTCCATGCGCGGGAAATCCCACATCTGCGTCGAGCCGTCTTTATAAATGATGACCGCCTGGAGGTAGGTGTTGGTGGCTTTGGGCATAGGCGAAAACATGTCCCAGGCCTGGAACAGGCCGGACCAAAGGAGATAGGGGCGAACGAGTTCGCGGCAGTCGAGGACGAATGGGCTGCGGAAGGGGATGGCCCAGGCGGTGATGGCGAAAATGTGGAAGACGATGAAGATGTTGAGGGCGAGGTATTGCCAGGATTTCAGGGTGAGCCGGGATGGCGGTGGCGGGGTTTGGTTTTTGGTGGGCTTCGGCATGAGTGGGCTGAGAATTAGACTGACAGGATACATAAAAAGTTTGATGCGTGTGGGTTGGGTGTTCGGATTTCAGATCGCAACGGCGTGCGCGAACGGCGTCTGGAAGACNNAGCCCTTACGGGCTGGGCTAACCTGTGCCGCGCCTACGGCGCTGGTGTGGAGCCTCGGGCCGCGTTGCGCTAGCGAGTGGTGAATGGTCTAATGGCGCGGGCGATTGGGTGATGAAAAAACTGCTGATCGGTTTTGGCTGCGTGGTAGTTAGCTTGTATTTGCTGGCGACGGCGCTGTTGTTTGTTTTTGAAGCGAAACTCATCTTCTTGCCTCCGAATTTTCCGCCGGCGACGACCCCCGCGGTGGCGAATCTTCCTTTTGAAGACCTGCACATTCCGGTGGATGCGACGACGCAACTGCACGCCTGGTGGATTCCGGCGGCAGCTCCGATGCAGAAAACAATTCTGTTTTTCCACGGGAACGGATACTCGCTGGAGAGCGAGGCGAACCTGGAAGCGCCGATGTGGCATGAAACTGGCGCGAACGTACTGGCCGTCGACTACCGCGGCTACGGATCGAGCAGTAAGATGCAGACGGACGGCCCGAGTACCGAGGCGGACGCGAGAGCGGCGCTGCGGTACTTGACCGAGCAACGGCACGTGGCGCGCGCAGATATCTGGATTGCCGGGCGGTCGATTGGAACGGGAGTGGCGACGCAGCTGGCGGCGGAGACGCCGCACGCCGGCGGGCTGATTCTGATCAGCCCCATCTCGAGCGTGAAGGACGTGGCGAATCAGTTGTGGGCCTACCGCTATCTTTTTCGGCCGGCGCAATGGCTCGGACACAAAAACGATTTCAATAGCGCGGCGAAAATCTCGGCGGTGCAGATGCCGGTGCTCATCATCAGCGGAGCGGCGGACCAGCTGGCGCCGCCGTCGATGGCGCAGCAGTTGTACGATCGCTCGAATTCGCCCAAGACCATTCATCTTATTGAGGGCGCGGGGCACAACGACATTCTGGAAGTAGGCGACGGAACCCTGGTGCGGGAGATTCACTCGTTTATTGGGACGACAGCGCCGGTCGAGGTACATCCGTAAGCAGTTTTTCCTGCGGTGCATTCACGTCGAACTGTTTTCAGGATGAGACGGGTGTGTGGAGTGGGCGAGGTGTGGGTTGGTTTGCGGCGTGGTTCGGGAAGGCGTGCACGAACGGCGTCTGGACGGCGACGCGATTCGCGCGGCGTTAAGGTACGGCGCTGCGCCTCGGTCGGGATGACAACTTGAATCGAAGCGGAAGATCAAAAGCGGGGCTGGGCGTGGATTATTGGGGCGAAGGTGCTGACTTCGAAGAGAGATCCTTCGGCGCTGCGCGACTCAGGGTGACGGCCAAGGGCGGGTCGAGGTGATACGAAACATTTGTGGCGGGGGTTTCGTATGTACACTTGTGATGATGAGGACGAGTGTGCGGGTGACGATGCAGATGCGGGTACGGGTGAGAATGCGGATGCGAAGGCAAATGCGTTCGCGTTGGCGGAATTTGATCTTGGTGGCGAGGGGGTTGGCGTTGGTTGGCGGCCTTGCGGCTGGGCCGGTGCGGGCGCAGTCGCAGTCGGCGGATGTGGGGAAGATTTTGGGGTCGTATGCCAAGGCGGAGGGCGGCGGGGGGAAGTTGGGGAAGGTGGTGACGCTGCGACTGGACGGCACCGTCACGGAAATCAACGGCAAGGCGCCGGCCAATGTTAGTGATGTGAAAGCCGCCGGCGGCGGAGGGGCCGCTGCGAACGCGGCGGCCAGGGGCAGCGGCGACGGGTCGTCGGGCAGCGCCGGGCCCGGCGCTAGCGCGGCGACGTATACGTTCGAGACGAAATTGCCGAACCGGTATTACTCGGAGATGCTGGCGGGGGACAAGGGGTGGATTGAGGCGTTCAACGGGAAATCGGCGTGGCGGGAAAATGCGCGCGGGGAGATTGGAACTTTGGTGGGGCCGGATGGATTGCAGATGGAGGCGGCGGCGCGTTTTTACAATACGCGGCTGCTGAATCCGAAGAAAAACCGGCTGGTGGTGACGTATGTGGGGAATGCGCAAGTGCGCGGGCGCGATGCGGTGGAACTGGAAGTGACTTCGCCGGCGGGCGCAAAGCGGCAGGTATTTTTCGACGCGCAAACGCATTTGATCGTGAAGGAAACGGCGCTGGTTGGCGGCGTGCAGCAGGAAATCGTGTACGACGATTATCGCGCGGTGGATGGGGTGCAGGTGCCATACCAGATCGCGCTGCGGCGCGGCGCCGACGATTTCAAGATTGTGGTGAACCGGGCGGCGATCAACGAGCGCGTCGGTGAGCGCACTTTCGATTTTCCCAAGAAGGCGCAGGTGGTGCTGCCGGATTTGAAGGAATTGTTTTTGAAGATCGACGGGAACCAGAAAGCGATCGACAAGATGAAGGAGAATTACGCCGGGACCAAGGTCGAGACGACGTTCGAATATGAAGGGAACGGCAAGCCGAAACCGCCGGAAGTGAAGGAGTCGACGTTTTTCTATTTGGATGGCACGGAAGTTTCGACGCTGGTGAAAAAAGACGGGAAGGTGTTGAGCGAGGAAGAGCAGAAAAAAGAGCAGGCGCGGGTGCTGAAGGAAATCGAAATGCTGCAGAAAGAGGCGGAGAAGAAAGAAAAGAAGGACGAAAAGGCGGAGGAAAAAGGGAAGGATCCGGAGGGCGACGAAGAAGTGTCGATGGAGACTTTTCTGCGCGCGTGCCAGTTCGTGAATCCGCGGCGGGAACGCTTTCGCGGGGCGGACGTGCTGGTGTTCGACTTCGAGCCGAATGTGGAATTCAAACCGCACACGCTGATGGAAAAAATCATCACCAAATTGGGCGGAGTGATCTGGATCGACGAGAAGGCGCTGGACGTGGCGCGGCTGGACGCGTTTTTTGTGGGCGACGTGAAGATTGCGGGCGGGCTGCTGGCCAATGTGGAGAAAGGCACGCGGATTATCCTGGAACAGGAATTTGTAAACAACGAAGTGTGGCTGCCGACGTATCAGGAAGTGCATGTGGATGTGAAGTTTCTGATGGTGAAGGGAATTCGCGCGGATGAGAGTACGCGCTATTCGGATTATCAGAAATTCAACGTGAATGCGATTCAGACCATCGGCAAGCCGAAGGGCGTCGAGGACGCGCCAGCGTCGAAACCGGCGGACACCCCAAAACCGCAGTAACTTTCTCGCGATTCGCCCCGGCTATGCGTGGGGCAGGAATTCAGTTTTGTATTTTGGCGCCAAGGCGGCGGCTTTGGCGCGGAGCTCCTGCTCGGCTTTTTCTTCGGGCTTCGGCGGAGGCGTGGTCCGCGTCGCGACGCGCACGCCGACCTGCTCGAAAAATTCTTCCTGCCCGGCTGGCGAGCAGATGCACAGCAGCCGCGCGTTTTGTCCACTGGCGTTATGGAACTGGTGCGGCGCATTGGCCGGAATGTGCAGCGTCTGCCCGGCGCGCGCCGCGGATTTCACGCCGCGAAACGTCGCTTCGATCTCGCCTTCCAGCACCACGAAAGTTTCCTCGAAGTCGTGGCGATGCGNNTGGTGTAGGTGTCGCCGACCAGGCCGATATGCAGTGCGTCGGGCGAATCGGATTGGGCCAGCACCAGCAACCGCGCGAGATCGTCGGCAGGTAGGGATGAGGGCAAAGCGGCTTCGGGAGCTTTGGCGTGTGCTTCGTTAGGCATGCAGGTCTCCGGGAGTGGCTGGGCGTTCAGATTAGCATCTCGCGAGGAATCAATGTTCATTCTGTGACCTCGAAGACTATCATTAGGAACGAAGGAGCAAGCACCATGCCCATGAAGAACCCACCNNCTGTTGAACGGCAACTCCGATACAGCCATGCCAGCGTATTGCTCGCGGTGGGGCTTTTGTTACTTCGATTCTCCAAGGCGCAGCGCGCCCAACTCATAGCTGGACTTGCGATCATACTCGGCATCTGCATGGCGCTTTTGTTGTCGATCAGCGTCGTTCCGTTCTTTTTCAGAATGCGAAACGACTTCGCCAGCGGCAAAACCACGGCGATTGAGGGACCTATAGAGAATTTCCGCCCGGCGCTCAAAATTGGTCCGGCAACGGAGTCGTTTTCCGTCGGGGATGTCACGCTAACGTATGACACTTTCGACGACTCGCCCTGCTTCCACAATCAAAAACCATTCGACGGAATAATCCATGATGGATTAAAGGTTCGAATTTTCTACAACAACGGATGCATTCAACAAATCGACTTAATCAGATAAGTATTTGTAAGCTCTTTTCACCTGGCGAGAGTCTTGCTGAGCGCTCACACCTCGCCGCAATCTCCGGACGCCGCTCTCCAAGTTTTTGCCCGTAGTTAATCTCAGACGACTGCGGCGTGATCCGCTATCAACTGCCAACTTTGAATCGACCGGCGCGCTGGTCGATCCTTCAAAACCTTCCGGTTGATGCTCCAGCAGCGGAACGCGACATTGGTGCAGGGCTGGGCGAGTATTATTTCGAGTCGGAAGCATACCGCTTCGGCCACGATTTCACGCGCCCGAAGCGAGCCGCGGAACGGCTCATTGCAACTTTGAAGTGTCCATGTTGATTTCGCCGCGCATGGCGCGGTGCTCTACGTCGCTCTTGCTTAGCTCCCAGGTCTTGACCAGCCAAAAGGCGCCGAAGGAGACTACGCCGGCGGCCTCCGCCCAGAAAATGCCTTGGGGCAGCTTTAAAACTTTGAAGAGGAGAATCGCGGCGAAGGGAGAGGCGGCCATCACGATGGCCAGGGCGCGGTAGGTGTGTTTGAAACGAGCGATCACTTTATCGCGGTCCGGAATTTGCGGCATGAATTTCAGGGTCTTGCCGGAACAGATCCAGATGACCAGGCCGATGAGAATGAAAAAGGCGACGGCCGCGATGTAATGCACGTGGTCCCAGGTGGGTTTTCCGCGGACCCAGGGCATGGGATTGGTCGCCACCACCACCGCCAAAATTCCGGCGATGGTCAGCAGCACGTTTTCCTGCTTGCTGAAGCCTTTGACCAGGTACAGGCCGACGCCGATGGCGAAAAGCAGGCCGACGAACCAGTTGCGCATCGGTCGCTGGCCGGTGGGCAGGGGATTGGCGGCGCATTGGGTTGGGTCGGTATCGAGGTGCGGGTCGACGCAGGCGGTGGTGGCGTGATAGTAGGCGCTCATCGAATCGGCCTGGGGGAGGCCGTAGAGGGCCCAGCCGCCGATCAGCAGCAGGAAAGGGAACACGATGCCGATGACGCCGATGCCTACGCGGAGGCTTAGGAAGGTGGCCATCATTTGTTTTTGAATGTCGGTGAGTTGCATGTGGACCTCCGTTGATCTGCCGCGAGCTTTCCTGGGATGGTGTGTACTGAGCGGTAAGACTACTGGGATGTTACCATGCGGCGGCGGATTGCCGAGGATTAGGAGGTGCTTCGCTGCTTGCGGGGTTAGGGCTTTTTTAGGTCTGCGGTCCAGTTGGTGCGGAGGTTTAGGTAGGTGCGGGAATTGTCCTGGATGGGCTTGGGGAGGACTATGCGCTTGAGGTCTTTGGTGATTACTTTGGGGATGAAGACCAGGCCGGGAAGCTGGGGAAGGGGCTTGCCGCCGAAGGCTGCGTGGGTTTTGACGATTTGGAAGTCTCCACCCTTGGAAGAAATCTCGACGACGTAAAGTTTGGAGTCGGTGCCCTGGTAGGCCAGGGTGTTGGGGGCCTTGAGCCAGCCGCCGGTGATTAAGCCGTCCTTGGAAATTTGCCATTTGCCTTTGTGGTCGGGATAGGAGGTGACGTAGAGCTCGTAGCGCCCGGTTTCGTCGGAGAGGTAGGAAAACCATTTGCCGTCGGGCGACCACAAGCCGTCACGCACATTGGAATCCTGGGTGAGGAACGATTCGGGCTTGCTATTGGGCTGCAGGGACAGCAACTCGATGCGGAAATCGCGCGGATTCTGAATTTCGGTGGCGAGGGATTGGCCGTCGGGCGCGACGGCATCCGGGGAATGCAGAAGTCCATCGGTGAATACCGGTTCGGCCTCGGAATCGCCGTGGGCGGATTTTCTGAAAATCGTCACGGGCGTGCGATTGTTGAGGAAAAAAACGAATTGGCCGTCGGGAGACCAGATCGGAGTGGCAAAAGCGCCGGAAGCGAAAGTGAGGCGGGTCGAGCCAGGACGTTCGAGATCGTACAGCCAGACCGAAGTGTCGGCGGTGACCGCAGAACTTTTTCCGGCGGAAACGACGGCAGCGGCGTGACGATCGTCCGGGGACAGCGCGAGTTCGGTGACCCGGGCGGGATCGCCGACCTTGGCCAATTCCAAGCCGTCCTCCAGACCGTACCAGGTGACCTGCTTCATGGGCGTGCCGGCATCGGGCGCGTACAGCAACATTCCGGAACTCGACACGGCGAATTGGGAGGCGCGGCGATAGGCGTTGAAGGCGACTTGCTGCGCGACCACGACCGGCTCGCCGCCGAGTTTCAGGGTGGCGGCGTTGAAGGGCTGCGCCATTAAATTTCCGTCGCGCGAGAAGAGCAGGTAGCCGGGCTCGGCGTATTGCGCCTCGCTGTCCGCGTCCAGCAGCTTTTCGATTTTCTTCGAAGCGAGATCAAGAACGTAGATGGTGCCCGGCACGGTAAATTGCAAGCCGCTGCGGATAAAGAGGGCGTGTTTGCCATCGGGCAGAAAATAAGGGAGACGGTCGGTGCCGGGTTTATCGCCATCGATGGTGGTGACTTGGGTGGGCGCGCCGCCCGAAGCGGGAACCGAGAACAGGCCGGTCTGATTGGAAGGCGCAAAGAGAATGACGCCGGCAGCATTCCAGGTGCCGCCGCGGCCAGCGGGGGCGTCGGCGATTACCGAGATGGTGCCGCTGGCAACGTCGATGCGTTTGAGTTTCTTGTCGGCGAAAAAGCCGAGGGAGCGGCCGTCGGCGGACCAGAAAGGCGAGGCGCCGCCTTCGGTGCCGGCCAGGAGTTGCGGCGTATCGGCGTCGAGCCGGCGAAGGTAGAGGCTGCTGGTGCCGTTTTCGCCGATGCCGGAGAAGGCGAGCTTCTGACCGTCTGGGGAAAAGGCGAAGGAAACGTTGAAGGGCTCGACGCGGAGATTTTGCGGCAGAGTAACGGTGGCGCTCAGGGTGGTTTCGGCTTCTGGGGTGGCGCGATGGGCGACATAGCCGAGGGCGCCGGCGACGATGGCGGTGATGAGCGCGGTGCCGAGGATGAGGAGGGTGCGATCTCGATTGCGACGGGATTGCGCTTTGGCGGCGGCTGCGGCGACGACTTCGGAAATTTGGGTGGCGGCGGCGCTGCCTGGTGCCGCCTGGCTGCTGGCGTGGGTCAGGAGTTGCGAGCCGACTTCGCCGATGCTTTGGAGCTGAAGTTTTACGTCGTGCGCGGTCTGCCAGCGGTCGTCGGGATCTTTGGCCAGGCAAGTTTTCACCAGGCGATCGAGCATGAGCGGCGAATTGGGCTGAATGGAAGAAACGGGCGGCGGATCGCGTTCGAGAATGGCGGCGATGACGCTGGCGGTGGTCTTGCCTTCGAAGGCGCGTTTACCGGTCGCCATTTCGAAGAAAACGGCGCCGAGTGAAAAGATATCGCTGCGGGCGTCGGCTTCTTTGCCTTCCACTTGCTCGGGCGACATGTATTGAAACGTGCCGACGATGGTGCCGGCTTGGGTGAGCGGGCCGCTGGGAGAGGGAGACATCAGCGGGCTGGTCATGCTGGAGGACGGCGGCGCGACGGCTTGGGTACTTTTGGCCAGGCCAAAGTCCATTAATTTGGCGCCGGTTTTGGTGAGCATGATGTTGGCGGGTTTCAGGTCGCGATGGACGACGCCGGTCTTGTGGGCTTTTTGCAGGCCGTCGCAAATTTCGCCGCCGATTTTCAGGACTTGCTCGGTCGAGAGCGGACCTTTGAGAATGCGCGAGGCGAGCGTTTCGCCTTCCAGAAATTCCATGACGAGAAAGTCGGTGCCGTCCTGGTGGCCGACATCGTAGAGGTGACAAATGTTCGGATGCGAGAGGGAAGAGATCGAGCGGGCTTCGCGATCGAAGCGGGCCTTGGCGTCGGCATCGGCGGACAAGTGCATCGGGAGAACTTTTATGGCGACGCTGCGGTCGAGGCGGGTGTCCTTGGCGCGATAGACTTC
Source organism: Acidobacteriota bacterium (assembly GCA_003156635.1). Lineage (GTDB taxonomy): Bacteria > Acidobacteriota > Terriglobia > Acidiferrales > UBA7541 > Palsa-295. The sequence goes on along the minus strand of PMHK01000110.1, from coordinate 5,935 downwards.
GCCCATGCCGCCGGCGCCGAGCGGGCCGAGGACTTCGTAGGGACCGAGTTTTTTGCCGGCCGCGAGGGTCATCGGTGAGGCTCCGAAATTGGATGCGGTCGCGCGATTGCGACGCGTGCGAGATTCCAAGCCTGGTCGTGACGCGACGAATGGTGGATAGGGAAAACTGGGATGGCCGGGGGGCGCATTTGCAGCGGGATTATAGACTGGGAACACCTGGGTCGCAACGAAAGGTAGCGAAGCGAGTGCGGGCAGCTGGCGAGGAAGGGCGCGTGGAGGGAGCGGCGACAGCAGCGTGGGGAATAACGAAGAGCAATTGACAGGACAGTTACGGTTCGACAGAATGTCGCGCGAAACGGCGCGTGGATTTCGGCAGGCAGCGCCGCGAGCGATCCCCGTTTGAGGCAGCGGGCGTGGCCGGCGGCGATCGCGTAACGAGGCCTGATGAGAATCGAATGGCTGCGCGGAATTGTCGCTGGAGTCTGCATCGGAGCGTTGCTAATTCCCAGCACGCCTGGCGGGACGAGCGGTAGGACCGCGGGTGGGCGACAAGCCACGGCTTCGCAAACAACTTCAGGGCAAGGCGCGCCCGCTGGAAATGGCAAAGCCGCGCGTTGCGCGGTTACGGCCGAAACTGCGCCACCCCTTTCGGCGCCGATGTCCGCGGCGCTGAAACTTTACCGCACCGGAAAATTCGCGGAGGCGATTGCGGCTTACCAGGCCATCCTTCCGGCTGGAGGCGGCGAAGCCGCAGCTGCGTATGCGGGCCTGACGCGCGTCTATTTGAAACAGAAAAATGTCGCGGCGGCGGCAGACGCGGCGCAGAAGGCGGTGGCGCTGACTCCGGACCATGCGCCGGCGATCGTGGCGCAAGCAGAAGTTTATTTCCGGCAGGGAAAAATACCAGATGCGGAGGCGGCTTTTCTAAAGCCGCTGCTGGCGTGCAATCTGGATGCGCGGGCCTTCCTGGGATTGAACCGAATTCATCAAGTATCTCTGAATTATAAACACGCAAAGAGCGAGATCGACCAGGCGTACATACTCGATCCGGCCGATCCGGATATACGGCGGGAATATCTGGATACGCTGCGCGGCGAGGCACTCATCCAGGCGCTCGAGGCGTATCTTTCTGGAGATTTTGGCGACGACGCCGAATTGCTGAACGGCATGCGCGAAGAATTGGCGCTGTTGAAGGGGCAGGCGGAGCATCCGCAAAAGCGCTGCACGCTGACGAAGAAGGTGACCTCGACGGAAGTGCCGCTGGAACGGCTGCTGCAGGATCCGACGCATATGCGGGGATATGGACTGGTGGTGAAAGTAAACGGCGTGAACTCGAAGCTAATGGTGGATACGGGCGCGAGCGGGATAACGATCGACCGGAGGATTGCGGAGAAAGCAGGAGTCAAAGCGCTGTTTGAAACGACGCTGGGAGGCAGCGGCGATAAGGGGCCGGGATCGGCATCTGTGGGATACGCCGACAGGATTCAGATTGGCGATCTGGAATTTCAAGATTGCATTATTGAGGTGTCGACGAAGCGGGCGGCGTTGGGCGATGACGGGCTGATCGGGGCGAACGTCTTCCGGAATTTTCTGGTGGACATGAACATGCCGGATGAGAAATTGAAATTGAGCGAGCTGCCGCGGCTGCCGGACGAAGCGGAAGCACCAACGTCACTCGATTCGGAGGCGAGCGCGGAAGTGCACTGGCATGACCGCTATGTGCCGGGGGAGATGAAGGACTTTACGAGAGTCTACATCATGAACCAAAAGTTGATCATTCCGACCAGCGTGAATAAATCTCCGTCGATGCTTTTTATGGTCGACACCGGATCGTTCGACAACACTTTGTCGCTGGCGGCGGCCCGGGAAGTGACGAAAGTGAACCAGGAACCGGACTTCCAAGTGAAGGGATTGAGCGGAAACGTGAAAGACGTGTATAGCGCGTCGAAGGCGACGATTCAGTTTTCACATTTCCGGCAGGAGCGAACGGATCTGATTGCGTTCGACCTGACCCATTTGAGCGATTGGCTGGAGACGGAGCTTTCGGGCGTGTTGGGCTTTGCGATGTTGCGGATGCTGGACCTGAAGATCGATTACCGGGACGGTTTGGTGAATTTTACGTACGACGCGAAGCGCTTTCACCAGCCACCTATTTAGGGCGATGGGGGGCGGTGATCGATCGCGAAGTGTTTGCATCAAAAGCAGGGCCGACACCGCTAAAGCGGTTAGGGATGACGGCGCTCTTTGGACTCGGGAGGGAAAGTGGAGAAGCGGCGAATGAAGGGCGTGGCGATGGTTTGTGTGTGGGCGATGGCGTTTCCGGCGGGAATACCGGCGGCGCAGCATAACGCGAGCGCGGCGGTAGCCATGGCGTTGCCGCAGCAAGCGGCGAAGACCACGACGAAACAGTGCGAAGTGAATTCGAGTCTGACGGGTCCGTTGATTAAGGCACGGAAACTCTACCGAACCGGAAAGTTCGACGAAGCGATTGCGGCGTACAAGGACATTCTGCCGAATGGCGGGCAGGATGCGGCCGCAGCGTATGCTGGGCTGGCGCGGATTTATTTGGAACAGAATAAGGTCGATGACGCGTATAGCGCGGCGAACCAGGCGATGGAGCTGACGCCGGGCCGGGCGCCGGCGATCGTTGCGCTCGGAGAAGTTTATTACCGGCAGGGGAAATTTGCCGACGCGGAAATGGCCTTTGTAAAACCGATTCAGAACTGCGATCTGGATGCGCGGGCTTTTTGGGGACTGTACCGGGTGCATGCGGCGTCCCGGAACATGAAGCACGCGAAGATGGACATCGATCAGGCGTTCAAGTTGGATTCGAACGATCCGGATATTCAACGGGCGTATTTTGGAACGCTGAGCATTGATGAACGCATTCAATCGCTGAAGAACGGTCTGGCTCAGGCTGGGGACGAGGCGACCAAGGCGGATACCCAAAAAGAACTGGATGCGCTCGAGGAGCGAAAGGGCTCGCCGAAGAACGCGTGCCGCCTGGCGACGCCGGTGAAATCGACCGAGGCGCCGCTCGAACGATTATTCGAGAGCGGCCAGCGCATTTCGGGCTTCGGTTTGAGCATGAAAATCAACGGCGTTCCGGCACGGTTGCTGTTGGATACGGGCGCCGGGGGAATTCTGATTAATCAGAACCTGGCTAGCAAAGCGGGCGTGAAGTCGATGTTTGAAGTTCCGGTGACAGGTATTGGGGACCAGGAAGAGAAAAAGGGGAAAGGCTTTGTGGGGCACGCGGACAAGATTCAAATTGGGGGACTGGAATTTGACGACTGCCTGGTGGAGGTGCAGAACCAGCGAACGGTGGCGGGGGTGGACGGATTGATTGGCGCGAATGTTTTCCGGAATTACCTGGTCGATATCTACATGGAACAGACCAAATTGAGATTGAGCGAACTGCCCCGACTGCCGGACGAAGCGGAAGCGCAAACCTCGCTCGATTCGGAGTCGAGCGCGGAAGGGCGCTGGCACGACCGCTACATCGCGCCGGAGATGAAGGATTACACGCAGATTTTTCAAATCGGCCACGGACTATTGATTCCGACTTCGGTGAATTCCACGCCGTCGCGGCTGTTCATGATCGATACGGGCTCGACCGACAATGAGCTTTCGCTGTCGGCGGCCAAGGCAGTGACGCACGTGGATCTGACGCAGGATTACGTGTTGAAGGGCGTGACGGGCAAGGTCAACAAGGTTTATGCGGCGGACAACGCGACGCTGCAATTCGCAAATATCAGGCAGGAGGGCCAGGGTCTGCTGGCGATTGATATGAAGCGGATGAGCGAGTCGTTTGGAACGGAAATCTCGGGGCTGCTGGGACTGCAGGTGCTGTATTTGTTGCGAATCAAGATCGATTATCGGGACGGGTTGGTGGACTTTAAGCCCAGCGCACAATATATAAAGTGACGGCTGAGATCGAAGAGAGGTCCTTCGTCGCTGCGCTCAGAATGACGAGCTGGAGGCAACGGCGAAGGCAACGAGCAGGGCTACGGCGTTTGAAGCAGGTCCCTCGCTGCGCTTCGGGATGACAGCCATTTTTTGTTAATCAGCGGTAGTGGAGAACTGCACTCTTCGCGAAAGCGGCGAGGAGTGGGGTGTCCGGAAAATCGGCGCCGGCACACGGCGTGATCGAGTCAAAACAAAAGTCCCTGGGCAGCGTGTTGCCGGCCCAGGGACTTTTGTTTTTTTGCAGATGTTTAGTGGGCTTCGGCAATGGCCAGGGCTTCGTCGACGTGGTGATGCGCACGATCGATGTGTTGGAGAACGCGAGCCTGGAGGCCGCGGGTTTCGGGATTGTCTTCTTCCTGCGCTACGTCGTGATGGGCCTTGTCCAGGAGGTCGCGGGACTGGTGCAGGTGTCCGCTCCAGGGCAGGTGCGCGTCGACCGGTTCATGCTGGTCGATGTTTTTGCCGTCGTCGATCGAGGCTTTCTTGATTTCATCGATGGCGTGGTTGATTTCTTCGATGGCCTGACGCTCTTCGACGTGAATCGGGCTGCCGTCAGGACGATGCTGGAGATGGGCCCGCGCGTCCCGCAAATCGGCGAGAGCGTGGATGTACGCAGGATGACGACCCTGCGCGTGGATATTCTGGGAGGTCAGCGGGAGAAGAAAAGCAAGAGCCGCGGCCACCAGGGCAAAACGGGACAGAGTCTTCATGCGAATTATCACCTCATGTGGAATTGGTTTTACTGATAATGCTTGGGAAATAGAATTACAGCATCTATAAGCGAGTAAAACACGGGGAGGGGAAAATTGTTGCGGGGGTTGGGAGGGTTGTTGCGGAAAAGTTACGGCGAAAGTGAGGGGGCGGGGAGGCGGTGGCGGCAAGGAGTTGAAAGCGAAGAGAGGTCCTTCGTCGGGGCAGAGGCGGCCCCTCTGTCCCTTCCTTCGTCAGGGCAAGGCGGCGGCGCTGCGCGCTGGACTTGGTCAGTCGCTCTCCATGGCAGCGCACGCCGGGCAGCCGTGATGCTGGCAACTTTTCGTCGCGTACTTTACTTCTTGATGAATTCAATATCCAAGGTGATGGCGATTTCTTCGCCGATTACGCCGGGGTATTTGGTGATGCCGAAGTCGGAGCGGTGGATGGTGGCGGTGGCAGAGGCGCCGCGGCGTTGATTGCCCCAGGGATCTTTGATGGCTTCGGTGGGACCGTCGACGGCGAAGGTTACGGGTTTGGTGACGCCGTGGAGGGTGAAGTCGCCGGTGATCTGGAGCTTCCCATCGGCGCCGCGGGTGATGGATTTGGAGACGAAGGTCATGGTCGGATACTTGGTGACTTCGAAAAAATTGTCTTTCAGATCTTTGTCGCGGGATTCGTTGCGAGTGTAGACGGTGGCGGTGTCGATGGTGGCGTTGACCACCGATTTGGTGGGGTCGGCCTCGTCGAGCTGCACGGTGCCGGTCACGTTGGTGAATTCACCCTGGACTTTCGAAATGCCAAGGTGCGTGACTTTGAATTGGGCGTTGGCGTGGGCCGGATCGATTTGCCAGTTGGAAGTTTGCGCGAAGGCCGGCAGCAGCGGGGCCTGAACGAAAAGAATGAAGGCGGGAGCGAAGGCCAGGGCAAGAATGCTCGATTTGAACCTGAGGGACATGCGTATCTCCGTTTTGAGTGCGTTCGTTCCGGGCCACACCTGCAGCCCANNTGCACGCCAATGATAACGCAATTCGACTGGGCGTGACGAGCCGCGGGCCCAGGTTGGCCTAGATTGGCATAAATTATCGTGGCGGGGGGCGCTTCGAGATTTGGCACAAAGGCGGGGCAATGTTATTAATGTAGGGCGGAATTTGGTCGGATTATGACGATTCTCGGCCGGCAAATATAGAGTTGGGTGCGGACAGATCAACTGGCAACCTTTATTCAGGCAAGTTACTCAAACAAGGGAACTTTTTAATTTTCGAGCGGGAGTAAG
>PMHK01000012.1 GCA_003156635.1 Acidobacteriota bacterium | reverse complement strand
GCGAAAAGATGATCGAGTACGCGGAAAATATTTAAGTAAAGCGAAAGAGTAAAGTAGTTGCGGAAAATTTTGCAGAGCAGAGCAAGGGGTAAGTAGAGGCACCGATGCCAATTAAGACATTCAAGCCGTATACACCGTCACGACGCTTTCTGACCATGCTCGATAAGAGCGAGATCACCAAGCAAACGCCGGAGAAGTCGCTGGTGGAATCGCAGAAGCGCACCGGCGGACGCAACGCGCACGGCGAAATCACCGCCTGGCACCGCGGCGGCGGCCACGCGCAAAAGTACCGACAGGTGGATTTCCGCCGAGAGAAGACCGGAATCCCGGCGAAGGTCGCGGCCATCGAATACGATCCGAATCGTTCGGCGCGCATTGCGTTGTTGCACTACGCGGACGGCGAGAAGCGCTACATCCTGCAGCCGGTGGGCCTGGAAGTCGGTATGACGGTACTGAACGGACCGACTGCGGAAATTCTGCCGGGCAATGCGCTGACCATTCAGCACATTCCTCCCGGCACGATGATTCATAACCTGGAACTGCAGCCGGGAAAGGGCGGGCAGGTGGTGCGGTCGGCGGGCGGCGCGGCGCAGCTGATGAGCAAGGAAGGCGACTTTGCGCTGGTCAAGCTGCCTTCGGGCGAAGTGCGCAAGTTCAGCATCAATTGCATGGCGACGGTGGGCCAGCTGGGGAATCTGGATCACGAAAACGTAACTTACGGGAAGGCGGGACGCACGCGCTGGCACGGACGTCGTCCGACCAACCGCGGTGTGGCCATGAACCCGGTGGACCATCCGCACGGCGGCGGTGAAGGCCGGGTGAAGGGAAACCATCCGCAGACGCCGTGGGGCTTCCCGACGCTGGGAGCGAAGACGCGCAAGAAGCGCCCGAGCGATCGCATGATCGTGGAGCGCCGCAGCAAGTAAAGAGTTCGCAGTACGGATGTAAACCGCGAGTTGTAATTTGGGAGCGAAACCGATGGCAGCCACACGGACGTCGCGAAGATCAACCAGACGGGCAGCACGCCCGGCCACACGTCGCGCGAGAAAAGCAGCACCGCGACGCGCAGTGAAGCGAGCAGCCAAGCCGGCCGCGAAGGTAGCGGTAAAAGTTTCGAAGCTGACGCCGGCGCCGCAGGTGCAGTACCGGTTGTGCCGGGCGGGCTGGGCGGTAATCGTGGAAACGATTCCGAACGCGCAGGGCACGCGGTTTGTTTGCCCGTTCTGCACGGTGTCGCACCGCGTCTCGGGCCCGGTGCGGGGATTCAAAAGAGTACGCCGCGCGCAATGGATCAAAATGCGCAGGGTAGAGGGATAGGTTAGAGATGCCACGTTCACTGAAGAAGGGACCATTCATCGACGAGCACTTGCGCAAGAAGGTGGAAGGATTGAATGCGCGCAACGAGAAGAAAGTGCTGAAGACCTGGTCGCGGCGTTCGACGATTCTGCCGGACATGATCGGGCACACGCTCGCGGTGCATAACGGCAAAAAGTTTATTCCGGTGTACATCACCGAGCAGATGATCGGGCACAAGCTGGGCGAATTCGCGCCGACGCGCACGTTCAAGGGCCATGCGGTCAAGGCGGCCTTGGAACGCGCGGCGGCTTCGGCGGCGCCGGCGGCAGGAGCAGCAGCGGCTCCGGCAGCGGGAGCGAAGTCCTAAGCAAGAAGTTCCGAGAAAAAGGGAAATAAAAGATGGCTACGGCAACACACGCAACAACCCAGATTGAAGGCATCGCCAAGGCGCGTTACGCGCGGGTCTCACCGCAGAAGGCGCGGCTGGTGATCGACTTGATCCGCGGCAAGAACGCGGAAGAAGCGCTGCACACGCTGCGTTTCACCAAGAAGCGGGTAGCGAAGGATATCGAGAAGACTTTGCGCAGCGCGATCGCGAATGCGGAGCGCAAGGCGGAAGATTCGGGCGAGACGCTGGACGTCGATCAATTGTTCGTGACGACCTGTTACGTGAACGAAGGGCCGCGCTGGAAGCGCATGCGTCCCGCGCCGATGGGCCGCGGTTTCCGGTATCAGAAGCGGACCAGCCACATCGTGGTGGAAGTGTCGGAGCATCAGCGCGCGGTGGCCGGGCGGATGGCCGCGGCGGCGGATGAAGCGCAATCGTCGAAGGGCGTGAAGGGCGCGATTCGCAAGGCGCGCAAGACGATCGAACAGCAGCGCAAGCAAGGACCCAAGAAAAAGAAGTAAGCAACAGCGATAGATCGAAATAGAACGAAGCAGCAGGAGGGCAGTTTGGGTCAGAAAACACATCCTTACGGTTTTCGGCTGGGCTACAACAAGGGCTGGAAGTCGCGGTGGTTCGCCAAGCGCGACTACGCCGATTTGTTATACGAAGATGTGCAGTTGCGCAAGGTGCTGACCGAGAAGCTGAAGTCGGCGGGCATCAGCGGAATTGACGTGGAGCGCGCGGCGAACAAGCTGGTGGTGCGCATCTACAGCGCGCGACCGGGAATCATCATCGGCCGCAAAGGCTCGGAAATCGATAAGCTGAAGGCCGACGTGCAGAAGCGCACCAAGCGTGAAGTGCACATCGATATTCAGGAAGTGCACCGTCCGGAGCTGGACGCGCATTTGGTGGCGGAATCGATCGCGCTGCAGCTGGAAAAGCGGGTGGCGTTCCGGCGGGCGATGCGCAAAGCGGTGGATTCGGCGCTGCGTTTCGGCTGCAAAGGCATCAAGGTCCGCGTGGCGGGACGTTTGAACGGCGCGGAAATCGCGCGTAAAGAATGGTACCTGCAGGGGCGTTTGCCGTTGCAGACGCTACGCGCGGACATCGATTTCGGAACCGCGGAAGCGCATACCACCTACGGCGTGATTGGCGTGAAGTGCTGGATCTATCAGGGCGAAAAGATTCCGGCGCGCAGCGGAAAAGCAGTGAAGGAAGCGAAGGCTTCTTAAGATTTCGTAGCGAGCTGCACCAGATTCAAGGTTAAGGACACGGTCGAACCATTATGTTGATGCCGAAAAAAGTTAAGTACCGCAAGCAACAGCGCGGGCGCCGCACGGGCAAAGCGTGGCGCGGCGGAGCGCTGGCGTTTGGCGAGTACGGATTGAAGGCGCTCGAGCCGGCCTGGATTACCGACCGGCAGATTGAGGCCTCGCGCGTAGCGATTACCCGGTTCATCAAGCGCGGCGGAAAATTGTGGATCCGGATTTTCCCGGACAAGCCGTACACCAAGAAGCCGGCGGAAACCAGAATGGGCAAGGGCAAAGGTCCACCGGAGAAGTGGGTGGCGGTGGTGAAGCCCGGCCGGGTGATGTTTGAGATGGCCGGCGTGGATCTGGCATCGGCGCAACAGGCGATGCGTTTGGCGTCGCACAAGCTGCCGATCCGGACGAAGTTTGTGTCGCGGGCGGAGGAACTGTAATGGCGGAACGTAAGCCAGTAGGCATCGCGAAGTATCGCGAACTGAGCAAGACCGAGCTCGAAACCCGGCAGGGCGAGCTGTCCGAGCAGATTTTCCGGCTGCGTTTTCAGCTGTCGACGGGACAGGCGGAAGGGTTGAAGAAGCTGCGGGAAGCGAAGCGCGATTTCGCGCGGATCAAGACGTTGCTGCGCGAGACTGAATTGAGGAAGGCGTAATGGAAAAGGAAACGGCAGGAGCCGCGAAGGCGGCGCCGGTGGAAACGGCACGCGAACGCGGCGTGCGGCAGGAACTGGAAGGAATCGTCACCAGCACCAAGATGCAGAAGACCATCGTGGTGAAGGTAACGCGCGCGGTGCAGCATCCGCTGTATCACCGGGTGGTGCGGCACGCGAAGAAGTATTACGCGCACGATGAGACCGGCGAAGCGAAGGCGGGGGACACAGTGGTGATCGTTTCGACGCGGCCGTTGTCCAAGCTGAAGCGGTGGCGGTTGAAGGAAGTACTGCAGCGTTCGACGCGCGTAGCGTAGTCCGGAATTCGGAATAGGGTTCGGCAACACGTTCGACTGGGTTCAAGGGGAGCAACGCAATGGTACAGATGCGAACATGGCTGACGGTGGCGGACAATTCCGGCGCGCGCCAGTTGACGTGCATTCTTCCGGTCGGGGGAGATGCGGGTTTGACCGCGGGATTGGGCGACATAATTACGGCCGCGGTGAAAGAAGCGACGCCCGACACGCAGGTGAAGAAGGGCACGGTAGTGAAGGCGGTGGTGGTCCGCACCCGCAAAGAACAGCGCCGCAAGGACGGAACGTACATCCGGTTCGACGATAACGCGGCAGTTTTGATCAACGATGCGAACGAGCCGATAGGCACGCGTGTTTTCGGGCCGGTAGCCCGCGAGCTGCGCGAGAAGAAATTCACCAAGATCGTCTCGCTCGCGCCGGAAGTGTGGTAAGGGACCATGCGAAAAATACAGGAAAAACCAGCATCCTCGGGAATACGGCACGGCGATTTGGTGAAGGTGATGGCCGGNNGAGCACGCGAACATCATGAAGAAGCACACGCGTCCGAACCCGTCAAAGAATATCAAGGGCGGCATTCTGGAGAAGGAAGGGCCGGTGCATGTGTCGAACGTGATGCTGGTCTGCCCGGGATGCGGCAAGCCGACGCGGGTGGGCCACACCGAATTGCCGGATGGATCGCGAGTGCGCAGCTGCCGGCGCTGCGACACCACGTTTGAGAATTAGAAAGACGAACGAGGACAAGGACGAAAGATGATTACGCGTTTGCATGACAAGTTCAGAAAAGAAGGCGTACCGGCGCTGAAGAAGCGCTTCAACCTGACCAACACGATGGCCGTGCCGCACGTGAAGAAGGTTACGGTCAACATCGGCCTAGGTGAAGCGAGCGCGAACGTGAAGCTGCTGGATACGGCCGCGGCGGAATTGGGCCAGATCACCGGGCAGAAGCCGGTGATTACGCGGGCCAAGAAGTCGATCGCGAACTTCAAAATCCGCAAAGGCATGCCCATCGGCTGCATGGTGACGTTGCGCGGCGAGCGGATGTACGAATTTCTCGACCGGCTGTCATCGGTGGTGCTGCCCCGGGTGCGCGACTTCAAAGGGTTGCCGCCGAATTCGTTCGATGGCCGCGGAAACTACACGCTGGGCTTGAAGGACCAGCTGGTATTTCCGGAGATCGACTACACGCGGGTGGACAAGATCAAGGGCATGAACATCACGATTACCACGTCGGCCAAGAACGATGAAGAAGGCCGGGAGCTGCTGAAGCAACTGGGAGTACCGCTCCGCGCCTAGGCGCGGTTATAGGGAGTCAGGAGAGATATGGGACGAACCGCACAATTCGCAAAGCAGAAGAAAACGCCGAAGTTCAAGGTCCGCTGGCGGAACCGCTGCCGGATTTGCGGACGCCCGCGCGCGTTCCTGCGCAAGTTCGAGATGTGCCGTATTTGTTTCCGCGGCTTCGCGCTGAAGGGTGAAATCCCCGGCGTGACCAAATCGAGCTGGTAGTTTTTTGAAATTCGAGCAAGACAGGAAAAGGTAAAGACGAGGAAGAATGAATACTGATCCGATCGCCGATTTACTAACCCGAGTTCGCAACGCGTCGCGCGCGAAACATTCGCGCGTGGACATGCCTTCTTCGAAACTGAAGATCGAGCTGGCGCGCATTTTGAAGGAAGAAGGCTACCTGGCAAATTACAAGGTAGTGGAAGAGCAGAAAGCGAAGAAGACGCTGCGGGTTTTTCTGCGCTACACGCCGGATCGCCGCAGCGTGATCACCGACTTGAAGCGCGTCTCGCGCCCGGGTTCGCGGCGCTACGTAGGCAAGACGGATATCCGCCAGGTGGTGGGCGGGATGGGAATTTCAATCGTGTCGACGCCGAAGGGTTTGATGACCGGATCGTCGGCGCGCAAAGCCGGAATCGGCGGCGAAATTATGTGCGAGGTCTGGTAGAGCTATGTCGCGAATTGGAAACAAGATTATTCCAGTGCCTTCCGGCGTAAAGATTCAGATCAAGCCGGACGCCGTAGAAGTGCAGGGACCGAAAGGCAAGATGCACGTGCCAGTACCGGGAGGGATCCGCTTCGAACAGAAAGACGGAACGCTGGTGGCGAAGCGGGATTCGGAAGACAAGCGCGCGCTGCACGGACTGGCGCGGGCGCTGGTGGCGAATGCGGTGACCGGCGTAACCACTGGATTCAAGAAGGATCTGGACATTGTGGGCGTTGGCTACCGTGCGGAAGTGAAAGGCAAGAACGTAGCGCTGGCGCTGGGTTATTCGCATCCGATCGAATTTCCGATTCCGGAAGGCATCACGATCACGATCGAAAAACAGACGCACATGGTGGTTTCGGGCGCGGACAAAGGTCAAGTGGGGCAGGTCGCGGCGAATTTGCGCGCGTTGCGTCCACCTGATCCGTACAAGCAGAAGGGCGTGCGCATCACTGGCGAACGCTTGAAGAAGAAGGCTGGCAAGGCTGGCGCGAAGTCCGCGGCGTAGTTCCAATGAAGTAAGAAGCAGGTCCCTCGCTGCGCTCGGGATGACAGTGCTTGGTTTTTGGGTGAGCGGTTAGGGCATAAGGAGAACGAAATTGGCAGCACCTGTTCGAAGATTATCGAGGCAAGCACACCGCCGGCGCATTCACGTGCGCACGCGGCAGACGCTGGCCGGCACCACGGAACGTCCGCGACTCTGCGTGCATCGCACTTCGAAGCACATTCGCGCGCAAGTGGTGGACGACCAGACCGGACGCACGCTGGCATCGGCGAGTTCGCTGGACGCCGAAGTGAAGAAGGGGATCAAGGGCGGCGGAAACATCGCGGCCGCTAAGGTGGTGGGCAAGGCGATCGCGGAACGCGCCAAGGAAAAGGGCGTGGACAAAGTGGTGTACGACCGCGGCGGATATCAATATCACGGGCGCGTAAAGGCGCTCGCGGAAGCAGCCCGAGAGGCGGGCTTGAAGTTCTAAACGCTTATGTCGAAACAAGAGCTCAAAGATTCGTTGTCGGTTCGCCACTCCGTGGAAACCAACCAGGCCAACCTGAAAGATCAGGTGGTCTCGATCAACCGCTGCACGAAAGTGGTGAAGGGCGGCAAGAACCTCAGCTTCTCGGCGCTGGTAGTAGTGGGCGACCAGGGCGGGCACGCGGGATTCGGCATGGGCAAGGCGAAGGAAGTGCCCATGGCCATCCGCAAAGCGATCGAATCGGCCAAGAAGAACATGGTGAAGTTGAATATGAAGGGTTCGACGATTCCGCACCAGGTGCTGGGGCGGTACGGCTCCGGCCAGGTGCTGCTGAAGCCCGCACCGGAAGGAACGGGAATCATCGCCGGCGGCGCGGTGCGCGCGGTGATGGAGGTGGCGGGAATTCAGAACGTGCTGACCAAGTCGCTGGGCACGTCGAACCCGCACAACGTGATCAAGGCGACGTTTGACGCGCTGATGCACTTGAAGGATGCGGCCAAGGTAGCGGAAGGCCGGGGAAAAATTGCGGAGGAAGCGACAGCCTCCTAGTTTGTATCTCTAGGGCACGCATAACGATATGAACAAGATTTCGAAGCCGAATCACACGCGGCACACGGTCAAGAAGCCGAAGGTCAAGATCGAAAAGAAGGCAGGGAAGCTCAACATCAAGTGGGTGGTGAGTTTTATCGGCTGCCCGAAGCCGATGCGCCAGACGATTCGCGGATTGGGTTTCCGCCGGATGCAGCAGGTGCTGGAAGTCGAGGATACACCATCGATTCGCGGCATGATTGCGCGGGTGCATCATCTCGTCAGGATTGAGGAGTAGGCATGGCTGAGAAACCGACACTATCGAATTTGAAACCGCCGCGAGGATCGCGGCACCGCAAGGTACGGGTGGGCCGCGGCATGGGCTCGAAGATGGGCAAGACGTCCGGTGCGGGAAACAAGGGACAACAGTCCCGCCGCGGTTATTCGCGACGTCCGGGATTTGAAGGCGGCCAGATGCNNAACGTGGATATGCTGAACGCGTTCGAAGCGGGCGACACGGTTTCGCCGGAACTGCTGTTCGGCCTGGGCGTTTTGCGGGTGAAACGCGAGAGCGTGAAAGTTCTGGGCAACGGTGAATTGAAAGTCGCGTTGACGGTGCAGGCGCACGCGTTCAGCAAATCAGCGGAACAGAAGATTACCGCGGCGGGCGGCAAGGTCGAAGTCATTCAATGAATAAGCTGGTCCTAGCGATCCGGAACATTTTCAGCACGCCCGACCTGCGGAACCGGGTGCTGTTTACGCTGGGTTTGCTGGCGGTGTATCGCCTGGGCGGACACATTCCGACGCCGGGCATCAATACGGAATTGCTGCAGCAGTTGTTCCAGCAGGGCCAAGGATCGGTGCTGGGGCTGATCGATTTGTTCAGCGGCGGCAATTTGCGCCGGTTGACGATTTTCGCGCTGGGGATCATGCCGTACATCACGGNNTCACGCAGTACACGCGCTACCTGACGATTATTTTGAGCTTGTTCCAGTCGTTCACGATTGCGGAAACGTTGACGCGCCAGAGCATGGGGCAAACGCCGCTGGTGTATCACCCGGGGCCGCGGTTCATCATGATGACCATGCTGACGCTGAC
>PMHK01000023.1:3934-4055 GCA_003156635.1 Acidobacteriota bacterium | reverse complement strand
GCCCCTCCTGCATCGTCTCCGATGCAGAGGAACCCTCCCTGCAAATGCAGCAGATGATGCGTGCCATGGGCCAGAAAGACTTTCCTGCGCCCAAGCCCACGCTCGAGATCAATCCTGATCA
>PMHK01000023.1:0-3923 GCA_003156635.1 Acidobacteriota bacterium | reverse complement strand
GGATCCGGCCACGTTCGTTCGCCGTCTCAACCACATCCTGACTCTCTCCATTTAGGCTTTTCCCCGGGTGGCAGCCCGAGCACGCGGCTGCCGCCAACTTTCGCATCCAAAGAAGGGAGGAGAACATGATCAGGATCAGCAAGATCTACCCTTTGCTCGCGGCGCTCTTGCTGTGCTTCTGCGTGAGGGCCCGGGCACAAATGCTCATCGAAAACAGCCTCGAAACCCGCTTTCAAATCGACTTGAAAGTGCCGAATGCTGTGCTGAGCTCCTATTTTCCCCAGGGATTCACCTCCAGTGTCGCCACCCAGGGGCCGGCGAAAGATTGCAACCTCCGCCTGGTATTTATCGACCGCATCACCATCAATGATCCCGATGGCAAACCCATGGGTAAGGGCTCGAATCGTCTGGTTTATCTGGTAGCGCCAGCAAAAGATCCCAGCGGC
Organism: Acidobacteriota bacterium; assembly: GCA_003156635.1. Classification (GTDB taxonomy): domain Bacteria; phylum Acidobacteriota; class Terriglobia; order Acidiferrales; family UBA7541; genus Palsa-295. The sequence goes on along the minus strand of PMHK01000023.1, from coordinate 3,477 downwards.
GACAACGTGCAGTTGATCATCGGTGGGCTCACCGCGGATCCGGAGGATGCCCCCGGGTATTACGGAAACTACTTGCTTGCCACCACGCACGATATGCGCCGTACCACTTCGGTCAGCGGCGCCAACCCCGTCCTCGAAGCCCAGGACTGGGTATTCGCCGCCAAATCCGGGGAACACCTCGAACTGCACATCAGGTATGAGCGCGGCAACGGCACGCGGGCCCTTCCGGCCGACGTCCGTTTCTATTCCGCGGTCAACCCGACCAACTACCAGATCTCTCATCAGGAACAGGTGCTGGACATCCTCCGCAATACCACGACCACTCCGCCCGACCGGGTAAAAGAATTCACCCTCAAGACTTCTGGCGGCAGCTATGACAAGCTGTTCGACAAGACGGTCAAGGTTCTCAGCTGGGACAACATTCTTTGGATCAGCCGCTCCGTCTCGAATCCCTGACCGCGGGTCGCTCATAAAGCGCAGGCTTCCCGGCCGCGATGAAATGTTTTTCCCGCTTTGTCTTATTTGAGTGAAGGGTGGATGTTCAGCCCAGGCTCGGCTATCAGTGTCAGGCTTTCGGAGCCGGCGGGTTCGCTGGGTCAGGTGGGGAAAACGCGTCTCGGATTCTTGAATCCCAAGGGGTAGTCGGAGTCGGGGGGCTTGCGATTACGTCCAAAGGTTTCCTGGTTTTCGTTCGCGGAATCCCCTTCTGACCCAGCGAACCTGTCGAAACAAATCAGGCATGGTCGCGGATTACTCACAGCGCAGCGCCACCATCGGATCCACCCGCATCGCCCGCCGCGCCGGAATGTAGCAGGCCAAAAGAGCCGACGCCATCAGCAGCACGGCCACCGTGGTGAACGCGGGCAGATCGATCGCGCCAATTCCCACTACCATTGTTTTCATGCCCCGACCGACGAAGTAAGCGCCCGCGAAGCCCAGCACCAGCCCAATCAGCGACAGGATCATCCCCTCGCGCAAAATCAGCGTGAGTACGCGCCCCGAATTCGCACCCAGCGCCATGCGCAGACCAATTTCATGCGTGCGCTGCGCGACGGCAAAGGACATCACACCGTAAATTCCAAGCGCGGCCAGCACCAGCGCGATCACGGCGAAGCCTCCGAAAAGCAAAGCGGTGAAGCGGTCTCCAGCCTTGGACTCGACCAGAATTTGGTCCATGGTTTTGACGTCGGCGATGGGCAAATTGGAATCGATGGATTGCACGGCGTCAGCAATGCTCTTGGTGAGCGACGCCGGATCCCCCACCCCGCGTACGGCGACGCTGGCCACCGGCCACGGGCTTTGCGCGAACGGAACGTCGATTTCAGAGAAACCATCGCCGCGCACGCCACCGTTGCGCACATCGTGGTACACGCCTACGATCTGCCAGGCGATGGGCGAGCCGAGTTTGGTCACGCCGGGAATCAACTGCTCCACGAGGATGCGCTGAGCAAGCGGATCGACCCCCGACAAGTACTTTTTCGCAAAGGTCTGGTTGACCACGGCTACACGGACTCCACTGGCGCGATCCTGCTCCGTGAGTGCCCGCCCCATATCGAAACGAATCCCGAAAGTCTGAAAATAGTCGGGCGTAACCATATCGAAGCCAGCTAAAGGACGTTGCGACACATCTTCTACCGGCTTGCTTTCGATGGTAAACGGCATGCCGAAGCTCACTCCCTGGATGGGCATCCCGAGCGACACGGAAACCGAGGAGACGCCGGGAAGCGCGGCGATGCGGTCGTGAACCTGTTGATAGAAAGCGACGATCTGGGGCGCTTCGGTCAGCTGGCCGTCGGGCACCGGCACGGTAAAAGTGAGCAGGTGATCGGACTTAAAACCAAGATCGACGTGCGCCACGTTCCATAAACTGTGAATCGCCAGGCCGCCACCGGTGAGCAGGCTGAGTGCGAGCGCAAATTCCAACACCACCAGAGCGCGCCGCAATCCGTGGCGGCCAGCGCCACTCGCCGAACGTCCGCCCTCCTTGAGCTCTTCGTTCAAGTTCATGCGCGCCGCTTGCCAGGCGGGAGCGCAGCCGAACAAGACTCCAGCGAACAAGCTGACGGCCAGCGTAAACAACAGCACGGGAATATTGAGCCGGACCTCCGCCTCCGACGGCAGCGTGAACGGCGGCATGATATCCATGATCAGCTTAAGTAGTCCAAACGCCAGAGCGACGCCGACGACACAGCCGACCAGCGACAGAGCCACACTCTCCGTTAGGAATTGGGCGAAAAGCCTGGAACGGGACGCGCCGAGTGAGGCGCGTACGGCAACCTCTTTCAGACGCGCCGTGCCTCGCGCTAAAAGCAAGTTGGCCACATTGGCGCAAGCAATCAGCAGCACGAAGGCAACCGCGCCCATCAAAAGCCACAAACCTCGGATCACGTCTCGATCGAGAAAATCATTCTTCAGTGGCTCGGCGCGCGCTCCCCAACCCTTCGATTTTGGATATTCTTCGACGATATGTTGCGAGATCGAATCCAGGTTCGCATTCGCCTGGGCAATCGTGACGCCGGGTTTTAGACGGCCGGCGACCAGCAGAAAATGAAAATCGTGGTTGATTTGGTCGGGCTTGAATGCGAGCGGGACGAAGAGGTCAATGTCCATCCGGTCGGCGGGGCCCTCGGCCAGCACGCCGACAACGGTGTAGGGCTCTCCGTTCATTTGTTCTTGCCGCCCAACGATGCCCGGATCGGCACCGAAACGAGTCTTCCACAGGTGATAGGTGAGGACGGCTTCGTGGTCTTTGCCGACCTCGCCCTCTTCGGCCAGAAAGTCGCGCCCCAGCAGGAACCGATGTCCCATCATGGAAAGAAACTCGGGGGTACTTTTTTGAGCGGTGACCCGCTCCGGTCGTCCGGAGGTCGAGAGGTTAATATTTTCGCCAGTCCACGCGGCCAACTCCTGAAAGACTGTGTTTTGCCGCTTCCAATCCAGATAGTTGCCAGCCGCAACTCCGTTGTTATGGTCTTTGACCCTCGACCACACCATCGTCAATTGGTCTGGATGCGGGTAAGGCAGAGGCGCGAGCAAGGTGGCATAGACCACGCTGAAGATCGCAGTGTTGGCTCCTATTCCCAACGCCAGGGCCAGCACCGCGACGGACGCGAATCCGGGATTTTTCAGCAGGAGGCGGAAGCCGAACCTGGTGTCGCGCAAGAAATTGCCCACGTCCGCCTCCGATTCGGTGATCGCCCTTTGGAATGAACAACCGTCCCGCTGTGCGATGCGCTCTGCGGCCTAAACGATGGATAGGGTGTGCAGATGCTGCACGGCAATCGTCGCCGCGATCGGACTCGCTTGGATCGCCGCTCGCTTCGCGCTGCAAAGATAACCTCTAACTTTGTTTTTTAAGATCAACGCAGGGATTGGGTAGTAACGAAAACTGCTGACCAGTCGGCTCGCCGAAAATCATCGAGCGGAGTTCCCTTCTCGCGCTTGATTCTGCTGAGCTAGAACTCGACGTGGGCGCGG
>PMHK01000158.1 GCA_003156635.1 Acidobacteriota bacterium | reverse complement strand
GCGTGCTGAAAGAAATTAAAGTCACCGAAGGCCAGACCGTTCCCATTCAGACCATCGTTGCGGTGATTGATGCCGACGGCGCTGGTGCGGTATCAGCCGCGCCCGCCAAAGCAGAAGCGGCCAAACCAGCGCCGGCTGCGCCAGTTGCGGCCAAGCCGTCCGCGCCCGCTTCTGCGCCGGTCGCCGCGCCAAGCGCCGCGCCGGTTTCCGCCTCCGGAGACCGGGTGCGCAGCTCACCCCTGGTGCGCAAGATCGCTCGCGAAAACAATATTGACGTGGCGCAGGTACCCGGCACTGGTGCGGGTGGCCGGGTCAGCAAACAGGATATTTTGGGCGCCGTCGAATCCGGCACCGGAACTGGTGCACGGCCAGTTGCTGCTGCACCGCCCCCGGCGCACTCCGCGTCTTCGCGCCCTTCCGCCCCCCCGCCGCCAACGGGCGGAGCTTCGGCATCGGCGGTTCTCGAAAACGCCGTGCCGCGCGAAAAAATGTATTTCGGCCATTACGAGGTACAGCCCATGTCGGTCATGCGCCAGCGCATCGCCGAGCACATGGTGTTGTCGAAGCATGTTTCGCCGCACGTGTATTCGGTGGATGAAGCCGACGTGACCGGCATCGCTACCCTGCGCGCCAAGATGAAGGGAAAATTCGAGGAGGCGTCCGGTACCAAGCTGACTTTCATGCCTTTCTTCGTGCGCGCCGCGGTGGAAGCCTTGCGCGCTTTCCCCACGGTGAATTCTTCGGTCGACGGGACCAACATCATCCTGCACAAGGAGTGCAACATCGGCATCGCCGTTGCGCTCGACTGGGGCTTGATCGTCCCGGTCATCAAGAATGCGGAGGAAAAGAATTTTCTGGGCATCGCGCGCTCGATGAACGACCTGGCCGAACGCGCCCGGTCGAAGAAGCTCAAGCCCGACGAAGTCGCGGAAGGAACTTTCGCCATCACCAACCCCGGCGTCTTCGGCGGCTTGTTCGGTTTGCCGGTGATCAACCAGCCCAACGTCGCGATTCTCGGTTTGGGCACGATCGAAAAGCGTCCGGTCGTAATTGAAGACGCGATTGCCATTCGGTCGATGGTTTATCTCACCTTATCCTACGATCATCGCGTGGTGGATGGAGCGGTGGCGCACCAGTTCATGGCCAAGCTCAAGCACACGCTGGAAAACTGGACCGAAAGCTTGATGTAATTCGGGGCAGACCCGCGCGAACTCGAAAGTTCCATCGGCGGAATGAACGGAGTCAACGCCACCGTTCATTCCGCCTAGTTTTTTCTGCCGACGAATTGAGAACTCAAATGCCGGGAAAGAAAATCCAGCCGCGCTGGGGCCAGACGCCCTGGACCATCCATTTCCAGCCGAAGAGTCCAGTGCGCAAACTTCCGCGCGTTGCCGACTTCGTGGTGATTGGCGGAGGATTCACCGGGCTCGCGGCGGCGGCGTGGCTGCGGCATTTCTCGCCCGAGCAATCGGTCGTGGTGCTGGAGGCGGTGCGGGTTGGCGCCGGCGCCAGCGGGCGCACCGGCGGCATGGCGCTGGCCGAAACCGCGGCTGGAAACCAGCCCGGGCTGGGCGACGTGCTGGCCGGTTTGCGGCACACGCTTCGGACCTTCGAAATTAATTGCGATCTGGATCTGCGTGGCGCGTGGGAAATTGCCCGGGAGGATCACGCTCGCTCCGCCGGTTCGCCGATCTCTTGGCAGGATTCCGGAACATTGCGCGTCGTGAACCAGGTCGATGGCGGAACTCTCGATCCGGGAAAACTGGTGAGCGGCCTGGCCCAGGCTGCGAATCGGGCCGGCGCGCAGATTCTGCAAAATCACCGCGTTCGCGGAATTCAATGGCGCGCCAATCCCGAGGTCGAACTTGCGGGCCCCTCCGGCCGGACGAAAATAATTACCGCGGGTAACATTATTTTCGCGACCAACGCGCTTTCACTCCGGAACTCCGGCCTGCAGCAAGGAATGCATCCGCGTTTGACCCTCGCGGTTCTCACCGCGCCGGTAGCTGAAAAACTGCTGGAGGAGATCGGCTTGGCTGCCCGCAAACCGTTCTACACCGTGGATTTTCCATATCTCTGGGGCCGCGTGCGGAAAGATCGTTCGATCGTTTGGGGCGCGGGCTTGGTGCATTCTCCCGACTCGAACGATCTCGACGCCGTAAACGTCGCCGATCCCGAGCCGTCGCGGATCTTCGCGCAGCTCGAGCAACGTGTGCGTCATCTGCATCCGGCCTTGGCCCAGGTAAAATTCACGCACCGCTGGGGCGGCCCGATCCTTTTTCGGGATTCCTGGAAACCAGTGTTCGATTGGCACCCGCGCAGTGCGGGCCGCAAAAACGTGATCGTGGCCGGGGCCTATGCTGGACATGGCGTGGCGCTTTCTTCGTATTTGGGAAAATGGGCAGCCGAAATTTTGACCGGCGGCGCTAGATCTCTGCCTAAGTGGGGTCAGCTCGACGAATAGTTGGATCGAGCAGAATTCTTGATCCGGTCCAATTTCAGTTCAGTTGCAAGTGCAGCTCTTCCGCGAAACCCTCCACCCGGTTCATTGCTACGATCCGGATGTTCTGCTCGGCAAAAAGCTTCTCGACAAATTGATGCCGTGGATTGTCGGCCGCGGGCTCGACCTCGGTGATGGCCGTGATCTGCGCCCGGGAATCGCGGGCGTGAATGCACTCGGCGGTGTAGGCCAGCACCTTGGCTTGCGGGATGTCGCGCCGCAGAGAAATCGAATGAATGAAACCGCGCACCCCATTCTGATATCCGTAGTCCAGGCGCAGCGGATCGCCGGGTTGGGTGAATCCCTCGATGCGCACGCGCTGTTCCAGTTTTCCCAGCACCCGGTGCCGGCGGAAGACGTCGTTCAGTTTCTCGCGCATCCAGTCCCGGGTGGATTGCAGGATGCCGCCCGCCCGCCGCGAAGGCGAAGCCACGTGGTCGCGGTACAGCCGATCCAGTTCGTCGTCGAAATTTTCGGCCAGCAGCCCTTTCTGCGGGCTGAACTGGAGGGCATTGGAAAGATTCTGCTCCAGCTTTTCCAGGTAGGTCGAAACTTCGCGATCGGGCCCGCGCAAACGGGCGTCGAATTCAATCGGCAGCGCGCGCAGCAGGTCTTCGTCGGCGTCTGGATGCAGCCGCCGGACCCGCGCGATTTCGCGCGGCTCTTCAATCAGGCGCAGGGCGTGGCGCGAGCCGCGTGTTTCCTCCAGCAGCACGCCGATGTTGACCCACTCGTCGCGCACCAGATCCGGCGTGTAGCGCAGGATGCGGTAACGTAAGGTGCTCTTCGGCCCCAGTGTCTTAGGCCCGGCTTTCTTCGATTCTGATGGCATGGTTCACTTCCAGTGGGGAAACGGTTGCGCCGACGATTTCCAGGCCGAAACAATCAGTTCGCCGACCAGCTTGCGCCGCCGCAGCAGTTTTCCCAGCATCCGTTCTTCAAACGCGTACCATTCCGGCGGTATCTCGCTATAAATCTCTTCCAGCACGCTTTCGGTGATGTTTTCCACCCGATTCATCCAGGCACCAAACGCCGCCAGGCCGCGAACCGACTCATACACCCGGTGGCGGGCATACAACCCGCGCAGCGGCGCATCCGGAAAATTCCACTCCCCGGCGTTGAAGCAGAAACCGTTGTCGATCATCTGCGCCGAATATTCCGCGCCTGCGCCATCGCGAAAAAAAATCGTCTGCCGCCCGTTGGTATTGCAGGTCCACTTATTGAAGACCAGCATTCCCAGAAAATCCGCAAGATTGGACAGCCCGCGCAACTGCTCGTCCGGCAGAAAATCGTACATCGTCGTTTCCGCCGGCTTGCCCGGATAACGCGAGCCGAATTGCTTCCCGGCCTGGCAAGGCGCGCGCCCGCGCCCCAGCTGCATCACCCTATCCTCGGTGTGCGCAATCAAATCTTGACGCACCTCGACGATGTCCGCTTCCGGCACACGCAATCCCACCCGCGCCGCCAATCTCGTACCGAGCAATTCGTTCGCCAGGATCCGCAAATTCTTCGGATCTGTTCCAGCGCCACCACCATCTCGCGCGTATGCTAGCGGCTCTGGCGGCTCTATAGCAGCAGGAAGATAGACACACATTAGTAATTAGATAATGGGAGTTCCCGGGAGGCGGTTGGATTGGTTGCCATTGAAACGTTCGGTTCGAACCGGCGAAAGCAGCGCAGCAACTACACCGGACGATCCACTCGAATCAAAAAACAACCGGGCCGCGCTGCGCAATCACTGGCGTGATTCCGCGACGCGGCCCGGGTCTCACAACGATTTCAATCGTTTAGCGCTTCTTGCGTTTCGCCGGCTTCTTGGACTTGCCCTTTTTCGCCGGGGCTTTTTTCTTCGGTTTTGCTTTCACCTTTTTCTTGGCCACCGGCTTTTTCTTGGCCTTCTTAGCCGCCGGGGCCGGCTTGCGGACTGCGGCCGCTGCGGGCTTTTCGTCGTGCTCGCCGTCTTCTTCCGGTTCTTCGTCGATCACCACTTCATCCACTTCTTCCACGATATCCACGTGCGCGTGCTCCGCGCCTTCCTCGTCGTCGTCCGCTTCAAAGTGGGGCAACTCGTCGTCTTCGTCGTCGTTCATTTTTGCGTAGAACATTGATCCTCCGTGGTCTCGGGCGAAAAGGAAAGCAGTTAAGCCCCTCCGCGCATATAAACGGAAGGCCGGAAATTTGTCAAGCTGCAAGGAAAGAAAATGAGGACGGGGCTGGAAGAGCAAAGTGGGGGCTGCTGGAAGTAGGTTACGAAAGGTTACATGGCACTTGTAAGTTCATCATGACCGGCCACTTGCGAATTTCGGTGTGGCGGCGGTGCTAGGGGTGAATGGCCAACAAATCGCCGGGCTGAATCGGGCGTTCAGCCAGGAAAGGATTGGCCTCTCGGAGGTTGTCGACGCTAACCTTATAAGCGTGCGCGATCGAATAAAGGGTCTCACCTTGCTTCACTCGATGTTGCCGCGGCCCCGTCAAATACGTCTCACCTGCCGATACGTTTTGTGGGTCGGCAGGTCCCGGCACCGATTGCGCCGATTTTACTTTCGAGCGCGAAGAATCATCCGGGGAACCACCGGCGTAAATGCGCAGCCGCGAACCGCGCGGCGCGCTCGAGCCGTGAATATTATTCCAGCGCTTCAATTCCGCCACGGTCACATCAAACCGTTCGGCAATTCCCTCCAGGGTATCTCCGCGCACGACCCGGTAATGCACCAGCCGCACGATCGGCGGGGCCGCCGGAATGTTCAGCATAAAGCCCGCCGGAACCGTCGCGTGCAATTCCAAATGGTTGGCCAGTTCGATGGCCGGCACCGTTACCCGGTAATGGCGAGCGATGTCTCCCAGGGTCTCGCCGGATTCGACCTTATGTAGCCGCCAGCTGGTCCACTTGTCTTGCGGCACCTGCCCGATGTTGTCTTGGAATTTTCCGCCATAACCCGCGGGCAGCTTCAGTCCGAAATTTGGGTCGTTGGGCGTCACATTACGCAGCAATTCCGGATTCATCGACCGCAGATCGTCGATGTCCGCGCCGGTGGCATCGGCCACTAAATGCAAATCGATCGAATGCTTGGGGTAGATCACATCCGTCGCGGCGGGCTTTTCCGGCGCCACTTCCACCCCGTACAGCGCTGGATCTTTTCCCACCAGGGCCAGCGCGATAATGATCGGCACATAGTTTTGCGTTTGTTTGGGCAACGCGTGCAGCCGCGATAACTCCCAGAAATCAGCGTACCCAGTGCGCTCCACACCCTTCACCACGTTCATCGGGCCAGCATTGTAGGCCGCCATTACCAAGTACCAGTCACCGAACATATCGTACAGGTCGCGCATATGCCGGGCCGCCGCGCGAGTGGCCTTTTCCGGATCGCTACGTTCGTCCACCCAGAAGGTCCGGTCGAGTTCGTATTCCTCGCCGCGGAACGGCAT
>PMHK01000174.1 GCA_003156635.1 Acidobacteriota bacterium | reverse complement strand
CGTCGCCGATCCGCTGCGCCGCATGCGCGACATGCGCAACCACACCGCAACGCACCTGATGCACGCCGCGCTGCGCAATATTTTGGGCACCCACGTCAAACAGGCCGGCTCGCTGGTCGCTCCGGATTATCTGCGCTTCGATTTTTCGCATTTCGCCCAGGTCGATCCCAGCGANNTCGCCGAAATCGAGCAGCAAGTGAACGAAGAAATCGTCCGCGACCTGCAGATGCAGACCGACATCATGAATATCGACGACGCCCTCGCTTCCGGCGCCATCGCCTTCTTCGGCGACAAATATCCCGAGCACAATGTCCGCGTCGTCACCGTTCCGGACGCCGCCGCGCCCCGTGGTTTTTACAGCAAGGAACTTTGCGGCGGCACCCACGTGCATCGCACCGGCGAAATTGGCGTGTTCAAAATTCTCAGTGAAGGTTCGGTCGCCGCCGGAGTCCGCCGCATCGAAGCCATCACCGGCGACCGCGCCCTCAGCGAATATCAGAAAGCCATTTCCACCCTTCGATCGGTCGCCGGAATGTTGAACGCCGGCGAAGACGAAGTCCTCGCCGCGCTCGAGCGCAAATTCGAAGAAACCAAGCAGCTCGAAAAGCAGCTCGAAGCCTCCAAACGCAAAGCGGCCGGCTCCATCGCCACCGATTTGGTCGAACAGGCGAAAACCGTCAAGGGGGTTCGCCTGATTGCCGCCAAAGTCGACGGTTTTGACCGCGAAGCCCTGCGCCAGCTGGCCGACGTCCTGCGCCAGAAAATCGGCTCGGGCGCCGTTGTCCTGGCCACCGCCGATGACGGCAAAGTGTCGCTAATTGCAGCAGTTACCAAAGACCTCAACCCCAAGCTCCACGCCGGTAAGATCGTCCAGGAACTGGCCAAGCTGGTGGGCGGTTCCGGTGGCGGCCGCCCCGATTTGGCCGAGGCTGGCGGTAAAGACACATCGGGCATACAAAACGCCCTCGACCAGGTAGTCCCCATCCTCGACCGGACGCTATAATCGCAACAGCGCCAGCACCTTACGCCGGAGGGGTCCGCCTCACGGTGCGGGGTTTCCTTTCGTTCAACTGTTTCATATTTCGCGAAAGTGGTGCGTTTCTGCCTTCCCCAGGGCCGAGCTGTCGACGAATTAAGCCGCGTGAAAGCGCGGCAGGCAAATGACATGATGAAAAACCGCATCCCAGTTGCAGTGCTGGTCGCCGGCGGTTGCTTCCTTCTTGCGTCGCCGCTGCGCGCCCAGATCACGACAACCGTAGACGAGCACGGGAAGCGCGTCTTCGAAAATGCAGATTCCCCAAAGCCGCGTCACCGGAGTACTATAAGTTTGCCTTCGGCTGTTTCGCCTGCTACACCGGCTCAATCGGCGTTTAATCTTCCGAAAGTTCCGGATGGAATGCAGGCGGGCAGTCCGGCGAACGACACTCTCGGTGGCACGGATGGCAAGCTCGATCGCATCGTGCGCGATGCGGCCGCGCGCCACAATATGGACCCTGCGCTGGTCAAAGCCGTGATCAGCACCGAGTCCGGGTGGAATTCGCAGGCGGTGTCCCGCAAGGGCGCCGTGGGGTTAATGCAGTTGGTTCCTGGGACGGCACAACGCTTTGGCGTCGGTAACCCTTTTGATCCCGCGCAGAATGTGGAAGGCGGGACGTCGTACCTGAAATCGCTGCTTGATCGTTACGACAACGATTTGCCGAAGACTCTTGCGGCTTACAATGCCGGCGAGGGCGCGGTGGATCGGAGCGGCGGCGTTCCGCGGTATGCGGAAACGCAACGGTACGTGCAAAAGGTCACTGATGCATACTTTCGGCCCGAGTCGGGTCGCAGCTCTACGCTCTGGTTTCCGCCAAAAAAACCAGTGCGAAAAGTTGTGGATGCGAATGGCCGGGTAGTTTTCACGAACGAATGAGTGGCGTGTTTTCCATAAAAACTAAATCGGCGAACGTGTGGCTCTGGCTGGCGCTCGCATTGCTGGCCTGCTTGGCCGCGCCCGTCCGCGCCGACCGCAAAAACGAAGCGCGCGACCAGTTCGAACGCGCCGTCCGCCTGCGCACCATCCTCGAAGGCGCTCCCCAACGCGACCGCAAGATCAGCGATTACAAGCAGGTCATCACTTCGTTTCACCGCGTTTACCTGATCACACCTTCGGCGGAAGAAGTCACGCCGGCCTTGATCGCCGAAGCCGAACTCTACGAAGAAATGGGCCGGGCCTACGACGCGAAATATTTTCAATCCGCCATCGAAACCTATAATTTTCTGCTGAAACAATATCCCGGCAGCCGCTATCGCGGTGAAGCGCTCTTCTCCATTGGCAAATTGCAGAAAGACGAATTGAGCGAGCCCGAAGCCGCCGAAGTTACGCTGAAGGATTATCTGAAGCGATTTCCTAAGTCGGACAAGTCTGACGAGGCACGCGCCGAGCTAAAAGAAATCGCCGACACCCGCGAGAAAGCAAGACAGAAGCAGGAAGCCGCGGCTGCGGCTGCAGCGGCTGTGGTCGCGGCGGCTGCGGCGGCGCCGAGCCCCTCGCTACCGGATCTAAAAGGCAAGATCGTCGACCAGCGCGAAAGCGGCAAGGGCACCCCGCATGTCCTCGACGTCAAAACCTGGAACGCGAGCGACGCCACGCGCATCGTGATCACGCTGGAAGACACGGTTTCCTTCAACTCCGCACATATCGCTTCCCCGGATCGCATCTACTTCGATATTCACAAAGCGCAGTTGACGCCGCAGCTTTCCAAGAAAACTCTGGACGTCAAAACGGGCCTGCTTAAATCCGTGCGCATCGGCCAGAACCGCGAAGGCGTGGTCCGCCTGGTCCTCGATGTCGACGGCGCCCGCGACGCCAACGCCTATTTGCTGGCGAATCCGTATCGCCTGGTGATTGAAGTGAAATCCAACGCGGCGACCACCGCGCAACAAGCGCCAGCGCAGGCAGCACCGCCAACGCCCGCGCCGGCGCCGGCGCCGAAACCCGCCGCGGTCGAAGTCGTCGCGGATAATCCGGAATCGGAAAAACTGGACGCGAGGCTCGCCGCGGTTGCCGAAGAAGCGAATGTAACTGCGGCCGCTGACAGCAAAACCGCTGCAATCGGCGCCAATGCCACCAAGACCGCGACGAAGCCCGCCGCAAAAACCACAGCCGGAAGCGCGAAAACTCCGCCGGCCCCGGCTCTGAATTCGCTATCGAAATCCGACAACACCAAATCCGCCGCGCTGGCTCCTCCGTCGGAATCAAAACCAACGCGCGACGGCAACCGTTCCCTGACCCGCGCGCTCGGCCTGAAAATCAATCGCATCGTGATCGACGCCGGCCACGGCGGCCACGACACCGGCACCATCGGCCCGCATGGCTTGATGGAAAAAGATCTGTGCCTCGACGTTGCGCTGAAGCTCGGCAAGGAAATCGAAGAAAAACTTCCCGGCGCGGAAGTGATCTACACCCGCAAGGACGACACTTTCGTTCCGCTCGAGCAGCGCACCCAAATCGCCAACGACGCCAAAGCGGATCTGTTCATCTCGGTGCACGCCAATTCCAGCCACGATCAGGCCGCGCGCGGAATCGAAACTTATTATTTGAATTTCGCGACCTCCGCCGAATCCATGGAAGTCGCGTCCCGCGAAAACGCCCTGGCCCAGGAATCGCTGCATGACCTGCAGGACATCATCAAGAAAATCGCCCGCAACGAAAAAGTGGAAGAATCGAAGGAACTGGCCAACGACATTCAGGATTCGCTGACCCACCGCCTGCAACTGGTCAATCAGAACGAACGCAACCGCGGCGTGAAAAAAGCGCCCTTCGTGGTCCTGATTGGCGCCAACATGCCGTCGGTGCTCTCCGAAATCTCCTTTATCAGCAATCCCAACGACGAAAAGCTGCTCCGCAAGACCGACCAGCGACAGCGCGTCGCCGACGGTCTCTACCGCGGCATCGCCTCTTACCTGGAAAGTCTCAACAGCCTGTCGTACGATAAGTCGAAGCTGGTTTCGGACAATCACGCCGGCTCCGGCGGCGGCACCGCCACTCTAGCCTCCGACGGGAACCCTAAGTAGGCAAACGGCATCTAATGATTGTGAAGAAAATCCAACCTTTTATACTTGTGTGCTTTTTGGTGCTCTTCGTCGCGTCGATCCCTGCTTGCGCTCAAACGCAAACCCTGCCAATTCATTTTGCGGGTTGGTCCGCCAGAGGCCTTCATACTTCGACGATCGTTGAAGATCCCGTTAGCTATTCGGTCAAGCAGGAATACGGAGTGGTTGCGGAAGAGGAAGAGACCTATTTGCGAGGCCAGGATAACTTTGGAGTGTTCTTGTATCGCATGAAAGATCCCAGCGGCGCGTACGGGCTCTATTCGTACCTGCGTTCGCCGGACATGGCCCACACCGTTTCCAGCGATCATTCCGTCATTTCGCGCGAACGCGCGCTGCTGCTCGATGGCAACCTGCTGCTGGATGTCCACGGCACCGACCTTGAAAAATATGGCCAGGATTTGAACGCCCTCGTGGCAGCGGTTAACTCAAAATCGGAGCAAGGTCCGTTGCCCACGCTGAGCGAACACCTTCCGACCAAAGGCTTTGTCGACCGCTCGGACAAATACATCCTCGGCCCAGTCGCCCTGAATCAATTCTTTCCGGTCTCGGCTGACGACTGGCTCGGGTTCTCGCATGGCGCCGAAGCGGAGGTCGCCAAATATAATGTCGAAGGCCGCGAATTGAATTTGCTCATCGCCGACTTCCCGACGCCCCAAGTTGCCCAAAAACGTCTGGTCGACTTGCAGCAGCTCTATCACCTGAATCCCGCGTCCACCGACGGCAATCCGAGCCCGCTATTCGCCAAGCGCTCCATCACCCTGCTCGCCATCGTTTCGGGCGCGCGCACCCGCGCTGAAGCCGACCAACTGCTCGGCCAGATCCAGTCCGGTTCCGAAGTGACCTGGAACGAACCCACATTTCAATTCAAAGAACCCAGCATCGGTGCGATGATTGTTGGGTCGATTATCGGCGCCGGGGTGCTGTGCATGTTCGCCGTGGTCGCTGGAGTGGCTTTTGGCGGTTTCCGGCTGGTGGTGAAACGCTATTTCCCGGATAAGGTGTTCGACCGCAGCAGCACCATGCAGGTGCTGCAGCTCGGCTTAGGGAGTAAGCCCATCAATTCCGACGATTTTTACGGCTCAGGTTCCGGTTCACGCTCTCCTAAGTAGTCGAGATTTCTTCCGCCTCCCTCGCTTTGACCCGATCATGCATGAGTATTTGCTGTTCGGCGGGGTATGGGTCAACGGGCGGTCGGGCAACCAAGCCAAGGAAACTAGCAATCCAAGTCTTGGCACACTGAAAGAGCAGGCAGGAGATAATGAAGGGTAGATGACTATTCGTTTGCGGGGGCTGTGGGAGTTAGCTTGGGCATTAGCTGTGACGGTGACCTTCCTGTTGGCAACGCCAGGAGTTTCCTTCGCTCAGAATCAAGATCCGGCGCCGAATACCGCGCCACCGGCCGATCCGCAGCCGTCCAGCCCAGCGCAGCCAGCCGCATCCGCGCCGGCTCCGTCGCCGTCCGCTGCCCAGAAAACCCTTCCCGATAAACCCTTGCCCGCAGGACAGACCAGCGATCCCAGCGCCGGCTCGAAAGACCGACTCTTTTACGCCATGCCAAATTTTTCCACGGTCGAAAGCCCTAACCAGTTGCCTCCGCTGACCGTCGGGCAAAAGTTCAAACTCGTCACCCGCTCCTCGTTCGATCCCTTTCAATTCGCCTGGTACGCAGCACTTGCTGGAATCAGCCAGGCCGAAAACAGCGAGAAGGGTTACGGCCAAGGTTGGGGCGCGTATGGAATCCGCTACGCCTCCGCCTTCGGCGACGGGCTCACCGAAGCATATATGGTCAGCGCCGTCTTCCCCTCGGTCTTGCGCCAGGATCCGCGCTACTACCAGCTCGGCCACGGCAGCTTTCTGCATCGCACCGGCTACGCGCTGAGTCGCCTCATCATTGCCCGCGGCGATTCGGGAAACGCTCAGTTCAACGCCTCGGAAATTTTTGGTTCAGCCGTCGCGGCTGGAATCGTCACCTACAGCTATCATCCGCACGAAGACAAAACCCTTTCCAACACCGCCAGCGTCTGGGGCACGCAGGTCGCGTATGATGCCATTGCCATCGAAGTGAAAGAATTCTGGCCCGATCTGCGCCGCAAATTCTCAGAGAAGAAACACGCCAAAGATCAGAATTAGATCAAAACTAAGAGTTGTTCCGGGTTTAGATTTCGCCACTTAACTAAGGCGAACGTCCAAATTCGCCCACTGGTACTCGCGAACAGGTCCGAAATCCGGACCTTAAACCAGCTTACCCACTGCTGCCTGCCTTGTTAGGCTCTTCCCCTCGCCTGCCGTTTCGTTAGATTGGATTTTTATAACGATCGCGGGTAGCAACACTTTCCGATTTAACGGGTTGGACTGAACAACCGAATCCTGACCCGATCTGCCGAGGGGGCTCCGTGCGTCGCTCATCGATCTTTGCAATCGCCGTCGTCGCTTTGATGTTGATGACTTCCAGCTGCGCGCTCTCGCCGGGAGGAACCACCGCGCCGGTCCCGCCGGTCGGCGACACGCTGACGATCTCTCCCAGCACCGCGAACGTTCGCGCCGGTTCGACCCAGCAATTCACGCCTTCCATCACCACCAAGCCGCTCACCTGGCTGGTTAACGGAGTCGCCGGAGGCAGCGCCGCGAGCGGCCTGATCGACGCCAACNNCACCGCGCCCGCCACTCTTCCGTCACCGAATTTGGTAACAATTGAAGCTGAAGAATCTTCCAGGAACTCGGTGAATAGCACCAGCGCCGTCACACTCTGGAATCCAATTCCCCAAGTTTCCAATATTTCGCCAGCCTCTCTAAATGTCGGAAATTTCACCCTGACCATCACCGGCTCCAATTTCGTCAGCGGAGCCACGGTCTCTTTCGGTGGCGCAAATCTCACCACCACCTTCGTCTCCNNTTGTGAGCGGCGCCACGGTCGCCTTCGGCGGCGCAAATCTCACCACCACTTTTGTCTCCAGCACCCAATTGACCGCCACCGGAACCGCATCCGTGACTCAGGTTGGCGCGGTCGCAGTGGACGTTGCTAATCCAGACCCCGGGGGCAGCCCGTCGAATAGCCTGAACGCAGAGGTCATCGGGACCATCACCATTCCTGCCGCGCCGGCCGCCCGGTTCGCGGAGCAAACCACTTTCGGTCCCACGCCCGCGGTCATCAACCAGATTCAAATTCAAGGTTTGCAGAATTTTCTGAACGCCCAATACACCGCGCCCATCACCCCTTACGCCGACCCGGCCGCGGGCGAAACAAGTCTCGGTCCGTTGCAGCAACGCTACTGGATCATCAATCTCACGGCACAGGATCAGCTGCGGCAACGCGTCGCCCTTGCGCTCAGTTACATCTGGGTGGTCGGCGGCGACAAGGTCAGCGACCCCAACGGCTATACCAATTGGCTGCGTCTGCTCGATCAAGACGCATTCACCAACTACCGGCAGATCATGTACGACGTTACGGTGTCTCCGGCCATGGGTCACTGGCTGGACATGGTCAACAACGGCAAGCCCAACGTCGCCGCCGGCGATCACGCCAACGAAAATTACGCTCGCGAGGCCATGCAGCTTTTCACTTTGGGCACCGGGCTTTTGAATCCCGACGGTTCGCCGCAGCTGGATTCCAACAATCTTCCGATTCCTACTTATTCCCAAGATCAAGTCGAAGCTTTTGCTCGGGCCTACACCGGCTGGACCTATCCGTTGACCCCGGGTAATACGCAGGGCACCTACAATCCGCCGTACTTTATCGGCAACATGGTGGCCGTCGACTCCAACCACGACATGGGTACGAAGCAATTGCTCACCTACCCCGGCGCCGCTAGCGGCGGTCTGCTTCCCGCCGGCCAATCCTCCGTTCAGGATTTAAACGGCGCGCTGGACAATATTTTCAACCATCCGAATATCAGGCCTTTCGTCTGCAGCCAACTGATTCAGCATCTGGTGACCAGCAATCCGAGTCCCGCTTACG
>PMHK01000185.1 GCA_003156635.1 Acidobacteriota bacterium | reverse complement strand
CTCCGGCCAGAAAGGGTGGAAGTGGCTCCAATCCCCGCGTCCCAACCAGAACCCCGCCGCGACAATCGCCAGGACCGCGCCAATTTTCAATATCGTCAGCGCGATCTGTACCCGGCCACCTAGCCGTACACCCAGGTAGTTGATAAAAGTAAAAAGCACAATCGTCACCACTGCCAGCGGCTGCGCCCAGGTAAAAATAAAGTCGTATGGTTTGCCGGAGAAGGGCACCGTCAAATGCCAGGTAAAGAGCGGCAGCCCAATCGCCGGAATCAAAAAACTCGAAAAGCGCGCGAAGCCGGCTGCAATCGAAGCCGCGGAACTCGATTCACCTACTGTCGAATGCATCCAACCAAAAAGAAATCCCCAAACCGGGCCGAGCCCTTTTCGCAAGTACGCATATTGCCCGCCGGCTTCGGGCAACGCCGCTCCCAGCTCCGCGAATGACAACGCCCCAAACAATGACAGCAATCCTCCAGCGATCCACGCGGCGTAAACGACGCTGACCGAGCCGCCCACAGCCGCCATCTCGCTGGGTTTCAGAAATATTCCGGTGCCCACCATAGTGCCGATCACGATGGCCGATGCGGCCCATGCTCCCAGCGCCCGCACCAGGTCGAGTCGCTTCGCCGGATTAGTTTGAATCGCGATAATCAATTCCTTTGGTAATCACTGGCTTATTTGGATGCTCATTTCCGCGCCGCGATCTCAAATTCCGGGCGACCGCCATCCGAACCAGTCCGGACCGCGCTCGCGAATACTCCAATCGCATATGTCACCAATGTTCCCACCAGCACGTACCAGGTCCACGCCAGTGGACTAAATAATTTCACCAAAATCATAACGACGATGCCGCTAGCGAACGCCATCAGTGCACCGCGCTCGTTTGCTTTCTTATTCCAGGTTCCCAACAAAAACACTCCCAAAAGTGCGCCATAGGTGATGGACGCTATCGTCAGCCCGGCAACCAGCACCGGTCCCCACTTCACCAAGCCCAGCAGCCCCAGCACCAGTCCCCAAGCCAGGGTCATCCGCCGGGAACGCTGCAGCGACGTTGCCGCCATTTCCGCGGGACGCGCACCAAGATCAATGATGCTGGACGATGCCAGCGAATTCAGCGAGCCGCTCGCGTTGGACATCGCAATCGCAAAAATGGAAGCGAGAATTATGCCAGTAACTCCCACCGGTAGGTGCTGAACAATAAACGCCGGGTAAATCTTGTCCGGGTCGGAACCTGCGGCAGCCAGCGAAACATGCTGCGCGAATACGAAGAGCATCACTCCGATCACCAGAAACAAAGCAAACTGAAACAAAATGACGATGCCGCTGGCCAGTAGCGCTTTTTTGCTATCACGCTCAGAGCGCGCCGAAAGCAGCCGCTGCACCATGGTCTGGTCGGTTCCATGGCTAGCCATCGTCAAAAAAGTCCCGCCGAGTAATCCCGACCAAAACGTATAGCTTTGCGTCAAGCCGAACGCGAAATCAAAAATCCGAAACTTTCCTCCCGCTGCTGCGGCTACCTGTGTGACTTCCGGCCAGCCGCCGGGAATTTTGTGCAGTAGCAAAAAAAACGCCGCAATCGAACCAGTCAGATACAGCCCAAACTGAATCACATCGGTCCAGATCACCGCGCGCATTCCGCCTTCAAACGTATAAAACATCGTCAGAATCGTAATAATCAAAATCGACGCATACGTGCCGGTGCCAAATGCAACGCTCACCACTTTGCCAATCGCTGAAATTCGTACGCCCTCTGCCAGCGCCCGCGTCCCCAGAAAGACCACCGCCGCCGCGGACTTCATCCGCGTCCCAAATCGCTTCTCCAATAGCTGATAAGCGGTATAGAATTCGCCCTGGAAATACTGGGGCACCAGTACCACGCAGAGAATCACCCGAGCCACCAAATAGCCCAGCACCAATTGCAGGAATTCCAGATTTCCGCCGTAAGCGATTCCAGGCGTGCTGATGATCGTAAGCGTGGAGGTTTCGGTGGCGACGATGGAGCACATGATCGCCCACCATGGCGCGCTGCGGCTGCCCAGAAAATAATCGCGAAGATTCTGCTGGCCGCGCCGGAACCGCGCGCCAAAAAGCGTGATGCCGACGAGATAGAGCACCAGGATGGCGCAGTCGATTGGGCCGATCTGCATGGCGCTCAGGTGCATTCAGTCTTGGCTCGCAAGTTGTGCGATGCTAACTGGCCGCTTTGAAGACTGTCAACTTCGGTGGAGAAAATGACTGAGAAAAAGCACGCGTCCAAGCCCGCCTATTTCCTGGGTTTCGATGGTGGCGGCACAAAAACGGACTGTTGTCTGGTCGACGCCGCAGGAACCGTTCTGCATCGCGCCACCGCTGGCCCTTCCAACCCTTTGCGCGCCGGCTATGCTAAAGCCTGGTTCACGCTCAGTGATGCCGCCGATTTCGTGCTCGAACGTCAGCGTCTGAAAGCCGATGACATTCGTGGAATTTGTGCCGGCATCGGCGGTGCCGGCCGCGATACGGTTGCGCGTCGAATTGCTACATTTCTGGAACGAGCTTTTCCCTCAGCCACCGTGCTGGTGACCACTGACCTGGCGATCACCCTCGACGCTGCGGTGGGTGATTCCAAGGCGGAAGGTGTAATTCTGGTCGTCGGCACCGGGTCCGCCGCGTTTGGCCGCGACGCAAAAGGAAAAACGGCCCGCGCCGGTGGCCGCGGCCCTTGGTTCAGCGATGAAGGCAGCGCTTTCGATATTGGCCGTCGCGCGATGGCCGCTGTGGTCCGCGCCGAAGAGTCTCGCGGGCCTCAGACCGCATTGTCTGGAAAAATGCTGACCTGGCTTGGCTGCAACGACTGGACGCGTGTCCTCGATTGGGTCATCAAGAATCCCGACGACGTTTTCCCGCGCGTTTTCCCCCTCGTGGCCGAGCTCGGCGACAAAGGCGACTCGGTCTGCTACGAAATTCTCACTGGTGCGGCGGAGTCGCTCGCCCAGCTCGCGGCCAGCGTGATTCAGAAGCTCGATATGCAGAATCGCGACATTGTCATCGCCAAATCCGGTGGCACGTTGGGCCGCAGTACATTTTTTGACGCGGCCATTGATTCGAACCTGGCGGGTTTGGCGCCCCGCGCTCAAATTATCGCGATGCAAATGAAGCCGGCTGAAGCCGCGGCGCGGCTCGCCATTCACCTGGGAAAACGCAAGGGTCACGCAAGCTAGAGCCAGACCACGCGGAAGGATCCATGGCCGATCGAAGAGTTCAGATGCGTCTAATTATGGTGGTCGGCTCGATGCTTCTGGTCGGCATCCTGCTCTATTCCTCCATGCAGCAGACACGCGACAAATACGAAGTGTGCGTGAATTTCAAGGGCATGGTGCACTGCGCCACCGCCTCCGGCGCCACTCCCGACGCCGCCATTCGCAGCGCGCAAGATATCGATTGCTCGATGCTCGCTAACGGCCGCGACGAAACCATGGTCTGCGTTGGCAGCCCGCCCGCCAGCACCCGCGAAATTAAATAGCGCGCTGCCCCTCAACTCCGCAGCCGGAACCATCGCCCCCGTTCTGGTGTCTAATCGCTATGAATAATCGTGACCAGCACCGCGCGGCCCCAGAGCAGGGAATTGACAGCTTTGTTTGCTCTGCTTAGCATTGAAGTGTGGTCGCCCGGGAGCCAGACGGAACGATGACCCATTGTTTGAACTGCGGAGCCGAGCGCGACGCAGACATTTGCGAATCCTGCGGACTCAGCACCGCAGCCGCCGAATTTTCGATTCGCAGAAGTTTGCTCAACCGTACCGCCGTGTTTCTGCTTGGCGGGATCGCTTTCGTGGCCGCCAGTGGGCGCTATCCTGCGCTCGAACTCGATCCGATTCTAATTTTCATCGGCCTTCTTTTTTTCCTCACACTTGGTTTGGGAATGATCGTCGAACGGCGGATATTGAAGCATCAGGAAGTCGAAGTTTTAAAACGGCTCTACTATGGGTTGATTCCGGTTCCGTGGCTCCTGGCCCTGGTGCTTTTCGGCAATGGGGCCTTCGATTCCAGCAAACCGCAGATTGAACCCGCGCGCGTCATCGGCAAGTTTGCCATGATGGGCCCGGTTCCGAGCCGGCGTCTCATCGTTTCTTCCTGGCGAGAAGATCATCATTTGGAGCGCGTACCAGTCGATCGCGGTGACTTCGACCGCTTCACCTCCGGAGACGTCGTGGACGTACAAGTTCACGGCGGCTTGATCGGCATCCCCTGGGTTTCGGGTGTGAGCCGCCAATAATCCTTAGATTCGCGCTGGATTCTCGCGTTTCAGGAATTGCCCGGCGCCAGCGCGGCCCACAAACTTTCCGTTCTCGATGATTATATTCCCACGCGACAAAACCATCTTCGTCACGCCTTTTACCCGCGTGCCCTCGAACATTGAATAATCCACTTTCATGTGGTGCGTCGCGACGCTGATGGTTTGCTCCCCGTTCGCGTCGAAGATCACCAAATCCGCATCGCTTCCGGCTGCGATAGTTCCTTTCCGCGGATACAGCCCGAACAGTTTCGCGGGCGCCGTCGAAACCAGCTGCACAAATCGATTCGCCGAAAATTTTCCGCCATGCACGCCGCCGCTGTAGATCAGACTCAATCGATGTTCGATACCCGGCCCGCCATTCGGAATCTTGGTGAAATCATCTTTCCCCAGTTCTTTTTGTTCCTTCATGCAGAACGGGCAATGGTCAGTCGAGACCACTTGTAAATCGTCTTTCGCCAGTCCTTGCCACAGTTTTTCTTGATGCCATTTCTCGCGAAGCGGAGGAGTGAAAACATACTTTGCTCCCTCAAACCCTGGAGCATCCATGTCGTCGAGTGACAAATACAAATATTGTGGACACGTTTCTGCATACACTCGCAGGCCTCGGTCGCGCGCCTCCCGCACTTTCTCCAGCGCTTCGTTGCAGGAAAGATGCACGATATACACGGGCGTTCCAGCCATTTCCGCCAGCGCAATCGCGCGATGAGTCGCTTCAGCTTCTGCCGTCGTTGGCCGCGTCAATGCGTGATACTTCGGGCTGCGTTTTCCCTCCGCCAGCGCGCGTTGCACGATCACGTCGATCGCGCCGCCATTTTCTGCGTGCATGCAGATCATGCCTCCGCAATCCGCCGCAGCGTTCATGGTTCTGAAGATCGACGCGTCATCGAGCATAAAAACGCCGGGATAGGCCATGAACAATTTGAACGATGGCACGCCTTCGCGTACGAACGCCTTTAGCTCGTCCAGTTGCGCGCCTTCGATATCGGTGATAACGCAGTGAAACGCGTAATCGATCGTGGCCTTGCCCTCGGCTTTCTTCATCCAGATATCGAGGGCATGTCGCAGCGTCTGGCCTTTGTATTGAATCGCAAAATCGATCAGTGTCGTCGTTCCACCATAGGCCGCGGCGATCGTGCCCGATTCGAAATCGTCCGCGCTCTTCGTTCCGCCAAAGGGCATATCCAGGTGGGTGTGCACGTCAATGCCGCCGGGAATCACCATCATGCCGCGCGCGTCGATCACTTTCTGCGCGTTTTCAACCGGCAGCCCCACGCCAATTGCCGCAATCCGTTCGCCTGCGATTCCGATGTCCGCCACGTAGGTGTCCGTCGCCGTCACAATCGTCCCGTTGCGAATTACGGTGTCGAAACGCATTCGAAAATCCTCCGCACAGTTCGTTTAGCGCTGTAGCTTACACCGGTTCGCCCCGACTCGCGTTCCAACGTGCGCAACTGTCTGCGTAATCGTTGTGAACCACTCAACTCCTCACGGATTCGTTTACCTTACGGGGAGATTCGCAGTGCTAGAATGGCCTCTCTTGATGGTTCGCGAGGCGAGCGAGAATCGATGAATCTGCGGGAAACGGCTCCCAAGCTTTCGCCTGAGCAATACGAAAAGAATTTTGCCGAGTCGCCTCCGGCCATGACTTCACGTCAAGCCGCGATCGAGGCGGCGCGCTGCCTTTACTGTTTTGACGCGCCGTGCATCTCCGCGTGTCCCACCCACATCGACGTGCCCACGTTCATCAAGAAAATCTCTTCAGACAATTTGCGCGGGTCAGCTCGCGTAATTCTCGAAGCGAATATTCTGGGCCACAGTTGCGGCCGCGTGTGCCCCACCGAAGTTCTCTGCGAAGGCGCCTGCGTGATGCACGAAAAACAAGAAAAGCCCATCGAGATCGGGCGCCTGCAACGTTTCGCCGTCGACTACGTCCTCGACCGTAATATTCAGCTGTTTCACGCCGGCCAGCCGAACGGCAAACGCGTTGCGTGCGTTGGGGCCGGTCCTGCGTCGCTGGCTTGTGCCGCGGAACTTGCCAAGTTCGGCTACCTCGTCACGATTTTCGATCGCAACGAGCTCCCCGGCGGCCTCGATACCCACGGCATCGCCGCCTACAAGCTACGCGCCAAGGATTCGCTGCGCGAAGTCGACCTGATTCGTGCTCTCGGCGTCGAATTCCGCCAAAACACGACCGTTGGGCGCGATGTTCTATTCGAAAAACTGGAAAAAGACTTCGACGCAATTTTTATCGGCATCGGCCTCGGTGAGACTTGGGATTTGAAAATCCCGGGCGATGAACTCGACGGCGTCGTCGGCGCGATGGAATTCATCGAACCCACCAAGACCCGCGCTTTTAAGGACGTCCCGGTTGGCCGCCGCGTAGCGTGCATCGGAGCAGGGAACACCGCCATTGACGTCGTTACCGCCGCAAAAAGGCTCGGAGCAGAACAAGTTCACCTGATTTATCGTCGCGGCGAGACCGACATGCCCGCGTTTCGCTACGAATACGATCTCGCCAAGCTCGATGGCGTCACTTTTCATTGGCGTACCCAGCCGACCCGCGCCATTGGGCAAGATGGAAAAGTTTCCGCGCTCGAATGTGTGCACACTCGCAGCGAATCCGCTGCTGATGGCAGCCGCAAGATCGCGACGATACCGGGCAGCGAATTTATCATCGACGTCGACCTGATCGTCCGCGCCATCGGCCAAAAGCCGGTGACTCAACTCCTGCATGAAGTCGCAGCGGTCGCACTTCGCGAAAACGGAACGATCGCGGTGAACAAAAATCACCAGACCGGGAATCCAAAATATTTCGCCGCCGGGGACTGCGTGAACGGCGGAAAAGAAGTCGTAGACGCCGTCGCTGAGGGAATGGCCGCAGCTCGCGGCATCGACGCGTGGTGTGGTTCGCCGCGCGCGAAGCAGGCCTGATACCCAGTGCGCCTTCCAGAATCATGGACCGAGCGAATCCCGGCGCTGGAGCAATTGGAAGAGCCCTGGGAGCCGTTTCCGCGTATCGCGCTGTTCGCCTGGATCGCGTTCTATCTCTTCTTCCTCTACCAGCAAGCTCGCCATGGCATGCTTCCCGGCTTGATGGACGGCGTTTTCGTTCCGATTCATGAAGGCGGCCATCTCCTATTTCGCATCGCTGGAGAATTCCTGATGATTGCGGGCGGGACGTTCTTGCAACTGTTTGCTCCCTTCGCACTCGCGACCTATTTTGCGTTTCGTCGCCAACCCCAAGGAGTCGCGTTCTGTTCCTTTTTCTTTTTCCAGCAATTCTTGCCAATATCCACTTACATGGCTGACGCCCGCGCGCAGGATCTTCCGCTTTTGACCGTCGGCGACGCCGAATATGTGATCCACGACTGGAATTATTTGTTCGGCAAGCTTGGCTTGCTTGATCATGATGTCCAAATCGCCGGTTTCGTGCGCACTCTGGGCTGGCTGGGCATGATTGGCGTGTGTCTTTGGCTGATTTGGCGCGGCCTGAACGATGCACCGCAACCCAAGTCATCGGCGGCCCTGCCGAACGATTGAAGTGAACGATTGAGGTGCACGATGGCGGACCTGAAGACAAATTTCTGCGGATTACAATCGCCGAACCCTTTCTGGCTCGCCTCAGGGCCGCCCACCAACACCGGTGGCCAGGTCATGCGCGCGTTCGAGGCGGGTTGGGGTGGCGCGGTCTGGAAAACGATTGGCGATCCCATTCGAAATACTTCCTCGCGTTACGGCGCCATCGATCTGAATGGCGTAAAAATGATGGGCTTGAACAACATCGAACTCATCAGCGATCGCTCCATCGAAACGAATCTCCGCGAGATAACCGAAGTTAAAAAACGTTTCCCTAAACATTTGGTCATCGCATCGCTGATGGTCGAATCCAAACGCGAAGTCTGGCAGGACATCGTCCGCCGCGCGGAAGATGCCGGCTCCGATGCGCTCGAATTGAACTTCGGCTGCCCCCACGGCATGAGCGAACGCGGAATGGGCGCGGCCGTCGGTCAAGTTCCCGAATACACGGAAATGATCACCTCCTGGGCCAAACAAGTGGCGCAGACGCCGGTGATTTCCAAACTGACCCCGAACGTCACCGACATCACGCGCATCGCAGCCGCAGCGGAACAGGGCGGCGCCGACGCCGTAAGCTTAATTAACACCATCAACTCGCTGATGAGCGTCGACCTCGAATCCTTCGCGCCCACGCCGAACGTGGCCGGGAAGTCCTCGCACGGTGGCTACTGCGGCCCAGCTGTAAAACCGATCGCGCTCCATCTCATTTCCAGCGTCGCCAAGAAAATCAAAATTCCTATCGTCGGCATCGGCGGAATCGGTAATTGGCGGGACGCGGCAGAACATATCGCCGTCGGGGCCACCTGCGTTCAGGTTTGTACCGCTGCGATGCACTACGGTTTCCGCATCGTGGAAGATATGGCGGATGGCTTAGCCGCCTACATGGACGATCACGCCTACGGCCGCATCGAAGATTTTCGCGGACGTGCGATTCCCAACGTACTGGATTGGGGCGATCTCGACTTGAATTACAAAGTGATCGCCCGCATCGACCGGGAACTTTGCATCGGGTGCCAGCTCTGTTACGCCGCCTGCGAGGACGGCGCTCACCAAGCTATCGAGCGCGCGGACGCCACCGGCGGCGGCAAAAAAAATACGAACGGAATGGGCGTCCATGTGCCCAGGATCATCGACGAAGAATGTGTCGGTTGTAATCTATGTGCCCTGGTGTGCCCAGTCGATCGTTGCATCACCATGGTGCAGGTCGATACCGGATTGCCTCCGATGTCGTGGAAGCAAAGAACCGGCCAAGCAGGCTAAGATTATGTCAGCGGAAAATAGCGGCGAACAAATTGTAGAACTTCAGTAAAGCCCGCGCAAATCCGGAGGATGAGGCAATTCGATTTGCAGCCTCGTTCCGTAATCGTTCAATTTGAACTTTATCAGCTCGGCCATTCCAACGTCGCGCAACGACCAATTCTCCGTCTGGAGTATCCTCGCCTGCACAAACAAATTTCCCGTTTCCAACTCCCCGCCCTTCGGCTGCACGTCCGCTGGCAGCACCGTATAAGCCACCCGCGCTTTGAGATCGAGCGCGATATAGCGCCGGCCCAGAAGCACCAGAACCAGATTCGCTTCCTTCTTTTGTCCCGTTTGAAAAATATTCCAAGCCAGGGGAGTCTTGTCGTCAATTTTGATTTGCGCCGCCGGAACGGACTTCCACAGAAAACGTCCGGGATCACCGCTCTTCGCAGAGGTCATGGTGGCCAGCGAAAGCGCCAGGAACGCGAACAGCCAACGGACGATAAGGGGATGTCTGGCGATTTTCGCTTGCTGGCGCATCACACCCAATTATTTCTGGCTCGATTCGCGCTTACGCCCGGTGTAGTCCAGGTAGACCACCTTGGTGTCCGTGTAGAAATCCATCGCGCCGTGACCTACCTCGTGCGGCCCGATGCTGCTCTGCTTGGTGCCGCCAAAGGGAACGTGGGCCTCTCCGCCAACCGTCGGCGAATTTACGTGTGTCATGCCCGTCTCAATTTTGTCGATAAACTCGAATATCTTGTTCGAGTCCGTGGAATAAATCGAACTCGACAGACCATAGCGCACCGAATTTGCCACTTCCAGCGCTTCGTCAAAATCCTTTACGCGAATCACGCTGACCACTGGCCCAAATATTTCTTCCTGCGCGATCCTGCTGTTCGGCTTCACCTTGTCGAAAATGGTCGGCGCCACAAACCATCCTTTGTCATACTTCGGCCCCGTCAGGCGCGCCCCGCCGCTGCGTAACTCCCCTTCATTCTTGCCAATTTCGATGTACTTCAGGACCGTGTTCATCTGAGTTTCGTCGACCGACGGCCCCATCTCCATCCCGGCCTGCAAACCGTCGCCTACCGCAAACGTCCTGGTCCGTTCCACGAGCATTTCAACAAATTGATCAGCCACCTGCTCTTCCACTACCACCCGGCTAGACGCCGTGCACCGTTGACCCGTAGAAGCGAATGCGCCGCCTGCGACCGATTCAACCGCCATCTTCAGGTCCGCATCGGCGAGTATGACCACCGGATTCTTCCCGCCCATTTCGCACTGCACTTTTTTCTGCTGCTGCGCTCCGCTCGCGTAAATCTTGCAACCAATATCCGTCGAACCGGTAAATGACAATCCGTGTACCAGCGGATTTTGCACCAGCTCATCGCCCACTTCTTCGCCGGTGCCCAGCACCACGTTCAAGACTCCCGCGGGCAGTCCAGCTTCCGCGAAGATCTCCGCAATTCGCAGTGCACACAGCGGGGTCAATTCGGCCGGCTTCAACACCACCGTATTGCCATACACCAACGCTGGCGTGATTTTCCAGATCGGAATCGCAATGGGGAAATTCCAAGGCGTGATGGCCCCGACCACGCCCAGCGGCTGCCGGATCGTATACGTAAACGTTTTCGTGGTTTCGCTGGGCAAGGTTTCGCCATTAATCCGGCGGGCTTCACCGGCCATGAATTCCGCGATGTTGATCGCCCGCTGCACTTCGCCCAGCGCGTCCTTCAGGGCCTTTCCTTCTTCGCGGGTCAGCAGCCGCGCCAGCTCTTCTTTTTGCTCCTCCATAATCCGCACAACCTTGAAGAGAATTTTGCCGCGATTCGGCGCGGGCGTGTCGCGCCAGGCAGGGAAAGCTGTTTTGGCCGCCGCGATGGCGCGTTTCATCTCTTCGCGCGTCGAAAGCGGAATGCGCGCGACCACCTCATCATTGTTCGCCGGGTTGCGACGCTCAAAGATCTTGGTCGATTTCGATTCGACCCATTCGCCATTGATGAAGTTCTTGCAAAGCTGATCGGTAGCGGTAGCGGTCACCATGTCGATCCTCAGTGTCTCGATTAGATGCTTCTTTAGATGCAGGCCACGCCCAATCGAACTAAGCGCGCACTTCGCCAAACGATTTGTCGAGTAGCCGGATACCTTCGTCCACGTCGGCCTTGGTGATATTCATCGGCGGTGCCATCCGGATCACATTGCCGTACATCCCGCCTTTGCCCACCAGCAGGCCGTTCGCGCGGGTCCGCTCCAGTATTTGATTGGTCTCCGCCGCCGCAGGCTCTTTCGTTTGCCGATCTTTCACCAGTTCCAGCGCCTGCATCATGCCCATCCCGCGTACTTCGCCGATCAGCGCATACTTCTGCTGCAGTTCCTCGAGCTTTTTCCGGAAATACCCACCGACCACAAAGGTATTCTCGCGCAGGTTTTCTTCTTCGATCACTTCGATCACCGCGCGTGCCGCCACCGAAGTAACCGGATTGCCGCCAAATGTCGCGATGTTCAGACCCTGAAACTTATCTGCCAGCTCAGCGGTCGCGATTGTCAAACCCACGGGCGTGCCATTGGCCATACTTTTGGCCGAGGTAATGATGTCCGGCGTGACTTCCCACTGTTCGATGCCCCACCATTTCTTTCCGGTACGGCCCCAACCGGTCTGCACTTCGTCCGAAATATAGGCGCCGCCATAATTTTTTACAATGCGATGCACGATCTTGAAATATTCCGGCGGCGGAGTAATAAATCCGCCTACGCCCTGAATCGGCTCGGCGATGAATGCCGCAATNNCACATCATTGGCGCAAGCCACGCCGCACGATGGATACGTCAGGTGCAGCGGGCAGCGATAACAATAGGGATTCACCGCGTGCGAGATTCCTACGCTGATCACTCCGCCTTTGCGCCATGCTGACTGTGCCGTAACCGATTTTGCTAGCGCCGAGCCGCCGGAGTACGCGTGCCGCAGCGCCACGATGTCATAGCTCGGCGAAGCCATGCGCGAAAGCATGATCGCCGCTTCGTTCGCTTC
>PMHK01000260.1 GCA_003156635.1 Acidobacteriota bacterium | reverse complement strand
CTTGCACCGTCATCAGTGGGTAACACCCGCGCGTCCCGCTTTAACTCTTCAGTGAGAGGCCTTTTTAGTTCTGTTGCGTTTCTTACCCCTGCCCCAATACGATGCGGACTTGTGTGCCCTTAGTCTCTTCATGCCCTTTTCCGTCCAATAGGTGATGCGGACGCCCGCGACGATCTGCGTAGTCGGAGCTGGAACGTGCTTCTCTCGAATCCACTTGTAAAGAGTTCGTCGCTGAACTCCCAACTGCCGCGCGGCTTCTGAAATAGAATATTTAGTCATCCCAAGAATACCCATGCTGTATACTTTGTCAAGTACGAAATGACGTGAACCACCTATTTGTCCAAGGCTCGCTACGACGACATGAAGAGTATCTCAACTCTTACCAGAATCGAACGCTTTGTAGCTGGCGCGTAAGACACTTTCAGCCTTGACGTTATATCGCATTGTTGCTATATTAAGCGAGATCACGAATGAGCCCTGCGGCAGAAGAGTTCAGAATCGAATATGTAGAGCTGCCAAACGGACGTATGCCAGCCCGAGAATTCGTGGATTCGCTGGACGACAATGCTGCTGCTCGCGTGGACGCTTTTATTGAGCGGCTGCGTATTTATGGCAACCGGATGCAAGGCAAGTTTGTAAAAAAGCTTACGAATGACATCTTCGAGCTAAGAGTCAAACAATTCGACCGCATCTTTCGGGTGCTGTTCTTTTATCAGCCGGGAATGCTGATTGTGATTACTTCGGGCTTTCAGAAAAAGACAGAGCAGACGCCGCCCGCCGAGCTTGCGCGGGCGGAGCAGCTCAGGAAGGTTTGGATAAAGCACAGAAACCGGTATCCAGTATCCGTGAAAGAACGAGAGGCCATTTTGAAGGAGTTGGCAATATGAAACGTGACCGTCACACCGAAATCGTTGAGCGCAAGATGCGCAAGGGCACTACGTACCGAAGAAGCTTTGAACGAACCTTGCATCAAATCGACTTGGCACTCTTGGTCCGAGAAATGCGGGAAGAGGCTGATATGACCCAAGTGGAACTCGCGAAGAGAATCGACACGACGCAATCTGTAATCGCTCGCTTGGAGGATGCCGAATACACAGGCCATTCCCTGGCCATGCTTGAGCGGATCGCGACTGCTTGCGGTGTGGCCCTGAAGCTCCACGCCGAGAAGAAGCCCGATTTCGATCGCGAAGTCGCTCTGGTCTGAGAAAGGCCCATCTAGGATCGTCGCCTTCGCACTAAACAACGTGCACTAAGCACCGTATGAGCTAGCAACGCTAAGAGCGAAATTATTTTGGTCTCCCAGCGACACAAATTTCTCCCCCAGCACTGAATAGGTAAGTAGAGGAAGAGATTTTGCCTCAGTCTCTTCCTACGCGGGAGCCGTGATGGCACTCGCATTGTCAACATCAACCAAGCCTCAGACGTCGCCTGCCGGCTGACGTACAGTCTGATGGCGATCTGGCTATCGCCGCCAATAGCGCCGGGATTCTCCGAAAAATCTTCAAGCGCGTTCAGCGCAAACCGAAACCCATAGATTCTCGCAGCCATTGAGAGCGAGAGAACTTGACCTGCCTTGACTTTAGAAAAGCGTCTAGCTCAGAAACTGACCGGGTTTTGTACGCTTTAAATTCTTCTTCGCTGACTCCCGGTTCGTATTTGACCGTCACCCGCGTGGAAGCCACTGTCCAGACAAACGTTACAGCGGGACCAATCAAAACCGCCGCCAGCACCGACCTGAGTAGGAGTTTTTTCATCGTGCCACTTTCCCCGATTTCATTGTGCAAGACTGATAACCGCAAAGGGAATTAATCGTCTGGCAATGCTCACTAGTTGCCCGAAGCTTGCGCTAGGGCTAGGTGTAGCGGCCGGTCGTGCGGCGTTCGTGGATGATCGCTTCGAGGAGCTTTTCGGTCGACAGCGTGTTTTCTACCGGAAGGGTCAGCTTGGGCTTGAGGCGACGAAGGATGCCGTCCGCCATCGAGGAACGCACGTTCGGCTCGAGGTCGGAGCGACGGCTGAGGAAGGATTCGATCAAGGCGCAATCGGCGGCGCTGAGCTGAACCGCGCCGAGCGGCGGGAGATTGGAAAAAGCCGGGTCCTGCGCGGGATGCCAGGTGGGCCGGATGTCGGTGAAGGCGGTCTCGCGAACGACCAGGGAGCCGACGACCAGGTCACCGAGGCGCTTGTTTTCTTTGGTGAGGAGCGCGCTCACAATTCCGACGGCGTAGAGACTGGGCATCCAGTCCACGATGCGCATCAGGTTGCGGCCGATACATTCCGCCGGAGTCAGGGGACGCCCGGAAGCTTTGATCACCCGAATTTTCGCCCGGCGTTTTCCGGGAGTTTGGCCGTTCCAGATGATTTCGAAGAGCGCGAAATACCCGAAATAAAGAAAGAAGAAGAACAAGCCGAGCAGCGCGAAACCCCACATAGCGGCCCCGGGCCAAATCTTCTCCAGCGCCACGACGGCAAATGCTCCACCGATGCCAATCACCAACCCGATCGCCGTCTGAATCAACATGTCGATGGCCAGCGCGATAAAACGGCTGCCGATGCCGGCAACGGCGAAATCGAGCGAAGTCTGCTCCGGAGTTTCGATGGTAAGCTTGTCGACAAACGAAACCAGACCATCTTGAGGGGCGGGCGGGTTCAAAGACATGATAACCATCCGTTGGCTGGAGAAACGAAAACCGTATTGGGCGCGCCTGGAGCACCTGGTGCAGCGATCGGGCAACGGCATCGCGACGCTGAGTCACGAGGAGCTGAAGGAACTGGGGCTATTGTATCGTCAAACGGCATCGGACCTCGGGACGGTGCGCGAAGATGTGAGCAGCCGGCAACTGACCTTTTACCTGAACCAACTCCTCGGGCGCAGCCACAATTTGATATACATGGGACACAAGCCCAAGGTGAGCGCGATCGTGCGATTCTACCGCGACACCTACCCACAATTGTTCCGGGAGACGCTGCCGCAGACTCTACTGGCGGCGGCTCTGGTTTTGGTTACGATGATCGCCGCGTGGATGTTGACGCTGCGCGACCCGTCCTTCGCGTACCGGCTGCTGGGCCCGGCGATGATTGAAACCATTGAACAACACCACATGTGGACCGATTCGATCGTCACGATTAAGCCTTTGGCGTCTTCCGGAATCATGACCAACAATCTTTCGGTGGCTTTCAGCATGTTCGCGCTGGGAATCACGGGAGGCCTGGGAACGATCTGGATGCTGGCGGTGAATGGATTGCTGCTGGGCGTGATCGGAGCGGCCACGGCGCGCGCGGGAATGGCTTTGCAACTGTGGAGTTTTGTGGCGCCGCACGGCGTGCTGGAGTTGCCGGCTATTTTTATCGCCGGAGGCGCGGGCTTGGAAATTGCGCGGGGCCTGTTATTTCCGGGGCTGCTGCCGAGGCGCGCTTCGCTGGAGGAAGCCGGCGGACGAGCGACGCGGCTTTTGCTGGGTACGGTTCCGATGCTGATTGTCGCGGGCGTGATCGAGGGATTTTTTTCGCCGAGCGCGGTGCCCATCGCGATAAAGTTCAGTCTGGCCGCGGTGCTGTTTGCCGCGCTGATGACATATCTTTTCTTCATGGCACGCACCAGGCCCCCGCGCCCTACAGTAGATTCCGCTCTTTGATATCCAGGTACTGATTCACCAGCGACGAGGCCAGCAGGCCGGGAACCAGTTCGAAGGCGAAAACGCCGTGCTGGCGGAGCCCGCGCAAGAGCAAATCGCGCCGATGCGAAATTTCCAGAGCCGCGGCATGGCGGTACATGTCCTTGAAATTCTGCGGAACGGATTGCGCGAGATGGGTGAGATCGGGCTGATTCATCGCGCTGAAAACGACCAGATGTCGCCGCGTAATTTGCATGGCGTATTCGATCACTTCCGGGACGGTAGGCGTCTCGGCGAAGTCGGTGATCCATACGACCAGGCTGCGGCGGTGTTGTTCCGTGAGCAGGGCGCGCGCTGCGCCGGAGTGGTCGGCTTCCGAAGCTTCTCCCCGAACCTGCGCGAGACCATCGACGATTGTGCGCAGATGAACCGCGCCGCGAGCCGCGGGGATACTCTGCTGGATGGACCGGCCATAGGCGATCAGGCCGACTTTGTCACCGCACTGGGTAGCGACCTGGGCCAGCGAGAGCGCGGCATTGACGGCGTAGTCGAGCTTGGATAGACGCAGCTCGGTACCTTGCTGCTGCACCTGGGCTCGCAGCAGGCGACCCGCGTCGAGCACAATCCACACGACCTGGCTGCGCTCGATTTCGAAAACGCGGGTGGTGAGATGGTGGCGGCGCGCGGTTGCCGTCCAGCAAACATCGCGTAAATCGTCGCCCTGACGATAGTCGCGCAGACTTTGAAATTCGCGGCCGTGTCCGCGTTGGCGCCTACGGCGTTTTTCCATTTCCACTTGTTTGGTGCGGATCAGGTACAAGGCGTGTTGCCGAGCCTGCTCGAGGTCGGGCAAGACGCGAGCCACCTGCGAAAGCTCGGCGGCGGCCCAGCGCTGGGCAAACCCGAGCGCGGTTTGATAACGGGCAAACAGACGGCCGAGGCGAACGTCGCCGCGCTGGCGAGGCAAGATCGGATAAGTGGTTTTTTGGCGGGCGCGCGCGGGTACGAGCATTTCCAGGACCGGCGGGGAAATGCGAAACGAAACGGGCGTTTGGTCAATCAGGGCGCAGCGAATCGTCACATTGGCGGAGTTCTCAATGGCCAGCTCGATTTCGGAGGGGGTGGCGAGCGAAGGGGCATGTTCCCAGAGGCGAGACGCTTCCAGTTCGTGGGGGCGGGGAAGCCGTACGGCGTCGAAAACGAAAGCGACCAGCGCCAGGGCATCCCACAAAAAAAGCAGCCCGATCATCCGCGGCGACCACCAGGCCGGAACAATCCAGATCAGGCCCAGGAGCAGCACAACGAAAAATCGTGGACCGAAACCGAAAGGCAGCCGGCCCAAAGACTGAAACGGGGCGACAATTTTCGGAGGAGCAAAGGGTCGCGGCTCGTTCATGGCGCGAGGCTCACTTTGGTTCGCTCATTTAGGTTCGCTTATTTAGGCACTTCCACGGCGCCGATCACCTGGCGGATGACCTGATCGGAAGTCAGGCCCTCCAGATCGGCTTCCGGTTTCAGCAAAATGCGGTGACGCAATACGGGCAGCGCCGCATTTTTTACGTCGTCGGGTAACAGGTAGTCGCGGCCGTCCATTCCGGCGAGCGCGCGAGCCACAAAAAACAGGCCGATGACGGCGCGAGGGCTGGCGCCGAGAGAAATCGAAGGCCAATCGCGGGTGCGCCGCGCGAGCGAAACCACATAGGAACGCAGCGCCGGCTCGACGCGCACGCTTTCGACTTCCCGCCGTGCGGCGGCCAGAAGCGCGGGCTCCAGCGGCGCCAAAACAATTTCGTTCAGCCGCCGGGGATCGAATCCCATTTCGTAGCGCGAAAGGATTTCGATTTCGTCCTCCGCGGAGGGATAGCCCACGTGAATTTTCAGCAGGAAGCGATCGAGTTGCGCTTCCGGCAGCGGATAGGTGCCTTCAAACTCGATGGGATTCTGGGTGGCGAAGACCGTGAAGTTTTCGGGCAGCGGGTAGCGGGTCCCGTCGATGGTGACCTGGCGCTCTTCCATCGCTTCGAGCAGCGCGGCTTGGGTGCGCGGCGAGGTGCGATTAATTTCATCGACCAGCAGCAAGTCGGTGAACACGGGACCACGATGCATGGAAAAAGTGTTTTTGCTCAAATCGAAGACATTGGTACCGGTCACGTCGGAAGGCATCAGATCCGCGGTGCACTGCACGCGCTGAAAGCCGAGGCCGCAGATGCGCGCCAGCGATTTGACCGTGAGGGTCTTGGCCAGTCCGGGAACGCCTTCCATGACCGCGTGGCCGCCGCAGACCAGCACGAGCACCAATTGATCGACCACGTCGCGTTGGCCGATGATGACTTTCGACAATTCGGTACGAACCTGCGTTGCCAGTGCGGACAAGTGTTCCACGATTAGGTTTTCTCCTGACGAAATTGCGAGTGGGCTTCGAGCTTGGCGGTGTAGCGTTCCAACCCCCGGACCAACTCCAGGGCTTCGCGATTGCGCAGGTTCAAATCGCGGCTGGCGCCCGAAGCGCGGCCCAGAATATTTTCCGAGGCGAAATTCTTCCAACCCAGACGTTCTTCGGCGGAACGCGCCAGTTCGGCGTCTGGTAAATCGTTCGGCAGCCCCAGTTGCCGGGCGAGCAAATAACGCAGCCGCAGATACGAAACGGAAACGGCGGCGGACGCGGCCCCGGCGCGCTGATACAGACCACCGAGCGTGTCCACGTACTCGAGCGGCGACAAGCGGGAGCGGACGGACGGCGCATACACCGGACCACTACGGCGGCTGAAGGTCAGCAGCACCGCTCCGGCGAGCAGGCTGATTTGCAGCAGGCCCCAAACCAGCGCGGTACTGCGCGCGTAGCTCCACAGCGAGCTGCGCTGGCCGTGAAAATATTCATCCCAGTAAATGTGGTAATGGGAGTCTTTCGACCAATTGGAAACGGAATTCAGAAAGAAAGTGAGATTGTCGTCGCGAGAGATGCCGGCATTGGTGAGGGGCGTGGGCCCGGCCCACCAGGTAACCGAGCCGTCGCCCTGGGTCCAGGAAACGACAGCCGTGGATTCGGGGGCACCGTAGATGGCGAGTTGCTCTTCCGTGAGATTTCCCCAGTACGCCTCGGGCTGAATGCTGATACGCGCCGCATCGTGCGCGGCGCCGCTCGGTAGGTTGGGCGAGTACGACGTCCAAGTGGGATCGGGCGTAGCTTCTGAAATATCGGCGGCGGGGAAAAATTGGCGGATATTCCGTCCGGTGAACAAGACGTGGCCGCCCAGCTCGACAAAATCGAAAATGGCCACGCGCTCTTTGGCCGAGGGCGTCTCGGTGGGGTCGGCCAGAATCAGCAGAACGTTGGCGGCATCGGCATCGCCGGGCAGTTCCGTCGGCGGATCTTCCCAGCGGCGGACCGGGTAGTGCAGCCGCACGAGCAGGGTGTAGGCGGCTTCGGCGCCGTCGGATTGGGAGGAATAGGTCGAAGGGATGGGTGAGGGCAGCGTATTCGTCGGCGGCGCGAAAACAACCGAAGCGCCCAGCAGGAGGAGCAGGAGCGCGCCACCGGCGATAAGCAGCTTGCGGTCGGACTCGACTACTCCAAGGGGCATCCGAGCGCCTCCAATTGGCGTAGCGAGTCGTTAAAGTCGTCCAAACTGGCGGTGCGATTGGCGTACCAGATGCGTTCGAGGCGTTGGGTCAAAGCCGCCAAGGGTTCGGCATAGATCCGCGGCGGGCTGACGGTGGAAGGACGCGGCGGCGTATTGGCCAGCCGAAGATATTCACGCGGCGTTTTGGTGCGGTCGCGCGGCAACACGCCGGTTTCTTCCAGGCGTGCGATTCCAGCCCAATACGCGGAATGCACCGCTTCGCGGAAATCACCGGCAGCGGCCGCCTGGCGGGCTACTCGAATCCAATCCTGCCAGCTGCGGCTGGCCACGACCGACGATTCCGGCCGGAACGCGCCCAGGCCATCTTGAGTGTTGAAGTAGCGGAAAACCTGGAGGGCCACGAAGCCGACGCCGGCGATCAGCGCGAGCCAGAAGAGCATCTGGGCGCCGATGGGATGCCGGGAAATGCCGCCAAACAGCTTGAGCAGCAGTCTCTCGAGCCACGCTTCGATTCGCTCGCGAAGCAGAGCCCAGGGGGTTGGCGGGCGCACCCCGGAGAATTGCGGGCCAGCCAGGATCTTGTCGAGTTCCTGCTGGGCGGCAACGGAAGATCCGGTGCTGGTCCGGAAACTTTCGATTTCGACCTGCAGGTGCTCGATCCAAAATGCCGCTTTCATGGGCGACGAGCCGTGCAGTTGCGCTTGCAGCGGTTTGGTGGAAATGGAAAAAATTCGGTGCGGCGTGGACACTTCCCAACTGGCCGGGAGCTCCCTACGAAACTCGGCGATTTTTTCGGGCGAGGGCTTGGCCTGAAGGATTTGGTCCAGGCGGCTCAATTCGGCGGAAAACGAAGCGAGGTCGTAGGCCTGGCCAGTTGAGCTTGCCGAGCGCGAGGGGTCCGCGGCCTGCGGGCCGCCGGATGCGACGCAGCAGGCGGAAACGCATAGCAAAACAAGAATGCAAAATGCGCGCAGGTTCATTCGTGGTCGCCGATGCGCTGGGCCGCACGACTCACGAGAGCATCGAAGGCAATCCGGTGGCAGAGGGCGCGATCGCTTCATTTGGATTCATCATGATTTGCAAGTCGAAGGCTTCCTTGCGAACCCGCAAATCATAATAAAACACAGTGGTGGCAATCGTGAAAATAGGGGTGACCAGAACCGTCGCAAAAAAACTCCCCAGCTGACTGCAGGCCAGCCAGGTGCGAGCCATGGCCGGGTTTTTTATGGACGTGGCCACGCCGAAAAGAAACGGCGCCGCCAACAGCAGAAATAATCCATAGAACACCGCGAAGTACAGGCAGTAAATGACAAACGCACGGCCCGCGTTGTCTTTAGTCAGCGCGTAACTCCGGCTCAAGGATTCACTCGGGCCCAGATTTTCGAGCAGGGCCGCCGGGATGGTGGTACTGAGGCGGCAGGCGATATAGATGCCGGGCACGATAAAGAAAATCAGGCCCGCGAGTGTCGCCAGCCCCTGCAGCATCAAAACGCCAAAAAGAGATCCGGCCTGACCGCGCATGCGCCGCAAGCAGGCGCCGATGGAGGTGGCGCGTCCTAAATAGAGTTCGGAGACGGCGAACACCGTGCCGCCATGGGCAAACAGATAGGCCACAAAATAGACGATGAACCCTACGATGATGCCTACAACTCCGAGGGCAATCAGTCCACTGGACGCGGCCTGGCGCGTGGCCGACGCGCCCCACATCGTTCGCGTCAGATTAAAGGCGAGGGTCATCAATTGGGGAATGGCGATGATACCAACGAAAAGTAGAAAGTTCCGACGATAGAGGGTAAAGGTCCGATCGAGGATTTCCCCAAGCGACAAAGGACGCAAGTCTAAATCTTGCATGTGAACCTCCTAGGAATCGGATTGCGATATTACCCAGCGCGGCACTTTATCAAAAGATTCTAATAAAGGCGANNCGTAGCTGATAGGTACCGCTACCTCTCGATGTGGCTACCAGGGTTGGTTTAGCCGGGCCGGGATAAGAACGGGCGACGGAGGATCTGTCACCGAGGCCCGATAAACGCGCTATACGGAAACTATCGGGTATTGTCCAGTAACGCCATCAAACTCTCTTTATCGAAGCCGAATTTATCCGAAGCTGGCGGAAGCAGGAAGCGGATCAAGAGAATGCTTAGCAAGGAGCTTTGTCATGCACGTCGCCATTACTGTTGTTGTCGTCAATTTGACTTGCGCATCTTTGCTAGCTGCTCTCTCAACAGGATTGCTGTGGGGAAAGCGATTGCGAACGATGGGGGAGCCCGTCCCGCCGACGTAAAAGTGCAGCCCGGTCGATTTTGGTAAAGGTCTGTTGGTTCTGATAGACCTCATCGCGACACCACTGCGATTGTTACCTTGAAGCGGATGCGAAACCGACAGGAGCTCGGCGGCTGCCGATTCTGACTGTTCGGATCCGGAGGAGAAATCTGGTCTTTGCACCTCATCCGAATCACACACGAGTCTGGACCGTCGCGACTCCGTGTGCAACGATTGTGCAATTTCTCGCGCGCGGGAGCCTCAGGCAAAAGTCTGTGAAGGCTTTTGTTTTCAATCAGGAAGAAAGTGGTGCGCCCNNTCCAGCTGAGCTACGGGCGCATTGGCCGGAACTGGTTCAGTTTACGTCGCCTGTGTCATCGTTCGCAACGTTCAATTCGAGCGCCTGATTTTGATTGTGCCTGGATTTGTGCCCACCTAATCGCGCCATGGCGTCTAAAACTGCATTCTCTGATGGATGAACATACCGACTCGACCTAGAGATATTGCTGTGCCCGGCAATCCGAGCCAGCGTCCATGCGTCGCAACCGGATTCACCGAGGCGGGTTACAAACGTGTGTCGGAGAGAATATAAAACGAATGGCCGCTCCGCAGCCTCAAGAAGATATTGCGTAANNCGACCCATTGAGACCACCGCGTCAATCGGGAGTTAGCATGGGCTGTTACAATCGCCTGGTTTTTCAATAGTCTTAGGGTGCTTGGAACCGTGATTGCCAGCAAGCCAATGTTGAATGCCACGAGCATCGAGCCCAACGCAAGAATTGCGATCT
>PMHK01000257.1 GCA_003156635.1 Acidobacteriota bacterium | reverse complement strand
GTGGAACAGATTGGTGCGGCAGTGCCTGACGGAAAGTGGATTGCTGGGATTGTGCGGCGGGGCGCTGGGCGTGTTGCTGGCGATGGCGGGCGTCACCGAATTTGTGAAATTTTGGCCCGGGGATTTGCCGAGGGCGGAGGAAGTTCACCTCGATTGGCGCGTGTTGTTGTTTGCAGTGGGGATTTCATTGCTGAGTGGTTTGATTTTTGGGCTGGCGCCGGCGTTGCGCCTGCGCAGCCGCGATCTGGAACGCGCGGTGCATACCGGAGCGCGGTCGGTTGGTCCGCGAGCACGCCGGCTACACGGAAGTTTTGTGATTGGCGAGATCGCGATTGCGGTGATCCTGCTGGTTTCGGCGGGAATTTTGGGAAGGACGCTGCTGCGTTTGTCGTCGCTGAGCCCGGGAGTAAATGTTCAAAACGTATTGGTGGCGCGCGTGGCGCTGTCCCCGGGCACGATGGCGAATCCGGCGGGAATTCGCGCGGCGTGGAAGGAAATTCTAGAGAGTGCGCAGCAGGTGCCGGGAGTGCGGTCGGTGGCGACGGTCGATACCGTGCCGATGCGCGAAGGCAACAACCAAGTGAGCTACTGGACGAGCGCGGACCTGCCGGCGCCGAACGAGCTGCCGCTGGCGCTGGCGACGAGTGTGACGCCCGATTATTTGCAGGTGATGGGCATACCGCTATTGAAGGGGCGCTTCTTCCACGAACAGGACCGCCTGGGCAACGAAGCCGTGGTGGTGATTGACGACGTGTTGGCGCAGAAAGCGTTTGGCGGCGAGGATCCGGTCGGAAGGCGGTTGTGGATTCCGGATGCGGGTAGTCCGTTTAGCTCCGGGGCTGCTTCCGGTACTGCGGGGTCGGACGTGGCGCGGGTCGTGGGCGTGGTTGGTCATGTGCGGTATTGGGGACTGGCGGGAGACGATCAGGCGCAAGTGCGCGCGCAATTTTATTATCCGTTTGCGCAGGTGCCGGATGCGCTGCTGGGCCGCTGGTCCGAACTCACGTCGATCGCGGTGCGAACGAACGCTGCACCGCTCAGCGTGCTGGAATCCCTGCGTGGTGCGGTGCGCGGCGTGACCGGCGATCAGGTTTTGTATGAGGTTCGCACTTTGGAGCAGCTGGCCGCGGCTTCGCTGGCGCGGCAGCGCTTTATGATGATGGTCCTGGGAATATTCGCGGCCTTGGCGATGGTGCTGGCGTGCATCGGGATTTACGGTGTGCTGGCGTATTTGACCGGCCAGCGCGTGCCGGAGATTGGTTTGCGCATGGCGCTGGGCGCAAGCGCGCAGGATGTTCTGGGGATGGTGATGCGGCAGAGCGGGATCATGATTTTGGCTGGAGTGGGCGTGGGAGTGGCCGGAGGCGTGGTGGCGGCGCGACTGCTGCAGAGCTACGTGCCGGGAGTGCGCTCGATCGAGCCAGCAACTTTTGCGTTGATGGTTGGGGTNNGGATCCGATGAGCGCGTTGCGGCAGGAGTGAGTGAGGCAAGCGATTCGCGGCTGGTCCTTTCCGTGCTCCTTAGAAATCCAGATCGGCGACTGCTTTTAAATTTTGGATCAGCCTGGAAATTTCGGGCGTCGTTAATTTTTCCTTCAACTTGGCGTCTAACGCGCGGCGGTATTTGATCATGACTTCGCGGTTGGAGTTCCCCTTGGCACTGAGCTGAACCAGTAGTCCCCTGCCCGACGACGCTTTCTTTTCGGTGAGCAGGCCTTCGCGCAGCATGGTCTTGATGGCGCGATGGACGACGGTGCGATCGAGGCTGAGACGTTTGGCAATTTGATTGGAATTGAGAGCCGCGCCACCGCGCAGAGCGGCCATGATGAAGCCACGAGTTTGCGAGCACCTGGTTTTCTTTTCCATTTTTTTGGCGATGGCCGAATAGGCTGCGGCGAGATGGAGAAGTACGGAGTCCTGCATGATTTCGGGCGGGATTTCATTTTTATCGACGATGTTCATAGCACGGTCACCGTGGATTCGAGCGGCCGGCGCCACTGCGGACGGTCAAGGTGTTCGGCGGATTTCTTGCCGACGGCGATGACCATGAGGATTTCGTGGTTCTTCGGCGAGAGACCGACGAGCTGGGCCAGGCGCAGATCGTCGAAGCCTTCCATGGGACAGGTATTGAGACCGAGGGCTTCGGCGGCGATCATTAAATTGGCGCAGGCCAGCGCGGCGCTCTTGCCGGCCCACTTGAACATGCCCTTGCGGGCCACCGGAATGGTGCCGGTGATGGTCCAGAGATGAATGGTGCGCAGAATCATTAATTTCAGAATGCCGAAGATTCCGAACCAGCCCTGCAGGAAAAACCATTTGCCCACTTTCATTCGCTTCTCGGCTTCCGCGATTTTTTCAGCTGAAAAAAATCCAGCGGTGCGCATCCAGGCGATTTCGGCTTGCGCGGTTTCCCGCCAGGAAGCAATGTCGGCGACGGCGACGACCAAAGCGGAGGCGGTGGCGGCAGGTTTCTGGCCGAAGCAGAGCCGGGCGGCCCGTTTGAGTTTCTCCGGGCTCTGGACCCAATAGAAACGGTACGGCTGGGAGTTGAAGCTGGAGGGGGCGACGCTGGCGGCTTTGAGGATTTGATCGCGCGTTTCCACGGAAATGTCGACGGGATCGAAGACTTTAACGGCCCGGCGGCGAAGGATGATATCGAGAATTTCACTCATGTTGCCCTCCAATGTTGCTATTACAACATAGAAATGTTGTCATTGCAACATAAATCTCTTGGGGCCGACAGGGGCCTCGGCAGCGGGCGTGCCGGGTGCAGCTGGAGCAATTACGGGCGCGGCTGGATTTGTTCCACTCTTTAAAAGATGTTAGGTTGCGGCGGGGCCCCTCTCATCGTGAGCAAACTAGCAACCTCTGATCCGCCACATCCGGTGGCATCCCATTCCGGCGAAAACCGCGCGTGGCGCCTGGGCTTCTGGAGCCTGATTGTCACGCAGTTCCAGAACGCGTTCAACGATAACGCGATCAAGTTTCTGGTCATTTATCTGATTGTCGAGATGAATTTCCCGAAACACGTGCGGGACCGGTTCGTGTGGATCGTCAGCGCGCTGTTCGCGGTGCCGTTCGTGCTGTTCTCGCTGACCGGCGGATATTTCGCGGACCGCTACAGCAAGCGGAGCGTGGTGATCGGCACGAAGGTGATGGAAATTTTCGTGATGCTGGTGACGATTCTGGGGCTGTGGCTGAACAATCTGCCGCTGGAGTGCGCGGCGGTTTTCCTGATCAGCACGCAGTCCGCGCTGTTCGGCCCGTCAAAATACGGATTGCTGCCGGAGGTGCTTCCCGACCGCGAGCTGTCGTGGGGGAATGGAATCATCGAACTGGGGACGTTTATCGGGAGCATTGGCGCGGTGATGGCGGCGGGTTACCTGGCGG
The DNA here is from genome assembly GCA_003156635.1 of Acidobacteriota bacterium. Lineage (GTDB taxonomy): Bacteria > Acidobacteriota > Terriglobia > Acidiferrales > UBA7541 > Palsa-295. The sequence goes on along the minus strand of PMHK01000257.1, from coordinate 4,826 downwards.
ACCATTTTCGCGGGCGGCAATATTTGTCGGGATTGGTATTGCTGGGCTGCACGCTGTTTGGACTAGCGACGAGTTTTGGGATCACGCACGTGCCAGCCGCGGATCCTGGGAAGAAGTTCCGCTGGAATCCACTGGCGGACCTAGCGACGCAGATGAAAGCGGTGAACGCGGACCGGCTCTTGAACTGGGCGGTCTTCGGGAATGTTTACCTGTGGTTTCTCGCGGCGCTCCTGCAATTGACGATTGTGGTTTACGGGCACGACACGTTGCACGTGAACGAAGCGCATATCAGTTATCTGCAGGCGGCGGTGGGAATCGGAATCGGCGTGGGCAGCGTGGTGGCAGGATACGCGTCGCGCGGGAAAATTGATATTCGATTGATTCCGATCGGCGCGCTGGGCATGACGATTTTTGGCGCACTGCTCTACCCTTCCGGACATTCGGTGCACAGCGCGGCGGCGCATCTGGCGGCGTTGGGATTTTTCGGGGGATTTTTTGCAGTGCCGTTGAACGCGTTGATTCAACACCGGCCCGAACCGGCGCATCGCGGGGGCGTGATCGCAGCGGCAAATTTGCTTTCGTTCATCGGAGTGTTTTTCGCGGCGGCAGCTTACTATCTTTTTTCCACGGTTTTTCGGCAGACGCCGGCGGGAGTATTTTTGGATGGCGCGGGTCTGACTGGGATCATGACCGTGCTGTGTTTCTACTGCTACTACCAGGTGCGTTCGCAGCCAGTGATGAAGGCCGAAGATTGATTCAGCGATGATCCCTGGCACGAATGAACGGCGGCCGGTGAAAATCACACCATGATCCGCGTGATCGTTTGGCTGCTGACCCACACCATTTACCGGCTGCGCGTGGTTGGCCGGGAGAATTTCCCCCGCACCGGCGGCGCGCTGCTGGTCTCCAATCACATGTCGCTGGTGGATGCGCTGCTGTTGATGGGGGCGAGCCGCAGACCGGTGCGTTTCCTGATCTTCAAAGATATTTACGACCAGCCCTACATCAAGCCCTTCGCCAAAATGATCCGAGCGATTCCGATTTCGTCGCAGCTGCGACCGCGGGACATGATTCATTCGCTGCGTGCGGCGAGCGAGGCGATTCGCAGCGGCGAAATTGTGTGCATTTTTGCCGAGGGGCAGATTACGCGCATCGGGCAACTGCTTCCCTTCCGCCGGGGCATGGAACGGATCATGAAAGGCGCGGAGAAGGACGGAGCGAGCGCGCCGGTTATTCCGGTTCATCTGGACGGAGTGTGGGGTAGCATTTTCAGTTACGAGCGCGGGCGATTTCTGTGGAAACTGCCGCAGCGGATTCCGTACCCGGTGACGGTGAGTTTCGGCAAGCCGATGCCGTCGAGCGCGACGTCGTTTGAAGTGCGCGCGGCGGTGCAGCAATTGCAGACTGAGGCGTTTGGTTTTCATCGAGCGCGGATGCATACCCTGCCAGAGTCGTTCATCCGCACGGCGCACCATTATCCATTTCGGTTCGCGATGGGCGACAAACGCCGGCCGCGGATGAACTGGAGTGGGGCGCTGCTGAGCGCGATTTTTCTGGCGCGGCGGCTGCGGAAAACCTGGGAAGGGCAGGAAATGGTGGGGATTCTGCTGCCTCCGTCGGTGCCCGGGGCACTGGTGAATTTTGCGGCGGCGATCAGCGGGAAGATTCCGGTGAACCTGAATTATACGGCGTCGAACGAGACGCTGGCGTCGTCCGCGGAGCAGTGCCAGCTGCAGACGGTCATCACCACCAAGTTGCTGCTGGAAAAAATTCCGCTGCAAGTTCCAGGCAGGCAAATTCTGCTGGAAGAAGTCGCGGCGGGGCCGGGATTGGGCGAGCGCTTAGTGGCGCTGCTGATGTGGTTTCTGCCGGGAAACATTCTGGAACGCGCGCTGAGCGGCGGCAAAACGAAGACGCTGGACGATCTGGCTACCGTAATTTTTTCCAGCGGCAGCACGGGCGACCCGAAAGGGGTGATGCTGACGCATTACAACATCGCTTCGAACATCGAGCAGATGGGCCAGACGTTCATGCTGACGAAAGGCGATGTGCTGCTGGGGGTGCTGCCTTTCTTTCATTCGTTCGGGTTTACGGTGACGCTGTGGCTGCCGGCGTTTCTGGCGGTGGGAGTGGCGTTTCATCCGAGCCCGATCGATCTGGTGGCGGTAAGCGAGATGGTCCGCGACTACAAGGTTACGTTTTTGCTGACGACGCCGACTTTTCTGCAGCAGTACACGCGGCGGTGTTTGCCTGAGGATTTCGGGAGTTTGCAATTCGTGGTAGTCGGGGCGGAGAAACTTTCGGATGCGGCAGCGCTGGCGTTCGAAGATCGGTTTGGGATTCGGCCGCTGGAAGGTTACGGCGCGACGGAATGTTCGCCGGTGATTGCGGTGAATACGCGGGATTTTCGCGCGCCGGGATTTCTGCAGGTGGGCGCGAAGCGCGGGCGCATTGGACACCCGCTGCCGGGAATCAGTGTGCGGATCGTCGATCCGGAAACGCGGGAGCGCTTGGCGACAGATACTCCCGGGCTGCTGTTGGTTAGCGGGCCGAACGTGATGAAGGGATATTTGGGCAAGCCGGAAAAGACGGCGGAAGTGCTACGCGATGGCTGGTACACGACGGGAGACATTGCGGCGGAGGACGAGGACGGATTTTTGACGATTACGGACCGGCTGAGCCGGTTCAGCAAAATCGGCGGCGAAATGGTGCCGCACATCAAGATCGAAGAGAAGTTGAACGAGCTGGCGGAAACGCCGGAGAAATCATTTGTAGTGACGGGCGTGCCGGACGGGAAGAAAGGCGAGCGGCTGGTGGTGCTGCATACGCTGGCGCCGGAGGAAGTGAAGCCGGTGATCGAAAAGCTGGCGAATTCGGACCTGCCGAATTTGTGGATTCCGCGGGCCAACCAATTTTTCCAGATCGAAGAGCTGCCCCACCTGGGCAGCGGTAAGTTGGACCTGCGGCGGGTGCNNCGCCAAGGAAAAATCTCCGGAGCCGCAAGCGTAGCGTACGAACCGGATTGCGCGGTCTCCTGGCGCCCATTTCGGCGGCGGAAATTTTCCACTCGCGTCGGGCAAGAGCCGTTCAAGCTGAAATTCTGGCGATTGGACGGTTTGCGCTTGCCGGATTTCTGCCGCTGGCCTACACTCGCGACAGTTGGAGAACATTTGGAATGACGATAGACAAACACAATTCGCGGTTAGGGCTAGCGGCCAAAACGCTACGCTGGGATTGTGGCCAGATGGTTTTCAGCCCTTTCCGGTAACGATTCCCAGTTTTCAACCGTAGCTCATTTTCATTCATGGGCCGGGGTGTCCACGCCGCGGTTCGATTTCTAGGTCAACGCGCAGTTTCGCGCTGAGACGCCGCTGCGTGCGCACAGGGATAGGTGTGCGCGCCGACTAAAAGGAAACGCCGAGTCTTGCCATGCGCATACGGCGGTTCAGAAAGGAGAAAGCCATGAGTTTCAATGTAAAAAACGGAACCCCGATGCACGGGCCGTCGCTGTGTGAGACCTGCACTCGTGCGCACATCGTCAAGGGCTATCGCGAAAGCGAAATCCTGATGCTGTGCCGGGCGACGTGGGAACCGCAGCGGATCCTGCCGTTCGCCGTTCGCGAATGTTCCAGCCATGTCGCGAAGAATGCGTCCACGCTTGACGACATGGAGAAGATCGCCTGGACCATCGCCCCGCGCGGCTCGAAGCGCGCCGCCGGATTCATCACGCCCGGCGGACCAACCGAAGACCAGCGCGAATTCGAAATCGTGCTGAAAGAGGACGAAGAGTAGAAATGCTCTTCGCGGTGCGTGAGTGTACGGACCACAAGCCGAAGCGTGAAAGCAGCGGCGCGGAAATTGCAGACGAGGGAACGGTGAGTCTCCCGCCCCTTGAACTAACGGCAACGCATTTCCGCGCCGCGGTTGCCGCACGCCCGGCTAGTGGAACGTAAGGCAAACGTAAGTTCAGCCCCGAAGGAATTTCTTCGGGGTTGGACGTACCTGCCTACTCGCTGCTATTCGTTCAAAACTTTTCTGGCGGAGTTCCACCGGCTTTGGTCCCTGGTTAAATCTCGACCGCGGGAAGCGTTCGTGGTATGAACAGCGCATCTTCTGGCGAGGAGGAAGTCATGTTCAGCCTACTGTGGGAATTGCTCATCGGCCTGGTGGTGGGCGCGGTGGCCAAACTGCTGATGCCCGGGAAAGATGGCGGAGGAATCTGGATTACGATGGCTTTGGGAATTGCGGGATCGTTGCTGGCGACGTATCTGGGACGATTCCTGGGTTGGTATCAGGACGGGCAAGCGGCGGGATTCATCATGTCGGTGGTCGGTGCGATCGTACTGCTCTTCATTTACAAACTGATTCGTAAGAAAGCGGCTTAAANNTTAAAGAGATTGGCTAGCGGCGCATAGCGCGCCGCCAGCCCAATCGTCCCTAAACGTTTTAAGATTGATGCTCACCGGAACAGCACGACGAGTCAATTTTCCTGGGCTGCTGATACCCCGCGCTTTTGCCAACCACATACCCCTGGTCGTAACGATCGTGGTGGCGAACCCAGGACATGGAGTAGGCCAGGCCGTCCTCGTCGCGACCCTTGGGCGTCATGTCCAAAAAATTGTAGACGCCGAGCATGATGTCGAGGCCGCGCGCGAAGGTGGAATAGGTGTGAAAGACGTTGCCAGCGGCGTCTTTGGCGAAGACGCTGGCTCCCGGAGCTTCATCGGCTGGAAATTCGGTCCGCTCGTAGTTGTAATAAACCTTGCCGCTGGCTTTTTCTCCCGCCGTGAACGAAACGTGATAGTCGTAATTGAAATCGCTGCCGA
>PMHK01000262.1:10288-10501 GCA_003156635.1 Acidobacteriota bacterium | reverse complement strand
TGCCATTGTACGACGCCCGCTCGGGGTGATGCTGAGAGGGATTATACACAATTGCGATTGGGTACGAAAAGAGCTGGGCCGGAACGCGGGCGGCGGTGGTGCGGAAGCGCGCGCGTGGCTGGGCTTGGGATTGCGGTCAACTCCTTTAAAAACCTGCTGAAGAATTTCTGGTGGTGTGCCGATGATTCAAAATGAAGCAGGGGCGCCGCGGTG
>PMHK01000262.1:0-10151 GCA_003156635.1 Acidobacteriota bacterium | reverse complement strand
GGCCGCTACAGGCGCAAGTACTTTTCGGCGTGAGTCTTGTTATGGCGAAGAATGTTGGGTCTAAACCCGGACCCGGAAGGGCAAAGGCAACGGCAACGACAACGACTGGAAAGGCGATCGGGCGGCGACATTGGGCGGATGCGATGACGGGACCTGCTGAACACGAGGTTAATTCTGGTGGCTGAACAGACGATTATTGTTACGGGTTCGAAGGGTGGGGCGGGGACGACTACGGTGGCGCTGAATGTGGCGACGCAGATCGCGCAGCTGACGAAGAAGCGCACGGCGTTGCTGGAGTTGGCGCGGCCGTTCGGGCAGATTGCGTTGATGCTGGATATTGAGCCGCGATTTACGTTGCTCGACGCACTGGATCGTGGGGCGCGGCTGGATGCGGCGGTGCTGGCGAGTTTGATGACGCGGCATAAGATTGGGGTGGATATGCTGCTGGGCGCGCGGCACCTGGCGTTGACGGCGGAGCAGCGGCAGCGGGCGACGATCGATGGACTTTTGCATATTTTGGAGATGGCGCAGGCGGCTTACGACTTTGTGATTGTGGATTTAGGGTTTGTGAACGCGGCGGAATGGGCGCGGGTGCTGCAAGCGGCGGGGACTTTGTTGTTGGTGTCGGAGCCTAGCGAGCTGGCACTGGGGATGCTGAGGCGTTATTTGGAGGCGGTGGATTCGGCGGGATTGGAGCGCGAACATTTTCGGATTGTCATCAACCGCGCGCGGCAGAATGACGAAGAAATGATCTTCCGGCATGAGAGTTCGCTGCGGCAGACGTTCTTTGCGCAATTGCCGAATGACTATCGGCAGGTGAGCGACGCGGTAAAGCTGGGTATCCCCCTGGTGGCGAATTCCAATAACCCGCTGGTGGCTCGCTACCGGCAGATGGTGATGCAGCTAACGAGGCCGTCCGCGCCGAGCGTAAGACCGATGGCCGAGCCGGAAGCCTCGGCTTCTCATAAGTAAAATCACGCGCCGCGACTGCTTCCAAGTTCGCCCCGCTACTTCAATCGCACGAGCCACTTCAATCCGCTGGGCCGGCAAAGAGAACGAGATTTCCATCGGGATCGCGGACGACGAAGGTTCGGGCGCCCCATGATTCTTTCTGCAGTGATTGTTGGAAGGGCACTCCCACGGATTGATAACTCAAAAAAAGCTGTTCGATTTCAGCGCGGGTCGCGACGGTGAGCGTGGCGGAGAGCAGTTGCTCGCGTTCGCGGATATCTCCGGCGAAGACCGGCTCGTCAATCGCGCGCAAATTGAGACGTGCATGGTCGCGAGTGACCTGCCCGTAGAATGGCGGATCGCCATAGACGAAGGCGACCGCGAATCCCAGCTTGTCGGTGTAGAAAGCGCAGGAGGCTTGGATATCGGCCACGAACAATTGGGCCTCTGTCGAATGGAGGATAGAGCGCGGGGCAACTGGTCTGGCTGGGCTGGTCATGGCGCGGGCTCCCACTGGTTATTTCGCGTTTGGTTCGTCATGGTAGAAATAGAAAAGGTTTCCGTCGAGATCGCTGACGGTGAACTGACGTAAGCCCCAGGGTTTTTTCTCCAGAGGATCCACGATGTTTGCGCCGGACGATTGCAATTCCCGATACCAGGCGTCGACATCTTCGGCGAAGACCCAGTGAATGGCGGGCTCGAATGGGGGCTGGCGCCGGCGAAAAAATATTACCGCCTTATCGCGGGAGACAGCGCCGATTTCTTTGCCGGGGTAGAGCCAACCAATCGTAAAGCCGAGGGCGTCGCGGTAATGCTGTTGGGCGCGCTCGACATCCGCGACGGGCAACTCGGGCACGGGCTGGCCCATCGAGTTTAGTTTCTGGTTTGGGTCCATGGAGGCGCTCCTTGTCCCTCTTTTATGCGGCAAGAGCGAACGCGGGTCAAATCAGGACTGAGGTTCGTGGGCGTTCAGGCTCCGTGATAAAGTTGCTGGCGGTCGTTTATCAGAGCAGGCGGAGGGGAAGTGGCGTACCGGGATTTGCGGGACTTCATAAACACGCTGGACAAGAAGGATGAGCTGCGCCGGATCGATATTGAAGTGGATCCGGTGTACGAGATCACGGAGATATCGGATCGCACGGTGAAGGCCGGCGGGCCGGCGCTGCTGTTTGAGCGGCCGAAGGGATCGCGGGTGCCGGTGGTGACCAATCTGGTGGGCACGCTGAAGCGGATGTGCCTGGCGCTGGAAGTGGAGTCGCTGGAAGAGATCGCGGAGCGGGTGCATTCGTTTATCGATATGCAATCGCCGCAGGGGTTCTTTGAAAAGGTGAAGATGCTGCCGAAGCTGGCGGAGATAGGGTCGTTTTTCCCGAAGGTGGTGCGCAGCGGGGCGTGCCAGGAAGTGGTGCGCACCGATGATTTTTCCCTGGATTATTTTCCGATATTGAAATGTTGGCCGCAGGATGGCGGGCGGTTCATTACCTGGCCGATGGTGATTACGAAAAATCCGGACACGGGGAAGCGGAATGTTGGTTGCTACCGGATGCAGGTTTTCGACGAGCGGTCGACGGGGATGCACTGGCAGACGCAAAAGCATGGCGCGGATCATTATCGCAACAGCCGGGCGAAGAATCCGGGGGGAAGGCTGGAGGTAGCGGTGGCGATTGGGGCGGATCCGGCGACGGCGCTGGCGGGAATCTTGCCGGTCCCTCCAGACATGGACGAGTTTCTGTTTTCGGGATTCTTGCGGCGCGATCCGGTGGAGCTGGTGCCGTGCAAGACGGTTGATTTGGAGATTCCGGCGAACGCGGAGATTGTGCTGGAAGGTTACGTTGAAATTGGGGAAATGAGAGAGGAAGGGCCTTTCGGCGACCACACCGGGTTCTATTCGTTGGAAGGGCAGTACCCGGTGTTTCATGTGCAGTGCATCACGCATCGCAAGGAACCGTTATATCTGACGACGATTGTGGGGCCGCCGCCGCAGGAAGACTATTTTATGGGGCACGCGATCGAGCGGATTTTCATGCCGGTGATGAGAATGCAGTATCCGGAAATCGTGGACGTGGCGATGCCGGCCGAAGGCATATTTCAAAATTTGATGATTGTTTCGATTCGAAAAAGTTATCCGGGGCAGGCGCGCAAAATCATGAACGCGATCTGGTCGCTGGGGCAAGCGATGTTCACCAAGGTGATTGTGGTGGTGGATCACGACGTGGACCTGAAAAATTCCAGCGAGATCGTGTGGAAGGCGTTGTGCGCCATCGATCCGGAGCGCGACATTCAATTTGTGCTGGGGCCGGTGGATACGCTGGATCACGCGGCGCGGCGGCAGGATTTCGGTTCTAAGATGGGCGTGGATGCGACGCGAAAATGGCCGGAAGAAGGTTTCGCCGGACGTTGGCCTGACGAGATAAAAATGGATGCAACAACAAAAAAACGGGTCGACGCAATTTGGCAACAATTAAAACTAGGAAATTCGAAGAAAAAGTAAAGCTGGGGCGAATCTCGTTTTCTTCGCCTGCAAGGCGCTTTCCCGCTAGATATGGGGGATTTAGGCTTATCCCACCTGTACTTTTCACCTGTCCCTTTCGCCTTCCTGTCCTTCCGGACGGTTTTTACCAATAGCACACCAAGGAAACACCTTGCTTGACACTCTGCGTCGTGGATGTAATAAACGATTCAAAGCGGAGGGTACCATGCGTAGCAGTACTGGGGTGCCCTCCCATGAATTCCGCGTCCCGGGGTGACGGACGCCAGCAGCAAAGCGACAGAAAAGAAAATCCAGAAATTTTCAAAGCAGCAGATCAAGCCGTGTCCGTCCAGCGAAGCGGGGCGGGTGAGGAGTGAGGGGCCGCACGATGTTTAATCTCGGTAAAACAAAATCTTTGATCGGCCTGGACATCGGCTCGAGTTCGGTGAAAGCCGTCGAGCTGAAGAAAACGAAAGCGGGCTACGAGCTGGTGAGTTACGGCATCGAGACGCTGGCGCAAGACACCGTAGTCGACGGCGCGATCATGGATGCGCCCTCGGTGGCGGAGAAGATTATTTCGATCTTCGACGGCCAGAAGATCAAAGCCAAGGACGTGGCGACTTCGGTGTCCGGGCACTCGGTGATCGTCAAGCGAGTCAGCATGCCGCTGATGACCGAAGACGAACTGTACGACCGGGTACAAGCGGAGGCCAGCCAGCACATTCCGTTCGACATCGCGGACGTGAACCTGAGCCATCAATTGTTGGAAGCCACCGAGAACCAGATGGACGTGTTGCTGGTGGCGGTGAAGAAAGACAAGATTCTGAACCATACGAACGTCCTGGCGCAGGCGGGCAAGTCGCCGATGGTGGTGGACATCGACGCTTTCGCCCTGCAGAACTGTTTCGAAGTGAACTACGAGCCGGATCCGTCGCAGGTGGTGGCGCTGCTGAACGTGGGAGCGAGCGTCATGAACATCAACATCGTGCGGGGCTGGACGCCGCTGTTTACGCGCGACGTATCGGTGGGTGGTAACCAGTACACCGACGCGCTGCAAAAGGAACTGGACCTCAGCTTCGAAGATGCCGAGAAATTAAAGATGGGTGGCACCCTGGCGGGAGTGAACGAAGAGCAGCGCACCGCGATTCTTCGTTCGGTGTCGGACATTTTGATTCTCGAAATTCAGAAGACTTTCGATTTCTTCCGGGCCACCGCGAGCGGCGAAAATATCCGCCGAATTTACATTGCGGGGGGCACGGCGCGGGTGCCGGGGTTGCTGGACCTGCTGAAAGAAGAATTCGCGATGCCGGTTGAGGAACTGTATCCGTTCCGCAAGATCGCCATCAATCCTAGCCGTCACGATGAAAGCCAGATTCGCGAGTTGGCGCCGCGGTTGGCCATTGCCGTGGGCCTGGCGCTGAGGAGCTTTGACACGCCATGATTCGGATTAACTTACTGGGCCAAACCCGGCCAAAGGCAACCAAGCAGTCGGTGCCGCTCGAGAACGGTTTATCGATCATTCTCGGAATCGCCGCGGTAGTGATCGCGGGCGTGGTGCTCTTCACCATGTATCTGTCGCAGAAGAAGCAGCTCGACGATACCAATGCCACGATCGCGCAGTTGCGCGCGGAAAAAGCCAGCCTGCAGCAGGTCAAGCAGGACGTGGACCGGTTCGAAGACCAGAAGCGGGCTTTGCAGACGCAGATCGACGTGATCGAAGGGCTGCAAAAGAACCGCACCAGCGCGCAGGAATTGTTGCAGATGGTGGCCAACACGGTGGTGCGGGTCGACCAGCTCTGGCTGACTTCGCTGGACCGCAAGGGCGACGCGCTCTCGATTGGCGGTGAGGCGGGCAACATTAACTCGGTGGCGAATTTCATGACCCAGCTGAAACGCTCCGGGTACTTCGACAAGATCGAAATTCAGGAAGCGAAAGAAGACGACGTGGTGAAATCGGTGACGACCTACGGATTCACCATGACTGCCAGCGTGGCGCAGACGCCCACGACGCAGACGCCGCAAGCACAGACCAAGCCGACGGCGGCCGCAACCCCGCCCCCGGCACCTGCGGCGAAGGGAAGGAGCTAGCGATGGCTACCGGATTTCGTGATTGGCCCTGGCCGCTACAAGCACTGTTCTTTCTAGGACTGGCGGTGGTGTTGATCGCGGCGGGGATGTACCTGCCGTTCTTGCCCAACGCTTCGATCCGCACGCAACTGGAAGCGGCGCAGGCGACCGAGAAACCGCTGCAAACGGAAGTAGCAAGTTTGCGGGTTTACAAGCAGCGCCGGGCGGAACTGGCGTCGCAAATGGATGCGCTGGAAAAGCAGCTGGCGACGTTGCAGACCATCGTGCCGGAAGACAAGCAGACGGACCAATTCATTATCATGATTCAGAGCGCGGCGGTGAGTTCCGGCGTTTCGATTCGGCGGATGAAGGCCCTGCCGATCGCCAGCAAGCAGTATTACTTCGAGATGCCGTTCGAAGTGGAAGCGGACGGTCCCTATTTCTCGGTGCTGGATTTCTTTTCCAAGCTGGGCCGGCTGTCGCGAATCATCAATGTGGGCGATTTGAAGCTGCAGGGCCTGGCGAACAAGACCAGTAGCGTGAATTTTCACATGGCCGCGGGAAGTTCGGTGACGGGGACCATGACCATTACCACGTTCTTCTCGAAAGCGGCAGATGCGGGCACGGCGCAGAGCACGACGTCAACAAGCACGACTGCACCGGCCGGCGCGGCAGCGAAGCGATAGGGCGAAAACGATGAAACTGGTTAACAATTCGGCAAGACTTCTCGCAGGGCTGGCGGTTTCCTTCTGCCTGGTATCGGGCAGCTGGGCGCAGACCGCACCGGCGAAGAAGACGATGCACAAGAAGAGTTCAGCGCCAGCGGCGGCGAAAGCCGCGCCCGATGCCGGGGCGGCCGCGACCCCGAAGATTGCGGAAGTCGGCAAGCGCGATCCATTTTTGCCGCTGGTCAATTCGAGCAAGCCAGGCGGACCGCCGCTGCCTCCGGGCAAGGCGGGACTGGTGGTGGCGACGGTTCAGGTCACTGGAACGGTCAGCTCGCCCAATGGCATGCTGGCGGTGGTAGCGAATCCGGACCAGCGCGTATATTTCCTTCGAGAAGGCGACAAGTTATATGACGGCGATGTGGAAAAGATCGGTCTGGACGGAGTGACGTTCAAGGAAAATTCCAAAGACGCCTTCGGCAAACCAGTAGAACGCACGGTAACGAAACGAATCTATCCGAGTGCAGGAGAGCAGCAATGAGGATTATGCGGAGGGCGTGGGGCTTTACTGCGGTAGCTGCAGCAGCCCTGATGTTGACGAGCGGATCACTTTTTGCGGGTGATGCGCCGGTCGTGCATGTCAAAGCGGTGGTGAAGGATGGCGCGGTGAACCTGGAAGCCCAGGCGAACGGGCCGTTTGAATACACCACCTATCGCCCGAGCGAGAGCCTGTACGTGCTCGATCTGAGCGGAGTGTCGGCAGGTGATTCTTCGGGAGCGCGGGTGATCCCGTCGGAACTGGTGAAGAGCTACCGGCTGACGACGTACTCGGCGGGCCAGAAGCCCGTGGTGCGCCTGGAAATCCTGCTGCGCCCCGGCGTCGAGCCGCGCTTGCAGCGCAACGACAAGAATGAATTGATGCTGAGCGTCTCGGCCAATGGCAACGCGGACGCGTCGGCCAAGCCGGTCGAGATCACCATGCCGCCGGCGGCAGCACCGCAAGCCAGCGTGAAGACGGTTTCGACGAAGGCGCAGACCGCGGTGGTAGCGCCGGCGGGAACCGAAGCGATCAAGCAAGTCACGCTGGGCCAGAACGGCGACCAGACCGAAGTGAATGTGCTGGGCAGCGGCAAGCTGAACTATCACGTGACCCGTTTACAGAATCCGGAGCGCATCGTGATCGATTTCAGCGGCGCGCACCTGAAGACTTCAGAGAAGACGATTGCCAGCAATCTGGAACCGGTGCGGGAGATTCGCCTGGGCCAATTTACGCCCGATGTTTCGCGGGTGGTGATTGACCTGCGCGGGCCGGCGCACTTCAATGTGAACCAGACCGAAAACGGAATCACGGTAGCATTTGCGGCGCCGGCGGCGGTGAAGTCGACACCAGAGAATCAACCGGCCGAAGTAACCACCACCAAGGCCGACAGCAAGACCGACACCAAGGCGAGCATTGCGCCCGCTCAATCGTCAGCTCAATCGTCAGGTCAATCCATCAGCATCCCCGCTCCGGTGGCCGCGCTTCCCGCGGCGTTGGCCGGAACATCGACCGCGCTCGCTTCGCCTGCAATCGCCCAGCCTGCAGCGAAGATCGAAGCGGCCAAGCCATCCGCAGCACCCTCGGTGGTCGTTTCGATTCCGGGCGTAACTCCGGATGCGGCAGCAGCCTCAGCCGCGGCAGCGCAACAGGCGGCAACGCCTCCTCCGGCCGGCCGTTATTCGGGCGAGCCCATTTCGGTGAATTTGAAAGATGTAGACCTGCGCGACTTCTTCCGCTTGATTCACGAAATCAGCGGCCTGAACGTGGTGGTGGACCCGGCGGTAAAGGGTTCGCTGACCATCGTGCTGGACGATGTACCGTGGGATCAGGCGCTGGACATCGTGCTGAAGAATAACGATCTGGACAAACAGCTGGACGGCAACGTGCTGCGGATCGCGACCAAGGACACGCTGAAGAAGGAAGCGGACCAGAATCGCGAATTGGCCAAGGCTCAGGCGGAAGCGGCGGACGTGGTCACTACGACTCGCGTTTTGAGCTACGCCAAGGCCGAGGATCTGGTCCCGACGATGAAGAAGTTCCTTTCGTCGCGCGGCGACATCCTGGCGGACAGCCGTTCCAATACGTTGATCATTCGCGACGTGCCGCAAGTCCTGCCGGTACTCGATAACCTGCTTCGCCAACTCGACCGCAAGTCGCAACAGGTGGAGATCGAAGCGCGCGTGGTCGCGGCGAACCGTTCGTTCTCGCGAGAAATCGGAACGCAGCTGGCGCTGGCCCTAGGTACGCATAACAGCACCTTTGGCGGCGCATCAGCCGTCGGAACCAGCCCGATCACCCACACTCCGGCGCCACCGCTCTTTACCGGGACGTCCACGGGCGGAGTAGCTCCTCCTTCCGGATCGATGCCGCTATTGACGAACCTGGGCGCGGCAACACCGACCAGCGGTGCGAGCTACATCTTCCAGAACGCGAACTTTGCGATCGACGAGATCATCACCGCCGCGGAAGAGCGCGGCGTCGGCAAGCTGATCTCGAAGCCGAAGGTCATCACCCAGAACAACCAGAAGGCGATCGTCAAGCAGGGAACCAAGATCCCGGTGCAGACCATCGTGAACAACACCGTTTCGGTCCAGTTCGTGGATGCGGTGCTGGAACTCGACGTCATCCCGCAGATCACCGCGGATGGCACGATTTACATGGACGTGGACGTGAAGAACGACGCGATTGACTCCTCGATCCCGCGCGTTCAGGGCATCCCGGCCATCGACACGCAGGAATCGAATACGAAAGTGCTGATCGCGGATGGCGGCACGGTCGTAATCGGCGGCGTGATCGTGACCCAGCAGCGCACCGACGTACAGCAAGTGCCGCTGCTCGGCAGCTTGCCGGTCGTGGGCAACCTGTTCAAACACACCACGGTCAGCTCGACCGCTCAGGAACTCCTGTTCTTCTTGACCCCGCGCATTCTGCCGGGATAGTTTCAAGAACGAGCTGGGGGCTTCCAAGCAGTCGTGGACAATAAAACTGGGCGATTGAAGATCAACCGGAGCCGACTGAGTCGGCTCCGGTTTTTATTTGGGGCGAGCGGCGTGGATGCCGTGCTGGTCACACATCTTCCCAACATCCAGTATCTCTGCGGTTTTACCGGTAGTTCGGGGATGTTGCTGGTGGAGACGGAGCGGGCCACGCTTTTTACCGACGGCCGCTACACGTTTCAGTGCCGCGAGGAAGTTACGGGTGCGGCGGTGAACATTGTTTCCGGCGCCTTGGTACGCGCGGTGGGCGAGGTGTTACGGCAGAGACGGGGCACGGCACGTGGGACGACGCGGGTGGCGTATTCCGCCGGCCAGGTCAGCGTGGCCCAGAAGCAAGCTTTGGATGCGGCGGCGGGGAAGCGGGCGCGATGGGTTCCCGGGAGCAACGAGGTGGAGCGGCTGCGGGCGGTGAAGGACGCAGGCGAGCTGGGCAAGATGCGCGCGGCGGCGGCCCTGATCAGCGAAGTCTGGACGCGAGTCGTGCGTAAGATGAGGGTCGGAATCAGCGAATTGCAGGTGGCGGCCGATCTGGAATATGGGATGAAATTGGCTGGCGCGGCGGGACCTTCGTTCGAAACCATCGTGGCGTCGGGCGCGCGGTCGGCCTGGGCGCACGCGCGGGCGACGTCCAAGCTGCTCAGGAAAAACGAGTTGGTGGTGATGGACCAGGGTGCTATACTGCGCGGCTATTGCAGCGACATGACGCGTACGGTCTTCCTGGGCCGGCCTTCCGATCGTGTCCGACGGCTGTATGATGCCGTTCTGGACGCCCAGCAAGCCGCCAAATCCGTGATAAGGGCCGGAGTAACCGCCGGGGAAGTCGACGCGGCTGCGCGGCAGACGCTGAAGCGTTCCAAATTGGAACAGTATTTTACGCATAGCACGGGGCACGGGTTGGGGCTGGAAGTCCACGAAATGCCGCGCCTGGCGCGCGGCGAGTCGTTTGTGTTGGAAGCGGGGAT
>PMHK01000124.1 GCA_003156635.1 Acidobacteriota bacterium | reverse complement strand
TGGATTTTAAAGACGTGAAAGAATTCATGGACGAGCTGAAGGGCCTGCTGAAGGATCGCGCGATCAAGAAATGAGCGCCGCGGCAGAGCCGGATCGTCGATGCGGTGTCGGACGCCGCTCCGCGGCGCTTTGTGGGAGCTTGCGGCGCAAACCCGCCGCAAATGTTTTGTAGGTCGTGGCTTCAGCCACGACAACAGGGAATGGCGCGGTAGCGCTTACCACTCGCGGCGCATTTCCCGCGAGTTTTCGTTTTTGACTTGCTGCGGGCCGACGCGAAGCGGCCGCCCGCGGGGTTACGCGGCGTTCCAGACGCCGGCGGCGAATTTTTTTATGGTGCGGAAGCCGAGGTGTTCGTAGAGGCGGACGGCGGAAGAATTGATGCTGGTCACGGTGAGCGAAACGGATTTGTAGTCGCGGCGGCGCAGCGCCTGGATGGAACTTTCCATCAGCGCGCGGCCGATGCCGTTTCCTTGATGCCCGGGCATCACGCAGATTTGGGTGGTGTGGCCGACGCCTTCGGCGACGGTGGACGTGAGAATCATGCCCACCGGACGATCGCCCGTCGCGGGACGGACCAGGAAGCTGGCTTCGGGTAGGAATTGCCCGCAGCCGGGAAGCAGCACGATGTTGCGAAGGAATTTCATTCCTCCGGCTTCGGTGCGGTACTGGTCGTTGATGTCGCCGTCCACGTGATTGGCGTAGGCCAATTGGATCAGGCGCGCGGCGGGTTCGAAGGCACGATCGTTCCAGGGCTCGAGACGCAGGCCGCCGGAAATTTGTTGGGCGTTGAGACGCGCTTCGTGGAGCGGCAGCAGCATGAACTGGCGGTCGTGCAGTTTGAAATACTGCGAAAGGAAAATCGGATCGAGCTGAGTGCCGAAGGGCATAAGCTGGGCTTCGACGCGCGCCAGGCGCGGGGTGGCGTGCAGCGCGGTGACCATTTCGGTGATGAGTTTTTTAGTGATGGGTTCCTGCGCGAACTGCGAGGAGACGTACAGGCCGCCGATCAGGCCTTTGTGATCTTCGAGGACGTAGAAACCGTAGCCGGCGGGGCGGCCGTTTTCCATGGCGGCATAGCCGCCGAGCGAGCGCGAGTCGATGAATTTTTTGATGAGCTCGACCGAGGGGCGATAGTCCCAGTGAAGTTCGTCGCGCCAGTGGCGGATTTCTTCCTGGAACAGCGGCTCGAGCGAGCGCGACTGGATTTGGCGAAGATCGAGGATTTGCGTCAAGAGCCCGGTTTACCTGCCATCATTATAGACGTGCGCGGCAGCATTACCAACCCGTACAAATTGCCCTAAACATAACGGGGTCAGCAGTTGCGCCCGGAAAAGGCGCGGATGTTCCGTGCTAACATCCATTTCGACGAGGCGCGGAAGTGTTGGCGTCCTCATACCCAGCATGGCGCTACCCAACTTTCACTTCCCCAATTTAAGTGTGGCCAAGATGCTAACCAGCCTACTGGCCATTGCGCTATTTGTGTTTGTGGCGGTGGCGGCGGTGTCGGGTTTTTTGGTTTACCAGATTGTGCGGCCGCAGCGGGTGGCGGCTTCGTATGATTTGAGCGTGATGATGGGGCATCCGGTGACCATGTCTTTCCCGGTGGCCGGCGGAGGAAGCCGGGAAGGGTTTTTCTTTCCGGGGCTGCGCGGCGCGCCGACGATTATCGTGTGCCACGGGTACGGGTCGCAGCGCTCGGATGTGCTGACGCTGGTGAGCGCGCTGCAGGATCAGCAATTCAACGTGTTTACCTTTGACTTTGCGGGGCACGGAAATAATTTGCCGGGCACCACCCTGGGGTATCGCGAAGTGGGAGAACTGCGGAGCGCGATTCAGGCGATTGCGGCGCGCGACGATGTGGATCCCACGCGGTTTGGCTTGTGGGGCGTGGATATGGGCGGGTACGTGGTGCTGGAAGTGGCCACCTCCGATCCGCGGGTGAAGGCGTTCATCGTGGACGACGCGTATTCGGATCCGCGGGTATTTGTGCAGAGCGAAATAAAGCGGTCGGGCCTGACCGTGCTGCCGATGGTCGACAAGGTTTCCGATTTTGGATTCCGGATGCTGAATTATCCATTCCGGGCTCAGCCGCCGGTGACGGGTCAACTGCCGGCGACGAAAGGCGTGCCCAAATTATTTTTTGTGGCACAAGACCAACAGGTGCTGGCCACCGAGACGATGGATATGTTTAATCGCGCGCCGGACCCCAAGCAGGTGGTGCGGACCAATGCGGCGTATTCGGCGATGTCCGACGATTCGCGGAAAAATTATGAGACGCAGGTGGTGGGATTTTTCCTGCAGAGTTTGCCGCCGAGTGGTACCCCCGCAAAGAATTAGCGGGTGACGGGTTCAAGTTTTACGTAGCGGATGCCGCGTTCCTGCGGATTCACTGAGCCGGTGAATCTCCCCAGCTTTTTCAGTTCGATCAAACCTTGTGATGTGGTCAGCAGAGTGGCGGCGCCGGAATTTTCCGGCGACCATTCCTCCGGCGGACGTCCCGCGTAGAAAGCCAAGCCGTAATTCCAGGAACGATGCAGGTGGAAGGTGTAGAAGTTGGTCCCGGGCTGGCCGGAGATCATGGTGGCGCGGTCGCGCGCGGAAACGGAGGGATCGATGGCCGGGAGCAGCGCGAAGCCGGCTAGCTCGACAGAGATGGCCACCGCCCAGGCCGAGGTAAGAATCAGCGATTTGAGATTTGAGCGGAATCCAAATACGAAACACAAAACCGCGGCGATTAGCGCGACGATCAAGACCAATTTGCTGGCCAGTCCTGATTGCGGGTCGGCGGCGAAATATTCCCAGGCAGCGACCCCGACCACGAGCCAGGTGATCGCGATCGCAGACGAGATCACGGTGAGGAGACGGCGACTATGTGCTGAGGCCCGGCATGCGCTTACGGCGATTAAGAGCGCGAGCGGGGGGATCGCGGGCAGGATGTAGCTGGGCAGTTTTGATTGCGAAAAACTAAAAAACAAAATGGGGAAGAGGGCCCAGCAGGCGAAGAAGAATCCCGGGGAATTTTTCCAGGTGTTGGCGCGCATGGTGCGGCCTTCCGAGACGGTGGAGAGCAGAAATGGCGTCCAGGGGAGGACTGCGAGCAGCGTGATCGGGACGAAAAACCAGAAAGGCTGGATGTGCTGGAACACCGGGGTCAGATAGCGTTCGAAATTATGCTGAAAAATAAATATGTGGAGGAAATCGGGATTGCGGCGGGCGCAGATTAGGTACCAGGGCAACGCGACCACGCAAAACGCCGCGATCGCAATCGGATGCGCGAGGGAGAGCGCCGCGCGGAGTTGCTTGGTGGCGAGCGCCCAGATGCCGATGGCTCCTCCAGCGAGAATCACTGCTGCGGGGCCTTTGGCTAGGACGCCGAGGCCAAGGAACGCGCCGAAGAGGGCGAGAGTTCCGGCGGAGAGTTTTTGATTGTGGGTCGAAGCAGCGTTGCCGTTGCGCAACGCGCCCGCTCGGCGGAGACAACTTGCGGCGGCGGCCATCGCCAGGGCAATCGAAGCGCTGAAAAGCATGTCGGGAGTGGCGGCGCGCGCAAAACCGATCGCTGCCAGGCTCGCGGAAAAGATCATGGGCGCGAGTAGGGCAGGGCTTATCACGAAGGCGTGGTCGCCGCTTTGATTCTCCAGCGCGGAGCCGTAGTGTTTCTTTCCGAGCCAGGCGATGGCGAGGGCCGCGGCGAGGGCGGCGATGGCCGATGGCAAACGCGCGGCCCACTCCGCGGGTAAGCGCAGGGCGAAACCTAGCGCTGCGGCCCAGTAATAAAGGATGGGCTTTTCGAACCACGGGCTGCCGTACAGGCGGGGTGTGACCCAGTCGCCGGTTTGAGCCATGGCGCGGGCGATCCATGCGTAGCGGGGCTCGTCGGGACCGACGAGGCCGAGGGCGCCGAGATGGCTGAAAAGGCAGATGCCGATGACGGCCACCGCGGAGAAAATCGCGGCGAGATTTGTTTTTGGCGATGAGGTTGGTTGCGGTTCGGTCAAGGCGCGTCGAGTTTAACATTCAAAGTCGATCTACGGAGGCGAGCGGATTGGGCTGGTGAAAGTGCGTCGCGGGGGGTGAAGGTGCGCCCGGCGTAGCGGCGATGATGCGGATGCAGCCACGGCGTGCGCGAACGGCGCAAAAGGCGCGCGATTCGCGCGGACGTTTTTTCTTGAGACGGGACCTAACGGCACGGTTGAAACCGTGCCCTGACGAAAGGCGACGGCGTTGACGTGTGGTGCGGGCTGCTGGGTGCATCGGCGGATCGTAAAAAGCAGATCCCTCGCTGCGCTTCGGGATNNAGTGAGTGGTATGTTCGGAAATCGAGATTGCAGGCAAGGAAGAGCGGGGCGGCGGAACGCCCATCGCAGGTCCGAGGAAAATCTCCGCCAAGGCCTGCTAGCATTGGCCGTAACTGACCGCCAGATCGTATCCTCCAACCCCGACAAGCGCGCTACCATTGCTAGTCACCCGCCTCACCTCCACGGGCACGTTGGCAGCGAAGTGCGGTCCGGGTCCCGCGGGCGCTTGAGGTCGCGATGAAAATCCAAAACCGTCTCGTTTGGCTGGGACTTCTGATCTACGTCACCAGTTTTTTTGTGACGGCTGTGGTTGGCCGCGGATTTTCGTTTGTCTCGGTTCGTGGATACGACTGAGATTACGTGTCGCTAGTCGCGCCGTGGGGGGAGGATTATAGAAATTCGCTCGCCAGGGCGGTTTCGCTGGAAATAAGCGGGTTGATCAATTTGGTTTTTTGGGCAGCGGCCGTTCTAATTTTACGCGGGACGCATCACCGCCTGGTCAGAGCCCTGCGAATCGCCATACTGCTGATGATCCCGTTTTCTTGGATCGTTTTCTATGTCGAGCAGCTCAATCCGCGGGAGGGTTATTTCCTGTGGATCGCCGGAATGATGCTGATCCTATTCTCGACAGCTCGCTCGCAAGAATCGAACCTCGACGGTCAAAATGGGGCCCCGGCAAATCTCACAAATTGAGTTTCACCACACCGGATTTGCAACCACCGCACAACTCCACTGGTCCGCAGTTCATCGCAGTTGCCCGCAATCCCACGCTCGTCAGACGGCGGAGCCCGCCGGGAAATCGAGGCGAGCACGGCGCTGGTGTTGGTTGTGGTGGGTCTTGCATAATGGCGCGCGATGCGTGAGTGGATTGAATATGCTGGGGCGTGGCTGGGGCTGAAGCTGCTGGGCTGGTTGCCGCGGAGCGCGGCACGATTGGTGGGGGCCAGCTTTGCGTGGATGGCTTACCGGTTGCGCACGCCCCTGCGGCGGGCGGCGCTCGCGAATTTGGAGATTGCGTTTCCGGAGTGGAGCGGGAAGAGGCGCGAGGAAGTCATTGGGCGAATGATTCAGCAGGTCGGCTGGCTGGCCGGGGAATTTTCGCAGCTGCCGAAATATTCGCGGGAGAACATCGAGCAGATCGTGGTGATCGATGGGTTTGAGAATTTCGACGCGGCCAAGCGGTTGGGCAAGGGTGTGCTTTTTTTGACCGGGCACATGAGTGCTTGGGAGCTTTCGTCGTTCGCGCATGCGTTGTACGGCTATCCGTTGCATTTTCTGGTGCGGCCGGTGGCGAACCGGCGGGTGGACGCGCTGATTAATGGATATCGCTGCCTGTCGGGAAATCGGCCGATCGACAAGAATAAATCGGCGCGGGCGATTCTGAAGGTCTTGGGCGAGGCGGGGACCGTCGGGATTCTGATGGACCACAACACGTCGTTGGACGAAGGGGTTTTCGTGAATTTCTTTGGGGCGCCGGCGTCGACGAGTTCGGGACTGGCGCGGCTGGCGTTGCGCACCGATGCGGCGGTGGTGCCGGGGTTTTTGATTTGGGATACGGCGCGGCGGAAATACCGGCTGCGATTCGAAAAAGCGGTGGAGCTGGCGCGGACGGACGACGAAGAAGCGGATGTGATCGAAAATACGCAGCGGTTTACGCAGGTGATCGAAGAACACGTGCGGCAATATCCGGATCAGTGGTTGTGGGTGCACAAACGGTGGAAGACGCGTCCGCCGGGTGACCCGCCAATGTATTCGTTTTGAAATTCGAGATGCGGTGGTTGCGAGTGGAGGGGCTACGCGCTCGGTTTGGGGCGCTGGCGACTGGGAAAAGCGGCGGCCCCTTCGTTGCTCAGGGTAAAAAGCCGCCGCACTCCAAGAGTTCTCGACGGATCGTTTTTTAACGAATTGATATCCGGGATTCCATTCGAAGGGAAGACAGGAGAGGTAAGAAAGATGCGGACTGCGAACGAACTCGCTGAATTTTTAGGAGCGACCATTCTGGGAAACGGGAATCTGCCGGTGAGCGGTGTGGCCAATCCTGACGCGGCGCGCGCGGAAGATTTGATTTATGTGGACTCGCCGCGGCATCTGGAGCGGGCGGCCGGCTCGGAAGCTTTGTGTGTCCTGGTTCCAGCAGGCATGGAGCTTGCGGGAAAAACCACGTTAGAGGTGAAGAGCCCAAAGTTTGCTTTTGCGAAGGCGGCGGCGTGGCTGCTGCCGCGCCCTGCGCTGCGCGCCGAAATTCATCCGACGGCGATCGTGGCGAATTCGGCGCGGCTCTCGGCGGGGATTCGGATTGGGCCGTACGTGGTGATCGAAGACGAGGCGGAGATCGGGCACGGAAGCGAATTGGACGCGTTTTGTTTTATTGGCCGGGGAGCGAAGGTCGGCCGGGATTGCAGGTTGCATCCGCGGGTCACTTTATATGCCGGAGCGACGATTAAGGACCGGGTGGAGCTTCATTCGGGAGTGGTGATTGGCGCAGATGGTTTCGGTTATGTGTTCGGCGAAGGCCGGCACGTCAAATTTCCACAGGTGGGAAGGGTGGAGGTTGGCGATGACGTCGAGATTGGGTGCAATTCGTGTGTGGACCGCGGGTCGCTGGACGCCACCGAGATCGCGGCGGGGGTGAAAATCGATAATCTGGTGCAAATCGCGCACAACGTGAAAATTGGGGAGAATTCGGTGGTGGCGGCGCAGGTGGGTATCTCCGGCAGTACGTCCATCGGAGATAGCGTGATGATCGGCGGCCAGGTGGGCATCGCGGACCACTGCACGGTTGAGAATGGGGCGATCCTGGGGGCCCAGGCGGGGATCCCGACCGGGAAGACGATTCGCGGTGGAGATGTGGTTTGGGGTACTCCGGCGCGGCCGATCGAGCGGTTCAAGGAGCAGTATGGGTGGATATCGAGGCTGCCCGACCTGGCTTCCCGAATCAGGAAGCTCGAAGACGACCGTAAGCGGTAGGCACGGAGGCGAAAATTAGAGGGAAACCTTCGCCTACCTCTGATCATCCCATGTTCGGGGGCAGGCAGCCGGTGGAGAGGGTACGGTTTTGGTAATGGCACTTAACGGCATTTTCGATTGACCATAAGTCGAAAGCCGAAGATAATAGTGACGTTAAGTCTAAGGCCACGGTTCCGAATCCAAAAAGCGTCAAAAAAAGGCATCGCTTCGCAGGGTTGGCTCCGTTAGGTATCCGGCCGACATGCGGTGCCGGGAATCGTTATTGGATAGCCCGAGAAAACGGAAGGTTCCGCGGCGGTTTCGCCCAGAAACTCCGGGACGCAAGAGTGGGCTTCACCTGAGGAACGCTATAGATGACACCCGAAGCAAGGATGCGAGCTAAGGACCCGATGAACTCCAGTTCACTTGGGACCGCCACAGTCCGCAGCCGGAACCTAGACTCCCAGACCGAACAGGCCCTCGCGAACAGCCGGAATTACCTGCTGTCAACGCAGACGCAGGAAGGCTACTGGTGGTCGGAACTCGAAGCCGACACGACTCTCGAGTCGGATTACATCCTCTATTTGCACATTCTGGATCAACTGGATTCGCCGAAGGTGGCGAAGCTGGCCAACTACATCCGTAAGAAGCAGCTGCCGGATGGCGGGTGGAATATTTTCGAAGGCGGCCCGTCGGAATTAAACGCGACGATCAAGGCGTACATGGCGCTGCGGTTGGCGGGGCAGCCGGCGGCGGATCCGGACCTGGTGCGCGCGAAAGATAAGGTTATCGAGCTGGGCGGGATTGAAGGCACGAATTCCTACGTGCGTTTTTATCTGGCGATGGTGGGCGCGGTGCCGTGGAGCATCGTGCCGTGCATTCCGCCCGAGCTGATGCTGCTGCCGGACTGGGTGCCGATCAACATTTACCAGATGTCGTCGTGGACGCGCGGGATTGTGATTCCGCTGGCGTTGGTGTACGCGCACAAGCCGGATTGGCGTTTGCCGGAAGGCGTGACCGCGACGGAATTGTTCCGAGAGCCGGGCAGCAAGCCGAAATCGTTCAAGTGGGATGCCAGCGTAATTTCCTGGAAGAATTTGTTTTTGACGCTGGACCGCGGGTTGCGGCTGTACGAACGGCTGCCGTGGAAACCGTTCCGCGAATTGGCTCATTCGATGGCGCGCAAGTGGATGGTGGAGCGGCTGGAGCGCAGCGAAGGACTGGGCACGATTTATCCGGCGATGATGAATTCGATTTTTGCATTGCTGGCCGAAGGCGCCGATCCGGATGATCCCTTGGTGGCGCGCGAAATTAATTTCCTGGCGCGATACGAAATTGAAGAAGGCGACACGCTGCGAGTGCAGCCGTGCATTTCGCCGGTGTGGGATACGGCGATCGCCATGGTGTCCTTGGAAGAATCAGGAATTGACCCGGCGCATCCGTCGTTGATTGCCGCCGAGCGCTGGGTGGTGAAAAACCAGATTTTGGGACCGGGCGACTGGCAGGTGAAGAATAAAGATGCGGCGCCGGGCGGCTGGGCGTTTGAATTCAAGAATGATTTTTATCCGGACACGGACGACACGGCGTTTGTGTTGATGGCGCTGGGGCGGGTGGCCGATCCGGATGTGGAGCCGCTGCGGCGATCGATGCGCCGCGGGCTGGAATGGTTTTTGAGCATGCAGAACGCGGATGGCGGATGGGGCGCGTTCGATCATGAAAACGATTTGCAATTTCTGAATCACATCCCTTTCGCGGACCACAACGCGATGCTCGATC
>PMHK01000241.1:15783-21112 GCA_003156635.1 Acidobacteriota bacterium | reverse complement strand
GCCGCCGCAAAGAAGTAACGGTTTCAGAAGACCGCATCTTTTGTCATCCAAGCCCCGGGGTTCCTTCCCCGGGGCTTTTTATTTGGGCCTGTTTGTTTTCTCGAAAAGGCTCCGGTGTACAATGCGGATGCCAATGGCCACGCACCAATACCAACCTGCGACCTCGACGGAATTCCAGGTAGAAACCGGCGCGCCGCGGGTGACGCTGCGAAATTCTTTCGCGCACTCCTTTGATTCCGCTATCGCCGCGGCCCGCACCTGCTATTCGACCCGTCTGATCGGTCACGAAGAAATCACCGACAAGCAACGGGTGATGATCGGTTCCGGCACCTATTTCGGCGGCCACCACACCGTATATCAGCACGCGCACTTCGAGTTTGGGCTGGAGAACATCAGCCGCCAATTTGTCTGGTCCTTCCTGCACGCGCATCCTTTCTACAATTCGGAGCAGCAGAGCCAGCGCTATGTGCGCCTGGATCACGCGCAAGCCTATATCCCGATGGCGAGCTCGCACTTTGGACCGACAGAGTTGGCGATATATGAAACCGCAATCCGGCGCGCGTGGCAGCATTACCGTGAACTCTCCAACCTGCTGCAGCCCACGGCGCGAGANNTTTTGCCGGTGGCCGCCTTTACGACCATGGTGCACACCGTTTCGGGCATCGTGCTACACCGGCTTTATCGCATGCCTGCGGCGAGCGACACGCCCAGCGAAGCCCGGCGGGTAATTGGCGAAATGGTGGCGCGGGTTCGCGAAACCGATCCGCAGTTTTTCGATCGCTTCGACAACGAGCCACTGGAATCACCCACAGAATGGAACGAGCCGGCGCGTGATGGGGAACTCTTCGCGCGCGAATTCGATACCAAGCTGGCTGGCCTGACCTCGAAGCTGGTGGATTTTTCGCAGCAATCGCTCGCGGTGATGGCCGACGCATACCGTGCAGTGGTCGGACTGACTGCCACTGACTGCACCGACGCCGAAGCTCTGGATCGGATGCTGAATCCGGCGCGCAACCCGTATCGCCGCGAGACGCTGAATATCGGCGTGCATGCGCCACTGATGCGCCCGCTGCAGAACGCCAATTTTACTTTCGCCAAGAAAATCAGCCACACCGCCGATAGTCAAGATCAGCGCCACCGCATGGTGCCGGGCTCGCGACCCATCCTGACCTTGGCGGACACCCGCTCGCCGGACTACATCACCCCAGCTTTGATTCGCGATAACCACAAGGCGCGCGAGATTTATCAGCAGGCGATGGAAGAAGCCTGGACCGCGAAAAATGAGTTGCTGGATCGCGGCGTGTCTCCGGAATCTGCCCTGTACTTATTACCGAACGCGAAAGCCATCCGCCTGTACGAATCTGGATCGCTGCTCCACCTGCTGCACAAATGGACTATGCGCACCTGCTTCAACGCCCAGGAAGAAATCTATCAATCGTCAATCGAGGAAGTGGAACAGGTTCGCAAAGTTTTCCCGGAGCTGGCGCGCTACATAGGCCCACCCTGTTACCTGCGTGCGGGAATATCTACGCCGATCTGCACGGAGGGATCCCATTTCTGTGGCGTGAAGGTTTGGCTCGACTTCCCGAACATTCAACGGCGGATTTGAAGTGCAGGCTTTACTCGAAGACAGAGACGGCGCTAGAGCTTGACGATGCGGGTCATATTCGGCGAGAGCAGCTCGTAGCGAATTCCGCGCCAGCGGATTCGTTTGGTGATCAGCGACATCACAAAATTCCACACAAACAGGAACGGCACGAGCGGAGCCAGGAGCGGCCACACCCAGGCGTACTGATTTATTTTTGCCTTCCATTCCGGCATCGCTTCGCCTACCACGATCGTGCGCAGCGCTCCCTTCATCGCGGCGAGTAGCGGAATAGCCAGAAGCAGCGCGAACAACTGACCCCAGGGAACTCCATCCGCCATGCAGTAAAAAATCACGTAAATCCCAAAGAGCAACGTGAGGCAGTAGCTGAGGTGTACGGCGAAACCCATCTGCCAACGGCGCGGTGAATACACCCGCGTAATCAAAATCTGCCGGTTGGTAAATTCCAATAGATCGCCGCCAGTCCAAGGAGCCGGTGTCGCCGCCAGGCACTCCGGGCAAAACACGATGGGCTTGCCGGATTGTTCGAGAACCCAGGTCATCGCAAAATCATCGCTGACCGCGCCCTTCCAGGATTCGAGAACCTTGATGTCGTCGAAAGTCTTCCGGCGGATGGCCGTCCCGCCGCCCCAGCAAAAGTCTCCGGCGGGTTTTCCCAGCATGGTCACAATCGCCGCATTCCAGGCGGAGGCAAATGCACTGGCAATCATATCCGCGCCCGAACCACTGGGTATGATCCACCGGTAGGCGGTCGTCGCGCCGATTCTCCCGTCCTGCAATGGCGCGATAAGTTTATTCAGCCAGCCCTTTGACAAACGAACATCGGAGTCGGTGAACGCGAGCACTTCGAATTTTTCGGCCGGGAGAGCTTCGACCGCACGTTGCAAGTTGTAAACTTTTTCGCCGCAATCGGTGGGCGGCCCGGCGATCACGATGTGCACCGGATGCGAACTTGCGATCTTCACGCGTTCGATTATTTTTATCGCGGGGTCCAGGCTGGTCGCTACGGTGAAATAGATTTCGTAGTTCGGGTAGTCGAAGCGCGTCAGCGACATCAGGTTCTCTTCGAGCCCTCGTTCGTTGCCTTTGCAGGGGCAAATCAGCGCGGTCGCGGGAGTATAAAAACCGGAATGTGTTCCGATTCGCTGCCGTACCATCCTGAACCAGACAAACCCGTCCCATAGTGAATATAGGCCCAGAGCGATCTGCGCCACGACCAGGATGTAGAAAAGGGTTTGCACTGTCGCGAGAATAACAAAACCTTAACAATCAAAGGTGGACTCCCGCGGCGACGTGTGCGGAATGTGCAATGACGGTTGCGAACGGAGCGCGGCGCCAGAAAGTCCACGGCCCCTGACACGGGCTAATTCGTGCGGCGGCGGGAAAATGTCGCCCGCAGCACGCGATCCGCAGCAGCATCCAGTTCAACCTGAAACTTTCCGGCGGCACGGCGCGCTTGCTCCATCAACGACGGGTCCAGAAGCAACGCGGTGCGATCTACAAAAGGTCCCGATGCGATGGCGCGCCGCGACTGGCGCCGCGGTTCGTGGGCCGACAGTGCTTCGTACAGCTCCAGGTCGCGCCAGAAAGACTGCGCGTCCTCGTCCGTCCAACGCAGCGCCTGGCCGATGGCCACAAAAAATTCCTCCCGGAACAGATCGAGCAACGGAATCGCCAGGTCGATACCACTGCTTCTCGTTTTCCTTTTACTGCCTCTTACTTTTGCGCCTTTCTTACCTTTCTTCGCCTTGGCACGGGAGCCCGCCCGAGTCTTAGCGCTGCGGACGACCAGACGAACCCTCAATTGGGCAGGTAAGGCGCTTTCGGTGCGCAAAACCATCGCCAGGATCGCCTCCCGCCGTATGGTCTCGAGCTGTTCTCTATAATGACCCGGCTGATCCGCGCGGCCGGGCCGGCGATTTTCGGCGGCATACATATCCAGAAATCGCTGCACCATCTCATTACGATCGAGCGTGCCTAAAAGCAACGTCGCAGCTTCACGGGCGCGAATGACTAGTTCTCGGGGGCGGTAAGGCATCGGAATCTAAGCTGTACGTGAATCTGCCGCTAGCCGCAACAGGAAACGAACGCCGTATGCAAAAAGAAAAGGCCCGAAGATTTCTCTTCGGGCCTTCCTTGGCTGTCTCTGTTTCCCTGGCCTAGATTCTCGAGGCCAAGGTTCGCGCATTCTCGTTAGCTCAAGCGTTTTCGTTTAGTGCAGCGGTCCAGCTACAGGGCGATCGGTATCGCGAGCGCCGCCCGGAATCGGCCGCACCGGCTTCTCGAATTTGCCCAGGGCAATTTCGAGAGCCTCCTCAGCCGTGCGCACAAAGTGCACCTTCATCCCGTCCAGCATCTCTTCCGGCAAGTCTTCCTTCACGTTCGGCTCATTCTCCGAAGGCAGGATGACTTCCTGAATTCCCGCGCGCTTGGCACCGAGCACTTTTTCTTTGATTCCACCCACCGGCAAAACAATTCCGGAGAGTGATATTTCGCCAGTCATCGCCACCCGCGGCCGAATCGCCCTGCCCGTCAGCAGGCTGACCAACGCGGTGACCATCGCGACGCCTGCGGAAGGACCATCTTTCGGTACCGCTCCGGAAGGGACGTGAATATGAATGTCCTGTTTCCGGAAGAAGTCCGGGTCGATGCCGTAGCGTTCGCAATTTGCCCGAACCCAGGTGAGCGCTGCTCGCATGGATTCCTGCATCACGTCGCCCAGGTGGCCGGTCATGGTCAGCGTCTTCCCGCCGCGCATTTTGCTCGCTTCGATGAAGACGATGTCGCCGCCGACCGGCGTCCAGACCAACCCGACCGAAACACCGGGCTGCTGCACGCGCTCTTCGACTTCTTTTTCCTGGTGCACTTTGGCGATGCCCAACACTTCGCGAATGACTTCCGGCGTGACGACCAGTTTGTCCGTCTTGCCTTCAGCCAGGCGCCGCGCCTGTTTGCGAACCAGGGTGCCGAGTTCGCGTTCCAGGTTGCGCACGCCCGCTTCGCGCGTGTAGTGGCGAATCACTTCCCGCAAGGCCTCGTCGGTGAATTCAATTTGCTCGCCGACGGTGAGCCCGTTTTCTTTCGCTTGACGGTCGATCAAGAACATCTTCGCGATGTGAACCTTCTCTTCTTCGGTGTAGCCGTGAAGCTCGATGATCTCCATGCGGTCGCGTAACGGCTCCGGAATCGGATCGAGCCAGTTTGCGGTAGCGATAAAGAGCACCTTCGAAAGATCGAACGGCACATCGAGATAATGATCGCGGAACGTCGAGTTCTGTTCCGGGTCGAGCACTTCCATCAACGCCGCCGACGGATCGCCACGGAAATCACGTCCGAGCTTGTCGACCTCGTCCAGCATCAAGACCGGGTCGAGAGTCTCAGCGCGCTTCATTCCCTGGATAATCTGCCCCGGCAACGCGCCGATGTAGGTACGACGATGTCCGCGGATTTCCGCTTCGTCGTGCATGCCGCCCAGCGAGATGCGGACGAACTTACGTCCCAGCGCGCGGGCAATCGATTTGCCGAGCGAGGTTTTGCCCACGCCCGGAGGTCCGACGAAGCNNCGAGGATGCGTTCCTTGATCTTGACCAGGTCGTAGTGATCCTCGTTCAAAATCGCGTGCGCCTTCGGGATGTCGATGTCTTCGGTTCCGGAAACTTTGTTCCAGGGCAACGAAGTCATCCACTCTAGATAAGTACGCGCGACCATGTATTCGGCCGAAGC
>PMHK01000241.1:0-15757 GCA_003156635.1 Acidobacteriota bacterium | reverse complement strand
ATCGCCTTCATCTGCTCGCGCAGCAGGAATTCGCGCTGGCTCTGGTTGACCTGCTCCTGAACCTGGTCGTGAATTTTGTTGCGCAGATCGAGCACTTCGCGCTCTTTGGTCAATTCGCTGATCAAAGATTCCAGGCGCTTGCGCACGCTGAAAGTTTCGAGCAGCTCTTGCCGAATTAAGGTGCTCAGCGACGGCAGAGTCGAAGTCACGAAGTCCGCCAGACGCCCCGGCGAATCGATGTTCATCACTTCGGTCTGCAAGTCGTCGGAAAGCTGCGGCGAACGCGCCACGACTTCCCGGAAGAGCTCCTGCACATTGCGTTCGAGCGCAGTCAGTTCCGCATCTCGTTGATCTTCGAGATCCGGCTGCAACTCCACTTTCGCGCGCAGGAACGGTTTGAAACCCAAGACTTCCGTTACCCGAATGCGATCCATGCCTTCCAGAAACGCCACGACATTTCCGTTCGGCATACGCACCATTTTGTGTACTTTCGCGAGCGTGCCAACGCTGTGCAAATCCGTTCCAGTCGGCGCTTCCACCCGAGGATCAAGTTGCGCAACGACTCCCAGAATCTTCTCCGTGCCCTCCAGCGAATTCAGCAAAGCGAGCGAGCTCTCGCGGCCAACCGGCAGCGGCAACACCGCGCCCGGGAACAGAACCGTATCGCGCACAGGAAGTATGGGTAGCTCTTGCGGTATGACCTTAGTAATTGTCTTACTCACTGTGTCCCCCTCGGACCGAACCACCGGCCCGAACACTCTTAGGCAGCTAATCGGCTGCTTGACGGGTTTAGATGCAGACGCAAGGGAAAAGATGTAATTACCTTACGTCATGCCTTGTAAGAAGAGTTGATACTATCACACTAAGGTTCAGAATGCCAACTCACCGCTCAATAGCATATTGCTAAATCCCATTCTATTCAGTAAGTTGCCGACTGGCTAACTTTAGGCCTGGGCATGACGTTAGATACCGAGCGCTGGATTAACGGCCAGCGTCTGGGCTAGGCGAACTGCTTCTTCATGGGTGTGAATGGTTCCGTCCAACTGGGCTTCCTCGACATTATATAGGATGGCTTTGAACCGGGGCCCGGGCTTTAGCCCAAGTGCTATCAAATCGTCACCGGTCAAAAGACGAACGGGCCTGACCTGCTCCGGCGAGGTCTCGGCAATAAACCGGCTGACTAGCTCGTAATTGTCCAGCTTGCCGTGGCTCGCGAGCGAATCCAGCCGGTGCAGTTCGAGATGCTCCCCAAATTTGTCCACCCGCACAAAGCGCTTCAAGGTCGCAGGCTTCATGCGCGGAACATCTTTGAACTTCATGTGGTTCGTAACCAAGGCGAGAATCTGTTCGGTATCCTCGTTCGAAAAACGAAACCGCCGGCAGATTTGTTCGGCCATTTTCACTCCCACTTCGACGTGACGGTCGAAGCGAATGCGCCCGTTGGGCCCTGCGGGCGGCGCAAACGTCGGAGGCTTGCCCACATCATGGAGCAGAACGCCCCAAGCCAGGGTCGGCGACGATCCAGCCGGCAATCCCCCAATCATCATCAGCGTGTGGATCCACACATCGCCTTCGGGATGGAACTGGGGTGGCTGCTCGACTCCTTTCATTTTGGCGATTTCTGGCAGCAGATAAATGAGCAAGCCGGTTTGATCCAGGAGCTCGAACCCGCGCCGCGCCGCACCTTCGGTGAGAATCTTGGTGAGCTCGTCGCGGAGGCGTTCCATCGAGATCTGGTCAATCTCCGGCGCCAACTTCTGAATCGCTTTCAGCGTGGCTGGCTCGATCGCGTAGCCGAATCGCGCGGCGAACCGGACCGCGCGAACCATGCGCAGTTTGTCTTCGCCGAACCGCGCTGCGGGATCGCCGATCGCGCGAATGATTCCAGCTTCCAAATCCTCGCGTCCGCCCACGAAATCGAGAATTTCATTCGTTTCGGGATCAAGCAGCAGTGCGTTAATCGTAAAATCCCGGCGCTTCACGTCGTCTTGCGGCGACTTGGTGTAATCGACGCGATCCGGATGGCGGCCATCGGANNTGGAGCTTCTTCCGGAACAATCACCACCCCGAACTTCGCTCCTACCGTGAGACTGCCCGGGAAAATTTCTTCTACTTGGCTCGGAAGCGCGTCGGTGGTCACGTCGTAGTCCGCCGGCTCACGACCGAGAAGGATGTCGCGCACGCATCCACCGACCAGAAAGGCTTGAAAGCCTTTCGAGCGTAACGTGTGGCAAATTTGATCGGCGAATGCGCGAGCATTCATAGCGTGATTATGCGGGAAACTGCCACAGCTGGGAAGTTCGAGATTTATCGAAATGCGATCCGGGATGCGCCAAAACAGATCGGGTTAGGAATTTAGGCGACGATTCGCAGGACCAGCGCGGTGATGTCGTCGTGCTGCCTGGCGTAGCCGACAAAGGAGTTCACGTCGCTCATCACACGCTCCAGAATTCCCGCAGCACTTTCCGTCGGCACCACGCTTATCGAAGAAATGATTCTCGCCTCGCCAAATTCCTCACCGGCTTCATTCACCGCTTCCGCGACGCCGTCGGTGAAAATAAATAACAAGTCTCCTGGCTGCAACTGAACGCTTCCTGCAGCATAGGCAATTTCGTGGTCAGTGAAGAGCGGCAAGCCAAACGGTGGGCCTCCCGACGAAAGGCGTTCGATCTGCCCGGAAGCGCGGCGCAGAATCGGGTCATTGTGTCCGGCGTTGACGTAACGCATCTCGCGAGTCTGCGGATCGATCTCGGCGAGAAACGCCGTGGTGAAACGCCGGCCTTCCAGACTGTGTGCCCGGGCATAGCGATCGACGCCGGTCACGATTTCGTCCAAAGACGCAGGGGTCGCGGAAAGCGTGCGCAGCCCGGATTGGAAGGTGGCCATCAGCAGCGCGGCTGGCACGCTTTTCCCCGCGACGTCAGCGACGACCACGAGCAGAGACGGAGGTTTCGGTGCGGTCGCGCTGTCCGGCCGCAGAAATGCATCGTAATAATCGCCAGCCACCGTATTTTGGGGCCGGGTGGCAAACGCGATATCCATTCCCGGAACTTTCGGGGGCGCGCTGGGCACCAGCCACTGCTGGATTTCGCGCGCAATTTCCAGATCGCGCTTCATTGTTACGCGATCGCCCAATTCCAACGCCAGCAGCACGAACAGAATAATTATGCCGATCCAACCCAGGCCGAAATCCGCTTCGCCCGCGCCTCGACCAAGACGGATATCGGGATTTACCAGCACAGTGATTACGGCCACGAGCAACAACACGCGCCGGGCCGGGGAAAGCTTCATCAGCATGGCCTGGAAGAGAGCCCAGGCCGAGAGCCGCGCACGTTTGAACCTAGATCTTTCTTGCTCTATCGGTTGCCAGTCCACATCACCGGAATAGAGCACGTAACCCGCTTTGGCCTCAGACTTAAACTGGCCCCACAACTCGTCAACTCGAAAACCGTCGGTGACGCGTTGCCAAAAGCTAGTCACACGTTGCCGCCGATTCTGGCGCGCTTGCGGCGGCGGGTTTTGGGCAGCCGGCATAGGAATCGCGATTATAGGGCAGGAAACGGGAAATTGCCGAGGCGCACCGAAACACCGGGAATGAACTTTTGCTCTTTTTGCTGAACCTTACTTGCGATCGTCGCGTGCTGGAAGCGAGCCACCGTACTGCAGCTTGGAAAATCCGAACTTATCCCGCAGCCGATCGGTGGTCTTGGCCAGGCGTTCGAGTTTCTCGCGGCGATTGGGATCCAGCAGGTCGAATTGTTGCGGACCACCCGAAAATCCGGTAAGCGCGACGCCCACCAGGCGCAAATTCAGCCGGCCGTCCCACGCCTGGCTGAACAATTTGCTAATCGCTTGCAGGAAAACTGAGTCGAGGTCCGCAGGCTCAGCCAACGTGTGGTTGCGAGTGATGGTGACGAAGTTCGCGAAACGCAAGGTCAGCGTAACGGTTCGCGCATGCAGTCCCGAATCGCGCATGCGCTTCACCGCTTTCTGGCAGAGATAGCTCAGTGTGGCTTCGAGCAGCTCGCGATCCCGCGTATCTTCGCCGAAAGTCTGGTTGTGTGAGATGGATTTAGGCTCCGCATCCACGAAGAATTCGTAAGCGTCGATGCCGCGCGCTTTGCGATAGAGCGCATAGCCCCAGGCTCCGAACGACTGCTCGAGTTTTTCCTCTGATAGCTTCTGCAGTTGAGCGATCGTTTCAACGCCGAGATCTTTCAAGCCGGCCTCGGTAACTTTTCCAATTCCCGGAATTCGTCGAGCGGCGAGCGGCGCGAGAAATTTTTCTTCGCTGCCGGAAACCACCCACACCAGACCGTGCGGTTTAGCTTGCTCACTGGCGATCTTGGCGACCAGCCGCGTGGCGGCCAAACCGCCGGAGCAAGGCAAGTTCGTCGACGCCGTAATCTCAGTGAGAAGTTTGTGCGCCGCCGCGAGCGGAGGCCCGTGAAGTTTCTCGGTGCCGGTCAGGTCGATGTAGGCTTCGTCGATCGAGGCCATCTCGACGATCGGCGAGTATTTACTCAGAATGTTCGCGACCTGATCGCTATACTTTCCATAAAGTTCGTAGTGGCTGCTGAGAAAGACGGCGTGCGGGCATAGTTTCGCCGCGGTCCGCAAAGCCATCGCGGAGTGAACGCCGAATTTCCGGGCTTCATAGCTCGCCGAGGTGACTACGCCGCGCTGATCGCGCTGGCCGCCAACGACCACGGCCTTGCCGCGAAGTTCAGGTCGCGCGAGCAGCTCAACGGAGACGAAGAACGCGTCCATATCGACGTGCAGGATGGAGACGGCGCAATCATGCGCGGGCGGTGCGGCGGCATCGTGCTTGGCGCGATATGTGGCAAGCTTCGGCACTGCAAATCCACCTCAGGCGAATATACACCGAAGGGCCGTGACGTGGCCTGCGATCAAAAAATCGCAGCGCGATCGTCAGATCGTCAGAGGGTCCGCGAGGTAGCGAGCAAATAATAGACGAGCATGATGCCGAGCACCGCCGTTATCGTGCCCACGACATAGATAGTGGTCTTTGCCGGCCGGAAGTTGGCCTGTTCAATTTGGATCCGTGTCGACTGGTAGCGCCAGATCGCCAGAATCGCCATCAGGATGCCGACGACCATGAAACTAACGCCGAGCGCGAGCGAGATTCCATTTTCATGCGGCTCAAGATTCTCAAAGCGTAAAAACTCGCGCAGGGTGATCCCGAACCTGGCAACTACAAAACCAAACACGATCACGCTGATGCTGGTGCGGATCCAGGCCAGGAAGGTGCGTTCATTGGACAGGTGATCGGCGGCGCGATTGGGAGTCAGGTCCATGGCGAAGCGCTCGTTTCGGCGGCTATTCTCGCACGATACGAGCCGGGAAAACTACCTGGCGCGTTCGGCGGCGAGGATCCGCGGGATGCCGGCAAGGTCCATGGCGATGGAGACATTGGTCCACGCTGTAGACGTCGCGTCGAACATGGCGCGGACTGGTTCGGCAGAATTGTAGCCGAGCTCGAGGACCAGGATTCCGCGATCGCGAAGCTGATCGCGGGCTTCGGCCACCAGACGCTCGTAGATTTCAGTTCCGGTCGGCCCCGCGAAAAGCGCGGCGTGTGGTTCGTGATCGCGGACTTCACGTTGCAGCGAGGCCTCGTCGGAATCGGCGATGTATGGCGGATTGCTGACGATCAGATCGAAGAATGGTTCCGGCGTTCTTTCATTTCCGGGCAACGCGAGCAGGTCGGCCTCAATGAAACGAATACGTTCGGCGACCCGATTGCGCGCGGCGTTGCGCCGCGCGATTTCGAGGGCTGCGGCAGAGCTATCGGTCGCGATGATTTCCGCATGCGGCAATTCGCAGGCGAGCGCGACGGCGAGGCATCCGGAACCGGTGCCAATGTCGGCGACCTGCAGGGCTTCGCGCGGCAAGCCAGTGTCCATATGAATTTTCAGGCCGCGCTCACCAAGTCGGGCGAGTGCTACCTCCATGACGTGTTCGGTTTCCGGACGCGGAATCAAGACGGCGGGCGTAACTTCGAAATCGAGGCCCCAGAATTCCTGATGGCCGGTCAGATACTGCGTCGGTTGGCCGGCGGCGCGACGGCCGATCAGCTGAAAATATTTTTGCGTGGTGGCGGGGTCGAGAATTTCTTCATGATGCGAATACATCCAGGCACGATCGCGGCCCAGAGCATGCATCAGCAGAACTTCCGCGGCGAGAGTATGCGATGAAACTTCGGCAGCGCGAAGGTCAGCCATACCTTGTTTCAGTGCGGTGCGAATGTCGATCATCATTTTTGGCGAGCCGCATTTTGCTTGGCGGACGGCAAAAAGCAGATCCCTCGCTGCGCTTCGGGATGACAGTGCTTGAATTTTTTCGCGCAGGGAACCGGGGCGCGCACGTCCGTTAGTTTTTGACGAATCTAGGCGTCGACCAGCTCTTGCTTCAGACGCTCGGATTCGTAGTGGGTGGAGAGGGCATCGACGATAGGAGCCAACTTGCCTTCCATCACCTGATCAAGCTGGTGCAACGTTAGGCCGATGCGGTGATCGCTGACACGGTTTTGCGGAAAATTGTAGGTGCGAATTTTCTCGCTGCGGTCGCCAGTCTTGATCTGGTCGCGGCGTTCGGCAGCGATGGCTTCGTGCTGCTTGGCTTGTTCCTGCTCGTAGAGTCGAGCGCGGAGCACGCGCATGGCCTTGGCGCGATTTTTAATCTGCGATTTCTCATCCTGCTGCGAAACGACCAGGCCGCTGGGAATATGAGTAATGCGCACCGCCGAATAAGTGGTGTTCACCGACTGGCCCCCTGGACCCGACGAGCAGAAAGTATCGATGCGCAAATCCTTGGCTTCGATTTTGATGTCGATTTCGTCCGCTTCCGGCAGGACGGCGACCGTGGCGGCCGAGGTGTGAATGCGGCCCTGCTGCTCGGTGGCTGGAACGCGCTGCACGCGGTGCACGCCGCTTTCGAACTTCAGCTTGGAATAGACCTTGTTACCTTGAATCGCGACGGTGACATCCTTCATGCCGCCAATGGATGACGCCGAACTTTCCAGGATTTCCACCTTCCATCCTTGCGATTCGGCGTAACGCGAGTACATGCGGAATAATTCGCCGGCGAAGAGCGATGCTTCATCGCCACCGGTTCCCGCGCGAATTTCGACGATGACGTTCTTGTCGTCGTTCGGATCCTTGGGCAGCATCAGGAATTTCAGGTCGCGTTCGACGTTGACGCGGCGGGCTTCCAGTTCGCGCGCTTCGTCGTGTGCCATCTGCTTCATCTCGGCATCTTCGGCTTCGACCAGCAGCTGCTGCGTGCCGAGCAGACCCTTTTCGATTTCCTTCCACTCGCGATACTTCGCCACCATCTCCGCCATGTCGGCGTGCGTCTTGGCGAGCTTCTGGAAACGCGANNTTTCGATATTTTCAAGTTTTTCAAATAGCGTAGCCACGGTCAAACCCTCGCAAATACAGAAAATGAACTGTTGAAAAACGGAAAGCCGACACAAAAACGGGATTGCGTGGCCCTTGCGGGTCGGAGGGATCGCTAATAGAACGGGGTAAACATGCTGCTGAATACGAGAATAGCGAGGGAAACGGAAGATGTCAACGCGACGGGATATGTACTACGATGAGCTCCGATGAATGACGATGAGTGAATTCGGGTCTTCGCGGGGAATGGGCCGCGCGAGCGAAATGATGTGGAAGTTCTGGTATCCGGCGCTGCGCACGGAGCAGGTGCGGCGGAACAAGCTGGTGCGCGCGATGCTGCTGGATGTGCCGCTGGTGCTGGGGCGCGACACTACCGGGAAGCCATTTGCATTGCGGGATGTGTGCCCGCATCGGGCGTTTCCGCTTTCGTTTGGGCAGTTTGACGGCGCGAACGTGGAATGCGCTTATCACGGCTGGAAATTCAACGCGCATACGGGTCAATGCAATGCGATTCCTTCGTTGACGGAAGGGTCGAAACTGAAATGCGAGCGCATTTATGCGGGAAGTTTTCCGTGCGAAGAGCGCGACGGATACGTTTGGGCGTACATGACCAATCCGGAGGGCCGCGGGCTTGACGAATTGCCGTCACCGGTGCCGGAGTTACCCAAATTTGGCGGCAAATTTGAAACGGCCCAGCTCCATGCGGAGCTGCCCTGCGGCGTGGATCAAGCGATCATCGGGCTGATGGATCCGGCGCACGGGCCGTTCGTGCACCAGGCGTGGTGGTGGCGCAGCCGGCACAGTATTCGCGAAAAAGAAAAACAGTTTGAGCCGATTCCGAATGGTTTTCGGATGAGCGCCCACGCGCCCTCGGCCAACAGCGCGCCGTATAAAGTTCTGAAGCTGCTCACGGGCGAGCCGGCGACGACCACGATTGATTTTGTCCTGCCGAATCAAAGATTCGAGCAGATTCGAGCGGGGAAATACTGGCTATCCAGCCGCACCACGGTAACTCCGATTCGGCCCGATCGGTGCCGGCTGGATTTTTACGCGGCGTGGAATATTCTGCCGTGGTTTCCAGTCGTGTCGTTCATCGTGAATGTTTTTGGGCCGCGATTTATCCGGCAGGATACGGAAGTGATCGAGAAACAGGCCATGGGATTGAAGTACGAAGACCGCATGATGCTGATCGACGATGCGGACCGGCAGGCACGCTGGTATTTCGAATTAAAGAGCGCGTATGCGGAGGCGCAGCGAACCGCCACGCCGATGAAGCATCCGGTGAACGGGCTGGTGACATTGCGCTGGCGGTCGTAGAATTATTCTGTCCGACTATTTCAAGCGTGCGAGGTCGAAAGTGGTTTCGATGTCCTGATTATCGGGCGTCTGGACTTTGATGGTCGCGTCGTCGTAGGGCTCAATCATCTCGTTGTCGTATTGCATTTCGATGATGGCTCCGGAAATCTGATAGACGTTGGACATCGTGTCGGAATACAACAAATAGACCCGCGTATCTTCCGCATCAATTTTCTTGTCGCCCTGCACGAATTCAATTTTGAAGTCCTTCTGAAAATTAGGCAGCTCCACAGCGAAGGCGGGCAAACCCGAGGGAGGCGGCACTGGATAGGTGTCCGTCAGGTTGACGCCAACGCGGACCAGGAAAGGAATTTTCTTGCTCGCGAATTGTTGCTCAACCTCTTGAACGTCAGAGTTCAAGGCTCCTTCTCCGAGTCTTACGATTTGGCTGTAGGGAGTTACCACGCCAATGGTCGCCACGAATGGCCCGCTGCGGGGCGCGGGAAGCGCGTGTTCGTAAGGAGCAAAAAAGCTCTCGGTGGAGTCTCTGCGATTACCGAGTAGGTAGGCATTGCGAATGTCAGTGGACGACATGGAGTGCTGGTACGCCAAGGCCGGAAGGGCGATGGCCAGTGCGGATGCCGCGAGAAAAATTACAAAACCTGGGCGGGGTTTCGTTTTCATGGCCATCTCCGATGCTATACATCTGACGTGCGCCAGCCGCTAATGGGTACTACGAGCCGGTCAACGCGGGATGTTACTGAGGACCGGGTAGTGTTCGGCGGCGCCCATGAAAAACAGCATGGGGATCGAGAGCCAGAAGGCGACACGCGAGGCGAGAAATCCCCAGCGACGAAGACGATCGGCCTCTGCGGGCATCGGTGCGCCATTTTCGACGCTGGTACGGGTCCAAATGATTAGACGCTTTTGAACGCGCCAAACGACGCCCCAGGCATTGAGCATCATCAGAAATCCGAGCCCACCGCCGATACCGATACAGAGGTGTGCGTTCGAAACGACCGTATTGGGAGAAGAGCCGTCGGCGAGAAGCAAGCTGCAATAAGAAGCTGCGATCACAATTGCAGCGATACCGATAACGCGGACGATCGGATTATTCAGCAGTCCCTTCGCGGGAAGTTGTAGTGGGTAAATCAGCGCGTAGGCAACCAGCCAGAGCAAAATCCACTCTAGAAACCACTTTAGCGCAAGCGACGGATCACCCGAATTGCGCGCGTCCGCGGCGAGCAGCGTGTAGAAATAACGCATCCCCACGAGAACCGTTACGAAAGCCGAATAGCGAAACCAGGACATGGCGCGGGACATCAATTCGGGGAAAACTTTGGCGCGAACCGGGGGCTCGAGCGCGCCCATGGTGGCGAAACCTACTAGATTGAAAAAATAGAGCAATCCGATCCAGATGATTCCCGAAAACAAATGAATCCAACGGAGAACGATGAGTTCCGTGACGCCGGCACCCTGAGGGAAAACGAAATGCGGCTGGAAGAAGCTAGCCGTCGATGAAAAAACAAACGATGCGAAAGAGACGATGGGCGCGCTCACCGATGTACCTCCTGATTCGAGATGCGCAACGGTAACACGTTCGTGATAGTGCAAATTTAATTCTTCAAGCGCGAAATGGCCCACTGGGCGTGCTCGGAAATAAGCTGGTCAGAGCTGCCCGCGAGGTTTGCGAGCAGCGCGAGGACGCGCGGGTAGGTGCCGGAGTTCCGCAAAATTTTCGAATTGCCCAGGGCTACGCAGGCGTTGCGGACCAGGCCGCGCCATTTGGCGCGCTTGACGGCGCTGCCGCGAAAAACTGAACTGAATTCCTGCTGGGTGAGTGACGCCAGCCATTCAAGTTCTGGAGCGAAGAGCGTCGCTGCGGGCTGGCTCTCGTTCTCGCCAGTTTCGATATTCTCTTTTCCACTTTGTACGATCGTCAGGTTGCGCGGTTGAAACGCGCCTAGCGTAGTGACCGGTGCCTTACGGTTCCAGGGGCAAACATCCTGGCAAATATCGCAGCCGATGACGGCGTTGCCCATGGCCGAGCGCAGATCCTCGGGAATTGCGGTGCGTAGTTCGATCGTCAAATACGAAATGCAGCGGCGCGCGTCCAGCACACGCGCCTCGGTAAAGGCCTGGGTGGGGCAGGCGTCTAAGCACAGGGTGCAAGTGCCGCAACGATCGGGGGCGGGCGAATCATCGGACGCCAGGGATGGCTCCAGATCGAGCGTGGTGATAATGACGCCGAGAAAAAGCCAAGATCCAATTTGCTCGTTGATGAGGCAGGTATTTTTGGCGAGCCAGCCGAGGCCGGCATATTTGGCGGCGACGCGTTCGATGATCGGCCCGGTGTCCGCGTAGGCGCGCGCTTCGAAAGGTTCGGGCCATTGCTCGCGCATGCCACCGACGAGTGCGTTTAGCTTCTGCCACATGGTTTCGTGGTAGTCGTCACCCCAGGCGTAACGCGAAATCCAACCTCGGGGAACGGCGTCGGAATCAGTTGCGGCGGCTTCGACGGCAGTGGAGTAGGGCCGGGCGGAATTGTAATTGAGGGCGACGACGATGAGGCTGCGCGCGCCGTCCATCGCGAGGGCCGGATCAGCGCGGCGCGGGTCGTGCAGGTAATTCATTTCGCCGGCGTGGCCGCGATTGAGCCATTCGGGGAGATGTTGCAGCTCACGGAGATGGTTTTCGTCGCCATGCACCGGTGCAACGCCGCACAAATCGAAACCGATGGCGCGAGCTTGATCGCAAATCCAGGAGGTTTTGAGAGCCGCGTTCATACGGGTATGATGCTAACAGGGCCTTGGAACAGGCTAGTCGCTAAATCATTCCTGCCCTTGGCCTTGGCCGCAATCGGCTGCTACAATGCCCGCCATGGCCGATTGGCGACAGATTCAGGCGCGCATCCGCAAGGCGAAAAACAGCCCGGACGCGCCGACGAAATTGCATGAGCTCTACCAGCGCACACGCGACGCCATGGTGGCCTGGGAACTCGGCGCAGTGGAAGAAAAGGCCGAACGAACGGATGAAGCCGTGAAATGGTACACGATTGCAGTGGAGCGTTTTAGAAGGGCCGACTGGAAAAAGAAGGCTGAGGAAGCTTTGACGCGCCTGGGCGCGCCGCTGCCGGAACCGGGCGCGAAGCCGAGCGCTGAACCGGTGTTCGTTCCGCGTGAACCGAAGGCCGAAGCTTCGGCGGACGCGGACGACGAGAAGGATATCGAACGCGCGGACGAGATCGAGACCGCCGGCGTGCGATTGGCGCTGGGCGAAATCGCCGACGACGACGCGGATGACGCCGAAGGCGAGTCTGAAGATGAAGCAACTTCTGCTGCACCGGAAAGCGGCGCGGTAGGCGGAGAAAGCGACGCCAACAAAAAGAAGCGCCGCCGCGGACGGCGCGGTGGACGTGGACGCCGGAGGAAAGGCGCTCCAGCGGTGCCGGGATTGCCGGCCCAATCGTTTGCGGAATCGGGAACGCCGGAAGCTGCAGCAGCAGGATCATCCACGGGGTCCAGCCGACCGCCGCATCAAGAACGTCCGCAGCAATCGCAACATTCGTCTGGTGGACAACGATCTTCCACTCAACGGCCGGAAAATGCGCGACCTAGCGGCGGAAGAAACGAATCATACGGGCGAACCGGCGCGTCGCTGAGTTCTCGGGAAGAAGCCGAGCCACGGATCCAAATCGAATTGCCGGAACCGATGCTGCCTTCGGAGCGCACCGCGCACGGACGCGCCGGCGATCCGGCGTTGGCTTCGCGAATGGCCAAACTGGATTCCATGCTGCGGCGGCTGGTTTCCAGCCCGTTGCATAAGCTGGATGATTCCGATTCGGCTCCCGCCGGACCCGGAGTTTTTCTACTTTCCGATTCGGATCAAATTTCGTCGTACTACGTG
Source organism: Acidobacteriota bacterium (assembly GCA_003156635.1). Classification (GTDB taxonomy): domain Bacteria; phylum Acidobacteriota; class Terriglobia; order Acidiferrales; family UBA7541; genus Palsa-295. The sequence continues at coordinate 3,134 of PMHK01000241.1, read as the reverse complement.
GAAGCCTGCCAAACCTTGCGTGTAGGACTTGGGAATTTGGCGCGCGGTTCAGGGCGCAGCACGACCAAAGCTCCAAGACAGGGCCGGCCGGTTACCGATAGCGGGTTGAAGACCAAGCTGGCCGAGCATCTGGGAATCGGTGAAGCGAAGGTTTCTCAGTATCTGAAGGAACACTGCGTGGTTCGCTGGATTCAACTCGACGACGACGCCCCTCATCTGGCGCATTTCGCCATCAGCATTCTGCGCACGCCGCTGAATCTGGACTAGCAGAACTTCCCGCTGCAGTGCCCAGCTGGAACTGGCTCAATTTCCCAATTGAGATGTTTTTGTAGGCTGCGCGCTTTCGATCACCCACTGCGCTACGCGTGGATCCGGAAGCAGGCCCTGCGACGATAAAGTGTGCTCAACCCCATCGAGGCGCTGGCGCAGGCCGCTCTCGATTCCTCCGTAGGAAAGTAACAGCGGCACGATGAGCACGTGATATCCGGCATCGTTGGCGGATTGCGCCGACTGGCGGAGCTGTGCGGTGGCCTTATCACGGATGGCGTCGTCGGCATCATCGCGCAGCGTGGCGTATTCGATGCGCGCGTAGTTGCGCTGCGCCGACATTTCGGCGACCAGGGCGTTCATATCCGCAAGCCACAGCGCATTGTCCTGATCCTCGTTCGGTCCATGGGCCACGATGATCACGACATCGTGAGCTGGATCTTTGGCAATCGCCGCCGCTCGATCGACAAGAATCTGGGCGACCAGCGGATGATGATCGAGCGCGGGAGCCAGGCGAATCGGCACTGGGGATTTTACGGTCTTGGGCATTTCGATTTTTTTGCCTGTGTCGGGTGAAGACGCATCTTTAGCAGGTCCAGATGGAGTCGGCGCGGACGGCGCGCAGTGCGTATTGGACATGTGCGTCATGTCGTCCATGGCGAAATCGGCCAGCTCTTTGGGCGCATCACCGCGGATACCGAGCAGGTATTTCGTAGATTCAATCACTGTGCTGTGCGAAGACACAAAAAGCGGAACGGCGACGATTTCCGTTACGCCTCGCGCGATAAGCTTATCGACTCCGGCTTGCAGGGTAGCGCGGTCGGCCATGCCGAGCGCCACTTCGGTGGGCATCTTCTGATCGACGTCGGCCGCCACACTTTTTACTTTGCCGTCCCAATCCTTCCCGCCGCCGTGCGCCATGAGCAAAATGCCGATGCTGGAAGCGGAAGGCGCGCCGGTGGTACGAGCCGGAGCGACGATGCTCTGGGCCAACAGGCAATTTCCGGAACAAAGAATGGCGGATACAACAATCAGGGCCGGTGAGATTCTCACTATGGCGTTCCTCAACTCCGTTTAGTTTTGCAAAGATGCGGTTTTTTCGATCAGCCCCGATTCACCGGATTGGGAATTCAGGCGATCGACGGCAGCGCGAAGCATTTCGAAAGTCTGCAGAAAACTTTCTGCGCTGAATTTCAGCTCCACCGGACCCACCGAAACGTAAATTGTGCCGCAGGCGCAGCGGTACACGCGGCCGAGTCCTTGGTGCGATGCGAGCACTTCATCGGGCTTTGAGTCAGCTTCTGACATGGCTTACCTCGAAAAGACAGCAACTTTACGGACGACAAGATGCGCCCGGGTTGCAGTTGTAACTCAGTTGCAACTAGCCCATTGGGCTCCTGCACTGGTTTTTTGTCAATTCGGAATTCCTGAAGCGCCATTGGAGACGGTGAACTGCGAAAAAACCAACTTGAATGGCGCACCAGGGGCCAGCGAACCTCCTTTTCCATAGCCCTGAACCCAACTCGCGGAGCGAATCATCAAAACCAGTAAACCAAGACACCACGAGGAGCGGAATGGCGAAAACATCGAATGAAGAATTGCTTCTGTCCGGAGCGTTAAGTGCGTGGACAACAAATATCGAGAGAGCAGACAAATTGCTTTTCTCGCTAACGCCGGAACAGCTGGGAAAAGAAATTGCGCCTGGGAAAAACCGATTGATCTATTTGTGGGGACACCTGACGGCGGTTCACGACCTGATGCTGCCGCTGCTGGGCTTGGGGCCGCGGCTGCATGCGGAATTGGATGAGCCCTTCCTGACGAAAGCGGACAAAGTAGTAGCGAATCTGCCCTCCGCGGAGGCGATCAAGAAAGATTGGAACGAAGTGAACGGAAAATTGCGCGACGGCTTCGCCAAGTTTTCGGTGGCTGATTGGCTGCAGAAACATGCGTCAGTTTCCGCAGAAGATTTCGCCAAAGAACCACATCGAAACCGATTCGCGATTCTACTGAGCCGGACGAACCATTTGTCCTATCACCTGGGACAAGCCGTCATTCGAGACAAATAAATGCCCTTGATACGAATCGACGCGATCGAAGGACGGACCAAGGAAGAAGTCAAAACACTTTTGGATGCGGCGCATCGCGCCGTGTTGTCGGCGCTAGCGGTTCCGCAGCGCGACCGCTACCAGGTTTATCACGAGCATCCGGAAGGTCACTTGATCGTCGAAGACACCGGCCTCGGCATCCAGCGAACGAAGAAAGTCCTGGTGATTACCGTGACCAGCATGCCGCGCAGCCAGGAATTGAAACTGAGACTCTACAGCGAACTGTGCCGGGAACTGAAGACCAGCAGCGGGATCGAAGCCAGCGACATCATGGTGTCCATCATGACCAATTCCGCGCCCGATTGGAGTTTCGGGAACGGCGAAGCGCATTTCGTGACGGGGAAACTGTGACGAAGAATTCCGGCGGAGACCGGGCCAAGGGGTACCCCCTCGCAGGTACCATTCCGGGGCAAACTAGGCCTTCCATTGGGCGGCCGGGGGTGCCGTTCGACCCCCGATTTGTGCCTTTGGGCGCATGTGCCTGGACGCGGTGTAACAATCCCGGCAAACTCTGATAGCGTAACCGTTTACGGGTCCAGGCGGACCCGCGTTGGGGTCGACCTCTTGGGGTTTCTAAGCTGTTCTGAGGCTCGACAAAAAAGGAGAGGTACAGACTAATGCCGAAGACAGTTGGCAACCAGATTTGGAAGAGTTTTGATTGGGCGCTTTGCAAGGCAGCGACCGTCACCTATAACTCGTTCCAGTTTTTCAATAAATACAACATGAACCCTTCGTTCACCCCGAAGTGGTCGGATAAGCCGC
>PMHK01000091.1:1359-5615 GCA_003156635.1 Acidobacteriota bacterium | reverse complement strand
CGTCGCGAAGGGCGCTCCTCTGCATGACGGCCAAAAACGTCGCCGCGAATGCGCATGCGTTTTCGTCACCGCCAATTATTCAGCGCCGCCCGTGTCGCGGGGGAGTCATAGGCTTTGCGGTTCGCAGCATGAGGTGAAGCGGCGGAGATCTAAAAGCGGGTTGCACTTGGAGCAATGGTTAGCGGAGGTGTTTCGCGATTTCGCGGGCGGCGTTGTGGCCGCTCGCGCCGGTGACGCCGTTGCCGGGGTGGGTGCCGTTGCCGCAGAGGTAGAGATGTTTTACGGGGGTGGCGTAGCGGGCCCAGCCGAGGAGGGGGCGCATGGTGAAAATTTGGTCGAGGGCTAGTTCGCCGTGGAAGGGGTGTCCACCGGTCAGGCCGTACGTGGATTCGAGGTCGGCGGGCGTGAGCGTTTGGACTGCCAGGATTTTTTGGGCGAAGTCGGGCGCGTACTGGCTGACGGTTTGGATGACCGTGTCGCGGAGGGCGTCGCGATTTTGCTGCCAGTTGCCGGATTTCAGTTGGTAGGGGGCGAACTGCATGTAGATGGACATGACGTGCTTGCCTGCTGGGGCCAGGGTGTTGTCTTGAATGGTGGGAATGGAAATGTCGAGATAGGGGGCGGTGGAAAATTCGCCGTATTTGGAGTGATCGAAAGCGCGCTCGAGGTAGTCGATGCCGGGGCCGATGTGAATGCGTCCGGCGAGCGAGGCCGCGGCATCGGCGGCGCTGGAATTTTTCAGCGCGGCGAAATTCGGAAGCGCGTCGAGGGCAATATTTAATTTGGCGGCGGTGCCGCTGGCGCGGTAGTTGCGCATCTTAACCACGAAGCTGGGCGGAAGGTGGACGGGATCGAGCAGACCGAGCAGGGTGCGCTGGGGGTCGGCGCCGGAGACGACGGCTTTAGCGGAGATTTGTTCGCCGCCAGCGAGCAGGACGCCGGTAACTTTTCCGTCTTTGACCAGAATTTGGGTGACTTCGGCGTTGGTGCGAATTTCGACGCCGGCTTCTTTCGCGGCGGCGGCCATGGCGGCGGTGAGGGCGCCCATGCCTCCGCGCGGGTAGGCGGAGTTCCCGACCGGATACGGATCGGCGGCGGCGCGGAGCAGAAGCAACAGCGTGGAGCCGGCGGACCAGGGGCCGAGGGCCGCGCCATAAATTCCGCGAGCGGCAACGGCAGCGCGGAGCAGGTCGGTTTCGAAAAATTCAGCGACGAAATCCGCAGCGGCCATGGGGCCCCAGCGGATCAGGCGCATCATTTCTTTTTTGCCGAGGCCGCGGACTTTGCGGCCGACCTTCAGAAATTTCCAGAGGTCTTCCTTCGAAGGCTTTTCGATGACGGGCGGCGTGAGCTCCATGAGCTGCGCGGCGATGCCGGCGATGCGCGCGAGACTATGGTGGAAGTCGACGTAGTTCGCGGCGTCTTTGGCGGAAAACTTTTTGATGTCTTCGGCGGAGCGTTGCGGGTCGGTGAAGAGAGTGAGCGCGCGTCCGTCGGGATTTGGCGCGAAGAGGCGGACGGGCGATTCGAGTTTCTGCAGGCCGTGGCGGGCGAGCTGCAGGTCTTGGACGATTTGAGCGAGTGGCGGGCCGCCGGCGTGGGCGACGGTGGAGCATTTGAAGCCGGGATGAAATTCCTCGGTGACGGCGGCGCCGCCGATGAGGTGGCGGCGTTCGAGGATGAGCGGCTGGTGGCCTTTTTTCGCGAGGTAGAAAGCGGCGACGAGCGCGTTGTGACCGCCACCGAGAACGATGATGTCGCGCGGAGCGGCCACGGCTAGCTTCTCCCCGAATCTTTTAGAATTTCGAGCGCGGCGAGACGTCCGGGCGCACCCATGATGCCGCCGCCGGGATGCGTGGCCGAGCCGCACATGTACAGTTTTTTGATGGGCGTGCGGTAACGGGCCCAGCCCGCGGCCGGACGCAGGAAGAACAGCTGCTCGAGCGAAAGTTCACCCTGAAAAATATTTCCTTCGGTTAGGCCGGTGGTGCGCTCGATGTCGAGCGGAGTGATGAACTGCTTACCGATGATCAGACTTTTCAGATTCGGGGCGTATTGCGAAATGGTATCGATGACGGTGTTGCCGAAGGCTTCGCGCTGCTCGTCCCAGGTGCCGGACGCGAGTTTGTACGGCGCGTATTGCACGAAGCAGGACAGGATGTGTTTTCCGGGCGGGGCGACGGATGGATCGGTGAGCGACGGGATGACCATGTCGATGTAGGGGCGGCGGGAAAATTCGCCGTACTTGGCTTGATCATAGGCGCGTTCCATATATTCCATGGAAGGCGAAATGGAAATGGCGCCGCGCAGATGATTTCCGGGGCCGGGCAGGCAAGTGAAATTCGGCAGGCCATCGAGCGCGAGATTTACTTTGCCGGAAGAGCCGCGGAATTTGTAGCGGCGGACGTCTTCGAGGAAATCGCCGGGAAGCTGGCGCTCTTCAATAAATTTCAGGAAGGTTAGATTCGGGTCGACGCTGGAAGAAATGATGTCGGCGTGAATTTCTTCGCCGGAACCTTCGAGGACGACGCCGCCGGCGACACCATTCTTGACCAGAATTTTGGCGACGGAGGCTTCTTTGCGAATTTCAACACCGGCTTCGACGGCGGCTGCGCCGATGGCGTTGGAGATGGCGCCAGTGCCGCCGCGGCTGAAACCCCAGGAGCGGAAAGCGCCGTCGATTTCGCCCATGTAATGGTGGAGCAGAACGTAGGCGGTGCCGGGCGAACGAATGCCGAGGAAAGTGCCGATGATTCCGGAGGCGGACATCGTGGCTTTGAGCGCGTCGGTTTCAAACCACTGGTCGAGGAAATCGGCGGCGCTCATGGTCATGAGCTGGACGAGATTGTATTTGTCTTCGGCTTCGAGATTCTGGAAACGCTTGCCGAGGAAGGCGAGTTTTTTCAAGTCGCGCGGATCGAGCGACGTGGGATCAGGTGGGATCATGGCCAGAATTGGTTTGACGAAGCGGCACATGGCGACCATGGACTTGCCAAATTCTTCGTAGGCTTCGGCGTCGAGTTTCGAGTGGCGTTCGAGTTCGCGGCGGGTTTTGCCGTGATCGTTCTGGCGCCAGAGGTAATCGCCGTTGGACATGGGGGTGATGGTGCCGTCGAGCGGAAGAATTTCCAGGCCGTGGCGCGGGAGATCGAGGTCGCGAATGATTTCGGGGCGCAGCAGGGAGACGACGTAGGAATAAACGGAAAATTTGAAGCCGGGAATGATTTCTTCGGTGACGGCGGCGCCGCCGAGGACGTAACGCTTTTCGAGGACGAGGACTTTTTTGCCGGCTTTGGCGAGGTACGCCGCGTTGACCAAGCCGTTGTGGCCGCCGCCGATTNNGCCGATTACGATGACGTCGTATTTTTTGGCCATGAGAATTTTCGGTGTAGCCGCGGGCGCAAGGGCACGGAGAAGAACGCACCCCGTGGGACGTGACATTCTACAGGCGGGAGCGTGCGGTCACAAGAAGGAAGGGATTGGCGCGTTTGGGCAGAGGACGAAAGAATGTGTCGCACCTACAGCGCTCCGGAAAAGGCGCGCGAATGGATCCGTAATCGGCGAATTCTAAATCGAAGAGAGGTCCCTTGTCGCGGAAGGCGCTCCTCTGGATGACGGCNNGTTCGATGAGTTAAGGCAGCGGCGAGTGCTGAGTGGCTAGTGACTAGAGAGCGATTCTTGGACAGCCGTAGGGGCCGCGTTCAGGCACGGCGGAGCGGCTGAGAGATTCCGCAAGAATTCAGGTGGATTCGTGTATCCCAATTAGATGTATATACATCTTATTTGTATGAGGCAAACACACCTACCAGCGCTGCCCTGCATGTGCAGCAGTTTCCGGCGGACGGCGCGGGCGCTCTCGCAACTGTATGAGGACGGGCTGCGGCCGGCCGGGTTGCGCAGCTCGCAATTTACGATTCTGCAGGCTTTGGCGCGTACTGGTGANNGTGACGCAGGGGCGGCTGGGGGAAATTCTGGTGATGGACAGCACGACGTTGACTCGGACGCTGCGGATCATGCGGCAACAGGGTTGGGTTGCGGAGCGGCCTGGCGAGGACCGGCGCGAGCGGTGGCTGAAACTTTCTCGAGCGGGAGAGGCGAAGTTGAAAATCGCGACGGCTGCCTGGGAAAAAGTGCAGGCGCGATTGCGGGGAAAACTCGGCGAGGCTGGGTGGAAGAATTTGATGCAGTGGACGAATCAGGTGACGGGAGTGGCTACGGATTTGATTTTGCAAGAGGGAGGGGCGAAATGACTCGAT
>PMHK01000091.1:0-1353 GCA_003156635.1 Acidobacteriota bacterium | reverse complement strand
GGAGGGATTTCGAAAGTTTGCGCTGGGGTTGAATGCGCGGGCTTTGACCTATGCGCAGACGTTCCGAGTCATCGGGGTGGTGTTTGTTATTTTGGCGGCACGGGGCGTTTTGCCGGCGATGTTTGCGCGGCCGGCGGGCTATGGGGACATTCTTATCGGGCTGACGGCGCCGTTCGTGGCGTGGAAGCTGAGTAACCCTGGGCATCGAGGGAGTTTTATTTTGTGGCAGGCGCTGGGGATTTTGGATTTGGTNNACGGCGGTGGGCGTGGGGACTATGGTCGGATTCATTCGTCCGGGAAGTGTGCCGATGGCGGCGATGACGGTATTGCCGTTGAGCTTGATTCCGACGTTTTTGGTGCCGTTGTTTTTGATCTTGCACATTATTTGCATCGCGCAGGCGCGGGGGTGGAAGGCGGTTACGCATGAGAGTCGTCGAACCGCGGGGCAGGTTTCGGCGGGACGAGAATCGTTTTCGGGTAGTTGAGGTGCGAAGAACGATGGGTCGCGCCTTCGGCGCTGAAATTTTTGCGGGGACGTGAGATAAGGGTGCGGGGCAACTGAACCCGCACCCCTTGCTGGCAAACGCGAAGAGTGCGGCATCCGGAAAGGCGAGATCGCGGGTAATCGCGATGACGCCGTAGTCGAATNNGTCCTTCGTCGCTGCGCTCCTGTGGATGACGGCCAAAGGCGGGTTGGCGATGACGTGGATTTTGTGGCGGAGCCGGAGAGAGCTTGCTGACACGCCTGGATCCGGAGGTTTTGATTAGGTGCCGAATCTGGCGGCGGAGCGGGCTTTTAGTTTGGCGGCTTCTTCTTCGCGGTTTTTGGGCGTCGCGGTGGTTTTTAGGGAGTGGAGGAGGCGAGTGGAGGAGGCGGCGATTTCGTCGACGGCGGCTTCGAACTGGGGCTGGTTGGTTTGGGAAGGCTTGGTGAAGCCGCTGATTTTGCGGACGAATTGGAGCGAGGCGTTGCGGATTTCCTCGTCGGTGACCGGCGGGTCGAAATTGAAAAGAATTTTTATATTGCGACACATGTTTGAGCACCTCTAGATCATTAGACGCGTTTTTGTTTGGCGGCGATGGCCTGCTGCCAACTCCCCTTCCTACCTATTACGAACCTGCGGTTTCGACTGCACTTTTCAGCTGGGCTGCGGCGGCGGGCTTTTTGGCCGGCATCGTGGTGATGACGATTACGCTGACCAAGATGCAGAGCGAGCCGAGAATGGTGCGGGTGGTCAGCTCTTCCCCGCCGAGGAAATAACCTACCAGCACGGCCACGATGGGGTTGACGTAGGCGTAGGTGCCCACTTTGGTGGGCGATTCGTGATGCAGCAGCCAGACGTAGGCGGTGAA
>PMHK01000264.1 GCA_003156635.1 Acidobacteriota bacterium | reverse complement strand
GCGTAAACGCCTAGAGCGATCTCGCTGCATCGTTCTCAACACTGACCTGCCACCAATTATTCAGGAGAAATCATGAGCGTCACCGGAACTCGCCCTCAGCTGCAATACCTGCACAACGCGATCGAGGACTTGAAAGCCAAGCACCTCTACTTCAACCTGAGAATCCTCGAAGGCGAGCAGAAGCCGNNACGGCAAGGAAGTCATCAATCTCAGCTCGAACAATTATCTAGGCCTCACCACGCATCCCCAGCTGCGCCGTGCCGCCATCGACGCTACCCGCAAATTCGGAGTCGGCTCGGGAGCGGTTCGCACCATCGCCGGAACCATGCAGATGCACATGGACCTGGAAAAACAGATCGCCCAATTCAAAAATGTGGAAGCCTGCGTCGTTTTTCAGTCTGGTTTCGCGGCGAATGCTGGAACGGTCTCTGCCATTCTGGGCAAGGAAGACCTGGTCATTTCCGACGAGCTGAATCACGCCTCGATCATCGACGGTTGCCGCCTCTCGCGCGCCACGATCAAAGTCTTCAAGCACAAAGACACCGCCGATTGCGAGCGCGTGTTGCAGGAAACCAAAGACTGGCCAGGCAAGAAACTTTTGATCACGGACGGCGTCTTCTCGATGGACGGGGATATTGCGAATCTGCCGGCCCTTTGCGATCTCGCTGAAAAATATAACTGCATCATGATGGTCGATGACGCCCACTCTTCCGGCGTCCTGGGAAAAAACGGACGCGGTACCGTGGATCATCTCAACTGCCATGGACGCGTCGATATTCAGGTCGGCACCCTCAGCAAGGCAGTCGGTTCGATTGGCGGCTACGTCTGCGGCTCGGCCGATCTGATTCATTTTTTGTACCAGCGCGCGCGGCCTTTTCTTTTCTCCACTTCGCATCCGCCTGCGGTCACGGCGACCTGTCAAGCCGCCTTCGAGCTGCTCGATTCCGAAGCCGGCGAAAAACTGATCAAAAAACTCTGGGCCAACACGAAATTCTTCAAACGCAAACTGAAAAAGCTGGGATTCAACACCGGACACAGCGAGACGCCGATCACGCCCATCATGGTGGGCGACGCGGGCAAAGCGTTTCAGTTTTCGCGGGAACTATTCGATGAAGGAGTATTCGCCGGAGCGATTGGATTCCCTACGGTGGCGGAAGGCAAAGCGCGCCTGCGCACCATCGTCATCGCAACTCACAAACGCGCCGACCTGGAGCGGGCCGCTGATACCATCGCGCGCGTGGGGAAAAAACTCGGCGTGATTTCGTAGCTGTCGTCAAGCTTCCAGCGTAGCCGCCGCACTACACCACTGCCGCCGCCTGCAAATTGGGCCGCATATAGCGGTAAATCGCCAACACGATGGCGCCCAGACCCAAACAGATCACCAGAAAATTGATCCAGAATCCGAGATGCGGCACCAGGCCGATTGCGCGCAATATCAACAGTCCCAGCGCCATGCGTCCCAGCGCGGCTCCCACTCCTGTGGATGGGCCCAGCAGTCGATCACCCAACCAGGCGCCCACCACAACCTGCGCCGCGTAGAGGGCGATGGCCCACAGCATCAAGCTGGTGATGCCGACGCCGATCCCCACAATCGTAAAGCAAACGATTATCGCCACGATGGGAAGCGCGAACAGAAAAAGTATTCCAAATCCAAAGGCGGGCACGGTTCGCTTGCACGCTCCAGCGGCATCAAAAAAGAATCCAGGCATCAGCAGCAGCATGACCAGCCCGAAGATGAAGCTTGCGCCCCAGAGCAAGGTTTGGTGCCAGTAATACCTCGGCGACGAGTAACTCTTATCCGAATCGTGTTCGACAATCGATATCACCGGCGGGCTGGCCAATTTTGCATCCGGCGAGATGTCGGCCGGCTTGCGCACCTGAGCCTTGAATTCGCCGGCCACCACCGCTTTGGGCCCAACCCGCAAGTGCCCGGCACGAACCATCACGTTGCGTCCCAGCGAACCGTCGAGTTCCAAGGAGCCCGAGAATGACAGCAAATCGCCCACGAGTTTGCCATTCAGCGTGCAGTCCCCGGCGCCCAGAGTCATGGTGCCGTTGACCACCGACTTTTCGTCCGTATTCATGTCACCGACCCAGGACATGACATTTCTTCCCACCGTGCCGTTCAGCTGAAATTCTTTGACGAAGGCCCGTACATTCCCGTCCACCATTCCGTTCACGTGCAGCTCTTCGCTAAACGAGATCACATCGCCTTTGATGTGCCCGTTCACGGTCACACTGCGCGAAAACGTGATGAGGTCGCCGTCCACGTCGCCATCGATTCGGGCGGCGTCGGCCGAGACGATCAAATCGGTGTGTATCACTTCACCAGCGGCGAGCGTGTAATTGGGATTGCCGTGCTTGATCTCCGCCGCTTGTCCCGCCGGGGCGAGCGCGAGGGCCATTACCATCGCGCCCATCACCACGGCGAACGCGGTGGTGCGCCGCAGGTGGCGCCGCAACAGCCAGATCACCAAAACTCCGAGTGTGGCCAACGCCAGAAATTCGGTCAGGCTTCGCATCGCGTCCCATCCTTTCCAGAATGCACCGCTGAAAAACAGCATGGTCAGAAGATTGCCTTGCGTGAAACCGGATTGAGCCGCTTGCGCGCGCCACGGTTCGACGAACCCGCTCCACATGGTGTACGCACCGCCCGCGCCCAGTCCAAAGGCCGAGAGCCAACCCCAGGGTGTTCCGCCGCGCTCCGGAGCCTGCACCAGATGCGCGGGCACCGACTCGTCATCGGCTTCGAGCGACTGCCGCAACCAAACGCCTTCCAGTTCCAGCGCGCGCAGCAGGTTGCGACAGTCGTTACAGGTTGCGACATGTCCGCGCACTTCCTGCGCGTGCGCCGTGTCGAGTTGCTGCTCGAGATACAGCAGCGCGGTCATCTCATCGAAGTGATTCATGGCTTTCCCCCAGCAGCCGCCGTACGCATGCCTCCCCCGCCTTCCGCCAAAATCTCGCGCAGTTGATGCCGCGCGCGCAACAACAACACTCCCACGAATGCGCGCCGCACGCCGAGCGTGTCGGCAATCTCGTCGTAACTCATGTCCGAGTAGTAGCGCAGTACCAGAGCCATGCGCGCGCGATCCGGCATTTTCGCCAAACCAGCGCGGACGTGTTTGCTGTCATGCTCGGTTTGCAATTGTTCCAATTGGTCGGGGTCGGGATGTTCGAGCGGAAGAGTTTCGAGGTCACCGGTTTCCAGATCCTGGCGAATCCGCCGCCGGCGCAGCAGATCCCAACAATGATTGCTGGCCACTTTATACAGCCAAGCCGTGAACGGCCGCGACGAATCGTAGGTCCCGAGTTTTTGGCGTACTTTCATAAAAATTTCAGTGGTAGCGTCTTCCGCGTCCTCGCGCGTGGGCAACGCCCGCCGGCAGAACCGGAATATCGCCGGGGCATATTGGCCGTACAACTCGCCCCAGGCCTCGGCATCGCCCGCCCGGACCTGCGCAAGCACATCCGCTAGTTCGGCGGCGCTCATGTCTCCGGTGGTCTTCCGTCGCTCCATAGGTTGATACGCAGGCTCCGTCTTAGATATTTCAAACATATTACAACGTAAGGGGTTAGGCCGCCTTCATAGTGCGCGGCCAAGCAACGCGGATCCCAGTCCGGCGTACGTTCCAAATCGGGAAACAGCGATGACGAGGCCTGAACCTAGCAAACCCCAACGATTCATCGAGTTACGCACTAAAATAAAACGGCCCGGCAGCCGATCCGTCACGGCCGCCGAGCCGCAAGTACCCATCACGCTTCTGACATCGCGCCGCCAGACCGTCGTCAGGCCGTCGCCGAATAGCAGTACCTAAAACGTGAACTTCGTGGCCAGCTGGACTCCGCGCGGGCCGCCACCCCCGAGAAACGGGTTGCCGATTCCGACGTCACCGGTGGCGCTCAGCTGGTAGCCTCCCGAACCGGTCTCGCGGTTTCCGTTTTGGGCGAAACCACCCTGGGCCGGATCGGCCACAAATGCGGGAAGAAACGGGTTCGCAAAGTTGGGATGATTCAAGAGGTTGAAAAATTCCGCGCGCAGTTGCATGCCCAGGCGCTCGGTAATCTTCGTGTCTTTATAAATGGCGAAGTCCCATTGTTTAAAGCTGGGCCCGCGCAGCGAATCGCGCCCTTCGTCGCCGAAGTGCCGGGTACCTGGAGCGCAATCCTGGGCGCTATCGGTGATGCCGTTGGCCAGCGCGAAATTCGATAGCGTGCAGGGGATCGCAAAGGCGTCGAGGTTCACATAGTTCGTCGGATCGTGCGGGTGGTAAACGACCGGAGCGACGATGTCCGGCCGGTCGAAACCCTCGCCGCTCCCGCTGAAATCGTCCTCGAAGAAATAATTCATTTGAAAGGGCTGGCCACTCTGAAGCGTCACGGCGCTGTTAAAGCCCCAACCGTTTTTCAATTTTTGCCAATCTCCGCCGAGGTGCGGCAGGTTGTAGGCAAAGATCCAGGTGAAGCGGTTCCGAATATCGAAATTTGAATTGCCATATTCTGCGTTCGGGTTGGTGCTGTTGTTCGGTTGCGAGGCATTGGGCTCGAAATCAAAACTATCGCTCGCCGTGTCGAGCGAATGCGACCAGACGTAGTTGACGATCGAAGTTATGCCGTGCCAGTTATTCACCCGCAGGCTGGACTGCAGGGAGTTGTAGTTTGAGCGGGCGTTCGCCTGCAACTGGTTGATGTATTCCGCGTCATACGGATTATTCACGAAGTTGGTTGGGACCCCGTAACTCGAAATACAGCCCGGACCTCCGTTCGGAAAGCACGGAGCGAAATTGACGGTGTTATTGTTTGCCTGAGCGAAAGCAGTGTCGAAGGTCGTGATGGCGTCCTGGCCCGGTTGATTCACGTCGAGATAATGCAACAGGCGGTGGCCCTGCGAACCGACGTAGCCGACCTGCAACACCACCTTGCTGTTGAGCTGTTGTTGCAGGTTGAGGTTGTAATTCTCCATGTACGGCGTGGGAAGGTTGCGGTTGATCGCGAAAATGTTTCCGCTTGGGCTGCCGGATGGCGCGGCGAATACCGGTGTGTTCGGCGCGATTGAGCCATTGGCGCCGACCGTGGATATCGGGTCAGGGCCCGCGGGATTGTAAGCTACTCCTGGACAAAACGCGCAGTTGTACGGCAGTTCACCAAGAAAGACGTCCTGGGAAATGGCGTCAAAAAAGAGTCCCCATCCCGCGCGCAGCACGGTGCGGCCCTTGCCGAAGGGATCCCAAGCCACACTGACGCGCGGCGCGAAGTTTTTGTAATCCGGTTTGTAGACCTGACTCAAGCCGGGCTGACCCAACTGCGTCAAAGTGACCGTCTGCCCAACCGGATCGAAATTCGTAACGTTGGTGAAGAGGTTGTCCTTTTCTCCGACCACGCCGTAATAGTCCCAACGCAGTCCGTAATTGAGCGTCAACCGTTGGATCGGGTGAAAGCTGTCCTGCACATACAAGCCGTGGTTGTTTTCGTAGGTATGGCGGATTGATTGACCCAGCGATTGCGAGCCACCGTCCACAGTCCCGCTCAAAAAATCGTCCAGGCTATCTGTCGGATTACTGAACGTCAACGCCCCGCGGTAATTCACGCCGAAGAATTGCTGAATGGTGGTGCGGCGGTATTCGTACCCGAATTTTATGTTGTGCTGGCCCACGGTCCAGGAAAAATTATCCAGGGCTTGCCAGTTCGAATCGAAGCGGTGACGCGGAGTAGAGTGGTTTGCGCCGAGTTGTGCAAAATTGCCTACTTGAATCACCGGCAGCCCCGAATTTGAAGCCGATGGGCCGGTACAATCCGCCACGGTGGTGGCGGCGCACAAATCCACACTGCTGGGCTGAAAAGCCTGGTCGGCGGGGAAAAAGCCCTCAGCAAAACGGTTCCAGCCAAGGCGCGCTTCATTGACCTTCGACGATGAAATTACTCTCACGTAGGAGATAGATACCAGCTGAACCCTGGTTGGAGTGTAGGTGTTAAATCCGGGAAGAATTCCGCCCCCGGTTAGAGCGAGAGGAAAACTCTGCTTGCTGTCGCCGTAATAATATCGGCCGGTCAAGGTATTGTTCTTGTCGAAATTGTGGTCCACCTTGGCAATCAGGCTGGTCACGTTGTTGTAGGACGGTGCCACCACCGATGCATTGTCCACGGTGGGACATCCATTTTTGTCGGCCGTGGCCCCCGGCACGTTCGGCAGCGGCCACGGATCGCCATTCGGATACGCCGCCAGCAATTTGGCAATGACTGGATTGGTGGCCACCAAATCAGCGGGGTTCGGCACGCAGGCCAGGCTCACCGTGCCAACGCGTTCACGCTGTCCTTCATAGTCAAAAAAGAAAAACGTTTTGTCTCTTACGATCGGACCTCCGAGCGCGCCGCCGAATTGATTGTTGTGGAACGGAGCCTTCTCTGTGCCTACCTGATCGAAATAATTTCGCGCATCCAGGGCGTCATTCCTGAAATAGTCGAATACCGTGCCGTGAAAAGCGTTGCTGCCGCTATTCGTCACGATGTTGATCACCCCGCCTGCATTCCGGCCATATTCCGGCTCATAATTTGAGAGCACGTTCAGCTCGCTAACGGCATCAATGGGCAGAATCGTCGCCGGTGTTCCAAACACGCCGGCTTCGTTGATCGCTGGATCGTTGCGGTAACCGTCATTCATATCGGTGCCGTCCAGCAAGAAGTTGTTCGAGCGTCCGCGAGCTCCGTTCACGGAAAAAACGCCATAGGATCCGGGTGAGTCGGTGATTTGATCCGGCGACCCCGCGACTCCGGGAGTTAGATAAATCAGTTTGGTGTAGTCGCGCCCATTGATCGGCAAGTCCTTGACTGTTTCTTGGGTCAATACGCCACCCAGCGTGTCGCCGGTGGTGTCGATCTGCGGCAAGTCTTCGCCCGCCACCGTCACGATGTTGGTCACAGCTCCGGGTTTCAGTACCGCGTCAATCCGTTTTTCGCTGGCGACATCTACGGTCACGCCGGTCGTGACCGACTTCTGGAACCCGTTGAGTTCAACCGTGACCGTGTAGGTGCCGATCTGCAGTTCCGGGACGAGATAGCTGCCGTCGACGTTGGTTTGGGTAATGCGATCGATGGCCGTGGCGACATTGTGGATCGTAACCGTCGCGTTGCTGACCGCCGCGCCAGTCGAATCCGTGACCGTGCCGAGAATTGAGCCACGAAATGTCTGCGCCCAACTGCTGGTGGCGCTCAAGATCACCAACAAAATCGCGCACGCTATTACCGCGCCAGTGCTGCACCGGCGAATCCTCATTATCTTCTCCTGTGAATAACTACTGACAATCGTGCAAAGAGTTATACGGCGAGTGGGGCAGACTTGTCCTATCGAAAAGACAAATACATGCAATCGTTTTTGCGAGAGACTCCCCCGAGCCGCCGGACCCTATCGCAAACAACTGGTACACCTATAAGCCCGCGACGACTATGAGTCAAGACGCTTATTCGATTCGATATTCGCCCAGCGCGTGGCCGCGCGGCGGAGTGGCGGCGCAATTCGCATCAGGGATGAGCGCTGCATCGATTGGGCCAGCGCGGTGTCTCGCGGCAGCGCAGGCTGTTATAATATCTGATTCGCGCGCAGCTAAAAACGAAACTGGATGCCTTTGACTCCCAAAAAACGCCTGTTCCTGGTCGACGCCATGGGCTATGTCTTCCGCGCGTTCTTCGCGCCCATGGACCGGCTGCAAACCTCCGCCGGCGTCCCGACCAAAGTTCCGTACCTCTTTGCCACCATGATGCGCCGGCTGCTCGAGAATAAGGATCGGCGCCCCGATTACCTTGCCGTGGTCTTCGACCATTCCGCGCCGACATTCCGCGACAAACTTTTCGCTGAATATAAAGCGCAGCGCCCGCCGATGCCCGACGATCTTTCGATCCAGATTCCTTTTGTTCGCCGCTACTGCGCCGCGATGCATTTGCCGATCCTGGAATATCCCGGCTATGAGGCCGACGACGTGATCGGCACGCTCGCGCGGCTGGCCACCCGCGACGGTAACAGCAAAGATCTCGAGGTTTTTATCGTCACCAGCGACAAGGATCTTCGTCAGCTGGTTACTAAAGACGTCACGATTCTGGATCCGACCAAAAATGACCTGCTGATCGACGAGAAAAAAGTGGAAGAACTGATGGGCGTGCCGCCGTCGAAAGTTGCCGACGTCATGGCGCTGATGGGCGATTCCATCGATAACATTCCGGGTGCGCGCAATCCCAACGACAAGCCCGCGCCCGGCGAGCGCCGCAAGGCCGGCATCGGCGACGTCGGCGCGCGCCAATTGATCCAGCAATTTGGCAGCGTCGAAGAAGCGCTGAAGCGTGCTGGCGAAGTGAAACGTGCCGGCTATCGCGAAGCGCTGCAGAACTGCGCGGAATTCGTGCTGCTCAGCAAACAGCTAGCGACAATTCCCACCGATGCGCCGGTTCCACTCGATCTGGACCTCATGAAAATGGGGCCGCCCGATACTGAGGCTCTGCGCGAACTGTATTCCGAGCTGGGTTTCACTTCGCTGCTGCGCGATTTGGCGCCGCTGACCGATCACCGCAAAACCGACTATCTGCGATTGGAAATGCCCGGCGACACCGGAAAATTTCTCGGCACGGTGAAACCCGGACAGGAAACCGCCGCGTGGCTGGCGCTCGACGCGCAGGAAGCCGATGAAGAAGGGTTCGGCACGCGCGTCCTGGGTGTGGAGCTTTCCACCAAGATCGCCTCCGCCCGGATTTCCGAGAACGATGCCCAAGACCAGGCGCTGGCGGCATTGGGAGATTGGCTCGCCGATCCGAAAAAACCGAAAGTGGTCCACGATCCCAAGTTATTTAATTTGCTGGCGGCAAAGGACATTGCGAGCGATGCCGACGGCGTCGCCGGCATTCGCCACGCGACCATGCTGTATTCCTATTTGCTGCGGCCCACAACCGCCAAACACGAATTCGCGGAAGTGGTTCTGCGCCATTTGAACCGCACGCTTTCCGGCGCACCCGGCGAGCGCGCCGATTTTCTGCTGCGCCTAGCTCCCGTGCTGCGCGAGGAAGTCGAAAAGCTTGGGCTGCTCGAGGTCTACGAAAAAATCGACCTGCCGCTGGCGCCGGTCCTGGCCCGCATGGAAGCGGCCGGAGTTCGCGTCGACCCCGCCGAACTCGACCGAATCTCGACCAAGACGACCGAAGAGATCGCCAGGATCGAAAAAAGCATTTTTGAGCTGGTGGGATTCGAATTCAACGTCGGCTCGCCGCAGCAGCTGGCCGAAGTTCTATTCGACAAGTTGAACCTGCAGCCGCCCCGCCGCAGCCGCGCCAAATCACGTTCCACTGCCGCGGATGTGCTCGAAGAGCTCGCCACGGAACACGCGCTGCCCAAAAAAGTAATTGAATTTCGCGAGTTGACCAAACTGAAGTCGAATTACGCCGACGTTCTTCCGCGGCTGATTCACCCCGGGTCAGGCCGTTTGCATACTCGTTTTAGCCAGACCGGCGCGGTCACCGGGCGGCTCAGCTCTTCGAACCCGAATCTGCAGAATATTCCGATACGAACCGAGCTGGGGCGCGAAATTCGGGCCGCTTTCATCGCTGCGCCCGGTTCCCTGCTGCTTTCGGCGGATTACTCGCAGATCGAACTGCGCATTCTCGCCCATCTTTCCGAAGATCCAGTATTAGTAGAGGCCTTCCGTCGGGGCGAGGATATTCACTCACGAACCGCACAGGAAGTTTTCGACATCGCCCCATTCGCGCAGACCCGTGAACATCGCCGCGTGGCAAAAGTCATCAACTTCGGCGTGATTTATGGCCTGTCGGCGTTCGGGCTCGCCCAGCAACTGGATATCGACCAAAAAGAAGCCGCGCGATTCATTGCCAAGTATTTCGAACGCTATCGCGGCGTGAAAGAGTTTCTGGATGGTCAGATCGCGGAGACGCGCAAATCCGGAATCACCAAAACTTTGTTTGGACGGATCCGGCCGATACCGGAAATCAATTCGCCGCAGCCGAACCTGCGGAATTTCGCCGAGCGCACCGCCATGAACACGCCGATGCAGGGCGCCGCAGCCGACCTGATAAAATTGGCGATGATCGAGCTCGATCGCCGCCTGCCGAAAGAAAAATTTAAATCGCGCATGATTTTGCAAGTCCACGACGAGCTGCTTTTTGAAGGCCCCGAAACGGAAATTCCCAAGCTCACCCAACTCGCCAAGGAAGTCATGGAGGGCGTTCACCAATTCCGCGTTCCCATCGTGGCCGATACCAAGGTGGGGCACAATTGGCGCGACATGAAATAGCCGCGCCAGAGCGACGCGCAGCCGGCGCATCCCGGGCGCTGAGCGGTGTGGTAGTCTTTCCTTTTGTTTGCCGCATGATTTGAACGAGGAGCAGGTATGGATCACGCTGAAGGCTTTCTGACGCTGGTGCGCGACGCCAAGAAACGCATCAAGGAAGAAGATGTGCAAACCACCAAGAAAAAACTCGATGCGGGCGAAAAAATGCTCCTGGTCGACGTCCGCGAAGAAAGCGAGTGGGCCCGCGGCCACATCCCCAACGCGATTCACCTGGGCAAAGGCATCATCGAACGCGACATCGAGACAGCCATTCCGGAAAAAGGCGCGACGATCGTGCTGTATTGCGGCGGCGGATTCCGCTCCGCGCTGGCTGCGGACAATCTGCAGCGGATGGGCTACAGCAATGTGATTTCGATGGACGGCGGCTGGCGTGAATGGACCCAGGCCGGCTTCCCGACCATCAAAGACTGACCGTTTCTTGCTTCGCCACACTCAGGAGAATCGTAATGACTGAAATACCGGAAAAAGACGCGGCCCGACTGGCCCGCGAACACGACGCGGCCAAAAGCCGGCTCGAAAAGTTGCGGGACGAAGCACAACGGCTGGGCAAGGAATTCGAAGAGAAGTTCGCGCCGGAAATCGCCGATGCCGAAGTGGAATTGACTCGCCTGAGCGCCCTGCTGGGAAAAATAGGGCTGTAAGCTCCGCGTCGGGGCTTTGTGGCTCGCGCCAAGACAAAATCGAGTTCGTTTTCATTGGCTGGGGCGGTTGGACTCGAACCAACACCGGCCTCATTAACAGTGAGGTGCCCTACCAATTGGACCACGCCCCAGCCGTAATTCAATTCTAAGGGGTGTTCGCATGATTTTCACCCAGGTATTGCGAATTGCTCGAATCAAAGTTTCCATGGCAGTAACGCAGTGCGGGAAAACGACAGGGGGAGAAATTAGGCCGAAGAAAGGAAGCCGGCCCAGCCCTCAATCCCCGAAGGGATCCTCGGCTTCCTTCCTTCTGACGTAGTCCTTATCGCACCTCGTTTGCCAAAGCAAAGCTGCTGAAAACAGGTCACTTCAATGCAGGTGCCAAGGTAAAAACTCCCTGTGGCTTGGTAAAAATTGACAGGCCGCCTTCCGCCCCGCGCTATTTCGCGTTCGGAATGGATTTCGGTGAGCGGCAGTTGGGACCGGTGTCGCGCGCTTTGAAATTCACCCCATGTTCGCCGTCTTGACCGCTTCTTCCCGACTTGCTATGTTGAGAGATTACCTTGGGCTCATTGTCCGCGCTGAGTGGCGGGCGGTCCTGTAGGAGCCAGTCATCCGAGTATGGGTCTGAAAAAAATCGTCGTCCGGGGCGCGCGGCAGCACAACCTCAAGAACATCAACCTGGAAATCCCGCGCAACACGCTTACCGTAATTACGGGATTATCGGGTTCCGGTAAGTCTTCGCTCGCGTTCGATACCCTTTATGCTGAAGGCCAGCGCCGTTACGTCGAATCGCTTTCCGCTTACGCCCGGCAATTTCTGGATCAGATGGAACGTCCGGACGTCGATTCGGTGGAAGGGCTTTCACCTTCGATCGCCATCGAACAGAAAACCACCACACGCTCGCCACGTTCCACGGTGGGAACCATCACGGAGATTTACGACTACCTGCGCGTGGTCTACAGCGCGATCGGCACGCCGCATTGTCCAAACTGCGGTAATTCCATCACGCGTCAATCCACCGAACAGATCGTGCAGTCGGTGCTCGCGCTGAAACCCGATGATCGCATCATGGTTCTGGCGCCGGTGGTGCGCGGACGCAAAGGCGAATACAAAAAGGAATTGGAGAAATACGCGAAGGAGGGTTACGTTCGCGCCCGCGTCGATGGCGATCTAATGAACCTCGACGAGCCCATTCCTCTGGACCGTCGGAAAAATCACACCATCGAAATCGTGGTGGATCGGCTGCTGCTGAAGAACGGGGTCGCGCAGCGATTGGAACATTCGGTCGAGACCGCACTGAAACTGACCGGTGGTTTGGTCACCATTGCCGTGGTCGGCGGCGATGAACATGTCTATTCCGAAAAATTGGCCTGCCCCGATTGCGGCATCTCGGTCCCGCAACTCGAGCCGCGCTCGTTCAGTTTCAATTCGCCCTATGGCGCGTGCACCGAGTGTCACGGCCTAGGTTCCAAATATGATTTCGATCCGGCCAAGGTGATCGTCGATTGGACCAAGCCTCTTTTTGAAGGCGGTCTCGGACCTGGCTCTGGCTCAACGTTTCTGCAGCGCACTTTGCGCCTGGCGGCGGAGGCGTATGGATTCGATCTCGACGTGCCGTTCGAGAAGATGTCGCGCAAGACCCAAAATTTAATTTTGAATGGCAATCCGGAAACTGCAAAAAACAAGAAGGAGCTCAATTTTCAGGGCCTGCTCGCGCATCTGGAATCGAATCTCGAGGAGTCGAAGTCTGACACCTACCGTGAGTGGTTGACGCAGTACATGTCGCCCGCTCCCTGCACCGCCTGCAACGAACGCCGGCTGCGCCCCGAAAGCCTGGCGGTAAAAATCGCCGGCCTTTCCATCGCCGATTTCACCGGCCTGCCGCTCAGTGGTGCGCGCGCGGCGGTGGATAAGATTCGCGCAAAATTAACGGTGCGCCAGGAGAAAATCGCGGGCCGCGCACTGACCGAAATCGCCGAGCGCCTCGATTTTCTGCTCGATGTCGGGCTCGCCTACCTCACGCTCGATCGTTCGGCGGCTACCCTTTCCGGCGGTGAGGCCCAGCGCATTCGCCTGGCCACGCAGATCGGATCTAAGCTGCGCGGCGTCCTCTACGTGCTCGACGAGCCCTCGATCGGCCTTCATCATCGCGATAACGGACGTCTTCTAGCCGCGCTCGAAAATCTGCGCGACCTCGGCAATACCGNNTGGTCGAGCACGACGAAGAAACGATTCGCCGCGCCGACTACGTGCTTGATCTTGGCCCCGGCGCCGGGAAGACCGGAGGCTATCTGGTTGCGGCCGGCTCCCCGGCGGATATCGCGGCGAATGAAGCGTCGCTGACCGGTCAGTATCTTTCCGGGCGGGTAAAAATCGACATTCCCGAGACGCGCCGGGCCGCCAACGGCAAAGCGATCGCGATTCTGGGCGCGCACGGACACAACCTGAAGAACGTCGACGTTTCGCTGCCGCTTGGATTATTGACGGTCGTTACCGGCGTCTCCGGCTCCGGAAAATCCACGCTGGTCAATGACATTTTGTATCGTTCGCTGGCGCAGAATCTGTACCGCTCCATGGAAAAACCGGGCGCGCATCGCGCGATTACCGGCATCGAGCATATCGACAAGGTGGTGCAAATCGATCAGGCACCCATCGGCCGCACGCCGCGCTNNCGATCGGGCGCACGCCGCGCTCGAATCCCGCCACTTATACGGGAGTCTTCGCTCCGATCCGAGAACTGTATGCGATGCTGCCCGAATCCCGCGAACGCGGTTACAAGCCCGGACGTTTTAGTTTCAACGTGAAGGGCGGACGATGCGAGGCTTGCCAGGGCGACGGCCAGCGTCGCATCGAAATGAATTTCTTGCCGGATGTTTATGTTACTTGCGAGGTCTGCCGCGGCAAACGTTACAACGCCGAGACCCTGGCGGTACGCTACAAGGGACTCTCGATTTCCGATTTGCTCGATTTGCCCATCGAAGAAGCCCTGAAAGTGCTGGAAAATATTCCAGCCATTCAAATCAAATTACAGACACTGGTCGACGTCGGCCTGGGCTACGTCCAACTCGGCCAGTCGGCGACCACAATTTCCGGCGGCGAAGCGCAGCGCACCAAACTCGCGCGCGAGCTTTCCAAACGCCAGACCGGGCGGACTTTGTACATTCTTGACGAGCCCACCACTGGGCTGCACTTCGACGACGTGAAGAAACTTCTCGACGTTTTGAACCGCCTCGTTTCGTTGGGCAATACGGTGCTGATCATCGAGCACAACCTCGAC
>PMHK01000113.1 GCA_003156635.1 Acidobacteriota bacterium | reverse complement strand
TCAAGATCAAGGAAGACGATGCGCGCAATCCGGGCGTGATCGCGGACTGCACGGGCGACAATGCGGGCGATTCGGTCGGCCCCAGCGCGGATGGTTTCGAGACGTACGGCGTGACGGGCGTCGCGCTGATTACGTTCATCCTGCTGGGCGTGAAGAGCCCGACGGTGCAGGTGCAGCTGCTGGTCTGGCTGTTCGTGATGCGTATTGCGATGCTGGTGGCCAGCGCGGCCGCTTATTTTATCAACGATTTCATAGCCAAGGCGCGCTACGCGAACGCGGACAAGATGAATTTCGAAGCGCCGCTGACCTCTTTGGTGTGGATCACTTCGATCATTTCGATCGCGATGACCTACTTCATATCGTTTTACATTGTACCAACGCTGCAAGGCGACACCACGCAGTGGTGGAAGCTCGCTACGATTATTTCCTGCGGCACGCTGGCCGGCGCGGTGATCCCGGAACTGGTGAAGGTGTTCACCTCGACTGAATCACGGCACGTGCGCGAAGTGGTGGCGTCGGCGGAAGAAGGCGGCGCGTCGCTGGGCATCTTGTCGGGCTTCGTGGCTGGAAATTTTTCGGCGTATTACATCGGGCTGGCCATGGTGGCACTGATGTCGATCAGCTACCTGGTGAGCTTGCAGGGCCTCAGTTCGCTGATGATCGCCGCTCCCGTGTTTGCGTTCGGATTGGTGGCGTTCGGCTTCCTGGGCATGGGCCCGGTAACGATCGCGGTGGATTCCTACGGGCCAGTAACCGACAACGCGCAGTCGGTGTACGAGCTGTCGTTGATCGAGCAGGTTCCGAACATCAAGCAGGAACTGCAGAAAGATTTCAAAATCGACGCCAACTTTGAACGCGCCAAGGAATTGCTGGAAGAAAACGACGGCGCCGGAAATACGTTCAAGGCCACGGCCAAGCCGGTGCTGATCGGCACGGCGGTGGTGGGAGCCACGACCATGATTTTCTCGATCATCATGGCGCTGACTA
Organism: Acidobacteriota bacterium; assembly: GCA_003156635.1. Classification (GTDB taxonomy): domain Bacteria; phylum Acidobacteriota; class Terriglobia; order Acidiferrales; family UBA7541; genus Palsa-295. Next base: position 6,489 of record PMHK01000113.1, on the reverse strand, counting down.
ACGGCATCACTGAAAATGTCGACAAGCTGTCGCTGCTGCACGCGCCGTTCTTCCTCGGACTGATCACTGGCGGCGCGATGATTTACTGGTTTACCGGCGCTTCCACGCAGGCGGTGACGACCGGAGCCTACCGCGCGGTGGAATTCATCAAGGCCAACATCAAGTTGGATGGGGTGGTGAAGGCGTCGGTGGAAGACAGCAAGAAAGTGGTGGCGATCTGCACCAAGTACGCGCAAAAAGGCATGCTGAATATTTTCATCGCGGTGTTTTTTGGGACGCTGGCGTTTGCTTTCGTGGAGCCGTTCTTCTTCATCGGCTACCTGATCTCGATCGCGATTTTCGGATTGTATCAGGCGATCTTCATGGCTAACGCCGGCGGCGCCTGGGACAACGCCAAGAAAATCGTGGAGACGGAACTGAAGCAGAAGAACACTCCGCTGCACGACGCGATGGTGGTGGGCGATACGGTGGGCGATCCGTTTAAGGATACGTCTTCGGTGGCACTGAACCCGGTCATTAAATTCACGACCTTGTTCGGCTTGCTCGCGGTGGAATTGGCGGTGAGCCTGACGCACGACCGGGGGGCCGAGGTCACCCACATTTTGGCGGCTGCGTTTTTCCTGGTTTCGTTCTTCTTCGTGTACCGGTCGTTCTACGGCATGCGCATCAAGGGCTCCGAGTAGAAAGACAACTGCGGAAAGTTCTTCAAATAAAAAAGGGAGGGCCCAGGCCCTCCCTTTTTTATTTTGGACGACATGCAGCAGCTCAGGCTTTCAGAATCCCCAGATATTGTTTCGGATCGTTGGCAAACCCGGGAAAAACACTCGTCAAGGCGCGATCTCCCATGTGCTTGCTGATGATTTCACCGAGGACACTGCGATAGTCAGTGGTGACGGCGAGATCGCGGCCCTGGTTCAGTTGGTCTTCGTTTAAGCCGGGCCATTTGGTGTACACGCGGCCGCCTTTTACATCTCCGCCCATGACGAACATGCAGTTGGCGTGACCGTGGTCGGTGCCGCGATTTCCATTTTCGTGCGCGGTGCGGCCGAATTCGGACATGCTGACGAAAACCACGTCGCCCATGCGGTCGCCCATATCCTGGTGGAACGCTGCAATTCCCTGGCCGAGATCCTTCAGCAGATTCGAAAGCTGGCCCTGCACGCCGCCTTCGTTGACGTGATTGTCCCAGCCGCCGCTATCGAGAAAAGCTACTTCCAGGCCAACTTCCGCTTTGAAGAGCTCGGCAATTTCCTGGAGGCTCTGGCCGAAACGGCTCTTCGGATACTGCGCGCCGTTTTCGGCCTGGTATGAATCGGGATTTATTTTTTTCAGCTGGTCGATAGCGTCGAAAGTCTCGTTGCCCACTCCGCGCATGGCGTGATCGACGGTCTGCGAGTACATCGCTTCAAAGCCGCCTTCGGCAGTCTGTTGCGGGCCGTACATTTTGAATTGCTTCAAATCGGCGATGGCAATGGCCGGTGCGCTGCCCTGCAGCGTGCGCGGCAGATAGGGCCCGAAAGCCACGGCACGAAACGGCGAAGCTTTTTCCTCCGGCATATTTTGCAAGGTGCGATTCAGCCAGCCGTTGTCGGTGGCTTTCAGGCCGGGCGTCCCGGATTCCATGTAATCCTGGGCGTCGAAATGCGAGCGCGTGGGATCGGGCGAGCCGACGGCCTGGACGATAGCCAGTTGTCGATCGCGGAACAGCGGGAGTAGAGGCTGCAAGCTGGGATGCAGGCCAAAGAATCCGTCGAGATCGAGCGCGGCCTCGGCTCCGCCCTGCTTGGGTTGCGGGATGGCGATGGTCGGGCGCATACGGTAATAGTTGGGTTCGCCGAATGGGACGACAACGTTCAAACCATCCATGGCGCCGCGCTGGAACAGCACAACCATCTTCTTTTTGGCGGGACCAGTGGTGCTGGCGACGGCGCGCTGCAAGAATGACGGTAAAGCCGCCATGCCCACCATTGCGACGCCGCCACTTTTCAGGAAATAGCGTCTGGAGATTTTCATCGGACTCCTCTTTCCAGCAACCAAACCGGAGACTAGCGCCGTTGAAATTCCGGCGTCCCTAAAACCATGCCGACGATTAGCCCTTGATTTACTTCCCTCACCGGGTCGTCCAGGCTGGCCTGCAAAATCTGAGGGTCTTTGAGATGGTCCTCGAGAGTTTGCTGGGTCGACGGGGCGATTTGACCATCCAGAAAAATTTGCACGGATTGCGCCAAAGCGGCTTCGGGGTCGCGCAATGCGTCGGGTCCCAAGATGGCGTTGAGGTCGACAGTCGCGCCGTTCATTTTGTCGCCGGCAAAGGTGAGCGCGAAATTCAGGCGATTGAGCAGCGCGCCGGCGTTAACCCAGGTTTCCGCTTTATCAGAGTAGCCGGTCGGCGGTTGACAGAGGAAAAGCGGTTCGCCCATGCGGCCCACCCATTGGGTGAGCGGCATGGTAATCGTCACTTCCGCGTTGATGGCTCGCGCAGTGGTGGCGACGAGTTCGAAGGGTGTCTTCACTTTCGCGCGGTACGCTTCCGCCGACCAGAACTCCGGCGAATAAATCATAGTTTTCAGCACGGTGCGAATATCGCCGCTGCTCGATTCGAAGCTCTGGGCCATGCGTTTGACGAGCGCCGGCGGAGGAGCATCCGAGACGAAGTGGCGAGCCAGTTCCGAGGAAATAAAGTTAGCGGTCTTGGGCGAGGTGGCCAGCATTTTCAGAGCTTCTTCGCCGTCTTTTTCGCCACCGTAATTGAAGGTCCGGCCCATCACGACTTTTTTGCCTTGGCCGTGAATCTTTTCGTCAAAAAAGAACTGGGGATCTTTGCGGGGTTCGTGAATGGTCCAGCCGGTCAGACATTCGGCCATTTGAATTACGTCTTGTTGGGTATAACCGCCATCGACGCCGACCGTGTGCAGTTCCATCACTTCACGGCCGTAGTTCTCGTTCAGTCCACTATCCTTTTTGTTTTTGGCGGCGACGGCCGCGCCGCCATTTGGATTTGCGCTGTTCGGTGTAGGTTGTGAAACGGGGCCGGGAAAAGTTCCGGGAGTAGGCATAGAGCCGCCGGCGAAACCGCCTTGAAAGCGCGTCTGGCGCATGGCTTTCATTTGCTGATTGCGGGCGACAGCGGCGGGATAGGCGCTCAAATAATTATCGAGGTAAAACAGCATCGCCGGACTTTTGGCGGTGGCCAAAAGCAAATCGTCGAATTTGCCCAAGGTATGCGGACGAATCGTGTCCCGTACATAGGAAGTGACCAACCATTTGTCGTCGCCCTTATTGGCGAACACGTTGAAATGGTTGAGCCAGANNGCGCGGTCGACCTTGGCCATCGAAAGTTCGGCGAGGATTCGATTGGGGCCCTGCATTTTGGCGAGCTGTTCCTGCGCTTTGTCCAGGTTGGGATTGCCGGTTTCGATCACCTGGGCCAGCGCGTTCTGCTGTTTTACTTTTTGCTGATCTTCATACTGCTCTTTGGTGATGCCGAGTTTTTTGGCGCCCTGGTCGGCGTTGGGAAATTTATCGAGCAGTTCTCGCGAGGACATGGCGAGGGTGGGATAGCNNTCGAGCGCCGAGTCATCGATTGAATTGGGCTGAAGCTGCTGGTCGATCCATTTCTCAAGGCCCAGCTTGCGGATAAATTCGACGTCGCCGGGCCGGGGTCCATAGGCGAGGCGGTTCATCGCATGCATGATGGCCTGATCTTCGGTGAGCTCGGTGATGGGCAGCTTGCCTTTGAACTTTTTGTCGAGCTTGACGGTAGTGGTCGGCGCTTGAGGCGTAGATTTATCGGCGGCCGCGCCCGAGTAGGGCGCAGAGAAAAGCAAAGTAGCCACGAGTAAACCCGAAACGGATTGACGAAAATTTGCGCGAGGCGCGGGCGCCTGACCAGCCGAGGCCGGCAGATTGGTTCGCTTTTTGTTCACACCAAGAAGCATCGCGCAGCCTCGGAACTGTGTTCGGGCAAGTCTCTGTGCTTTTAGTTTAACCCCGGAAAACGCTGAAAGTTGCGGACGAGTCGTAGTGGTCAACCGCGGGGAAATAGGGTCTGGTGGGTGCTAGCGCAGCGTCAGCGTGTCGCGCGGCTGGGCAAAGGATTCGAACCACTCCGCGTTATAGGCGGCGCCGAGGAGCACGATCAGGGCGGTGAGGTACATCCAGATCAACAAACCGATGGCGGCGGCCAGACCGCCGTAGACGACGTCGTAAGGCATCTTGCGCACATAAAACCCGAAAACGATGTCGACCGTCCACCACAGGATGGTCGCGACACCAGCACCAGGAAGCAGCCGCCGCCATCCTCGATGCTCGGGACGGCCGACGCGATACAGCAAAACCAGAACGACCATGGACAGAGTGAAGACGATGGCGGCCTGAAAAACGAAGGCCAGCGCGTTGAACAGCGCTGGCACACCAAAGGTGTGAATCAGCGTGCCCCGCGCCTGTTTGCCAAAGACGGTCAAAATCACGACGACCAGTGCGGGGAGAAAGGTCAACAGAAGCAGCAATAGGGCGCGCAAGTGTCCGCGCCAGTAAGCCGGGCGGACTTGATCACCTTCGATGGTGCGAAAGCCCGCCATGAATCCGACCATGACTTGCGAACCGGCGATCAGCGTGCCGCCCAGACCGAGCAGAAACCATTTCCAGGGGTGTTGGCCCTTGCGCACGAAATACTGGCTGACAATGTCTTCGCTGCCGGAGGGTACGATCATGCGCAGACGTTCGGGCAGTTCACGGAGGACGTTGTGAAAAGTCGAGCTGCTGCTGAGGATGCCGAGCGCCAGCAAGAGCACCGGGAAAAACGCCAGGAACATATTGAAGGCGATGGCCTGACTGAGGTTCAGGCAATCCGGGAAAACGCGCCCGAGACCGCGATAAAAATTTTTGAGGAACGATTCCATCGTATCTGGTTGGTGATTATACGGTCAGCCGGGCAATTCAGGCTGGATTTGTAGGGCGGTGACGAAATCAATCGCTTCATTGCGAGGCTTCGCGCCTTGCTGCATTTCCCGCGGCGCGGTAAACTTCGCCTAAGTTTTTCGCAGCTGGGAGGCTTCGGAATGTCTCGGGTGGTGCGTTGCGGGCTGATCCAGGCGCATTGTGAGTGGTCGCCTGAAAAATATTCGATACGCGATATCGCCAAGAAGATGCTGGAGAAGCACGACAAGTTGATTCAGGAAGGGGCGAAGAAGAAGACCCAAGTTTTGTGTCTGCAGGAATTATTCAACGGCCCGTACTTTTGCGCCGAACAGCAAGCGCGATGGTACGAATTGACCGAAGCAGTGCCGGATGGCCCCACGGTTGAGCACATGCGTAAGCTCGCAAAGAAATACGGGATGGCCATCGTTGTTCCGGTATACGAGCGCGAGATGACTGGTTTGTATTACAACACCGCGGCGGTGATTGATGCGGATGGGAAATACCTGGGGAAATACCGCAAGCATCACATCCCGCAGGTGGCGCCGGGGTTTTGGGAGAAGTTTTATTTCACTCCGGGCAATACGGGGTATCCGACGTTTCAAACGAAGTTTGCGCGAATTGGAGTTTACATCTGCTACGACCGTCACTTCCCCGAGGGCGCGCGGGTGCTGGGATTAAACGGCGCCGAGATCGTGTTTAATCCGTCGGCGACCGTGGCGGGACTCAGCGAATATCTTTGGGAACTGGAGCAGCCGGCGCACGCGGTAGCCAACGGTTATTTTGTGGGCGCGATCAATCGGGTAGGGAAAGAAGCGCCGTGGAATATCGGGGAATTCTACGGAAAGAGTTATTTCTGTAGCCCGCGCGGCAAGATTATTGCGCAAGCGAGCCGTGATAAGGACGAGGTGCTGGTGGCGGATCTCGACCTGCAGGAAATTGAGACCGTGCGCCAAACTTGGCAATTTTTCCGTGACCGGAGACCGGAATCGTATGGCGAAATCACGCGAACACGGTCAGGCGGCAAGGCCGCGGACGCTGCGGACTGAGTCAAGCGCGTGGGGTTGCTTATGAATTTCGGCCGACCGAAACTGGAATATCGTCGCTTCGTATGCTGAAGGACGGGGCCAGTTTTTACCGTGTTTATCTGTGTTCACCTGTGGTGATCTTGACTTGGAAAAGGGACTGACTGGATGACGACTACGCCAAAGATTACGGCTACACGCAGCGAAGAAGTCGTACGCAAGCACAAGGAATTCATCTGGCCTTCGGTGACGAATTACTACCAGAACCCGTTGGTGGCGGATCACGCGTCGATGCAGTATTTGTGGGACATCGAGGGGAACAAGTATCTCGATTTTTTTGGCGGCATCGTGACCATTGGCGTGGGTCACTGCAACCCGAAGGTGACCGAAAAAATCAAGGCGCAGACTGACAAGCTGCAGCATACCTCGACGCTCTTTCCCAATGAGGCGATCGTCGCGCTGGCGGAAAAACTGGCGGAGATTACTCCCGGGAAGCTACAGAAGAGTTTTTTTACCAGCTCGGGGACGGAAGCGAACGAAGCGGCGA
>PMHK01000118.1 GCA_003156635.1 Acidobacteriota bacterium | reverse complement strand
GATGCACACGAATTCAACATGCCGAGCAGTGCGGTCAGACCTTTGAACGATGCGCCGTAACCGATGCTGGTGGGAACAGCGATGACCGGAACGCCGACCAGGCCGCCTACCACGCTGGGCAGCGCGCCCTCCATTCCTGCGACGCAAATAATTACCCGCGCTTCGGTGAGCTGCTTGCGATGTTCGAGCAGGCGATGCAAGCCGGCGACGCCGACGTCGTAGATCGCTTCGGCGTGATGGCCCATCATGCGGGCCGTGACGAGCGCTTCCTCAGCTACAGGAATATCGCTGGTACCGGCGGTGACCACCAGGATGAGGCCCTTTCCGTTGACGGTGCGCGAACGCTCGACGGTAATGGCGCCGGACAATTCATGAAACCGGGCGGTTTTCGCAACGGTCTTCACTGCGGCGAAGATCTTGCGGTCGCCGTGGGTGATGAGAATGTTGTGGGAAGCTTTGGCGCGGAGCATCCCGCGGACGATTTCCTTCACTTGTTTTGGAGTTTTCTTGCGCGCAAAAATCACTTCGGGAAAACCCTGGCGGATGGAGCGGTGATGATCGATTTTGGCGAAGCCCAGATCTTCGTAAGGCAATTGGCGCAGCCTCTCGACGGCGGCATCGATCTTGACCGCGCCGGTCTTCACCGCTTGGAGAAATTTCCGAACTTCGCGTTCATTCATTTGGAGTAATCGCCCAGGGCCAGCCAGGCCGGCGCCTTCGGATTCTAGCATCCTCAGCCGCGCCAGCTAGCCGTCCTCGACTTCGCGAAGAAATCTTTGAGCGGTCTCGAATCGTGATACATTCGCGCGCAATTGGGCGACGCGCACCGGTTCTCGGCAGCGCAGCTCCACGCGAATTAGGGAGGAACGACATGTACCTGCTCTGGGAAATTATCATCGGGATTCTGGCCGGTTTTCTGGCGGGCCAAATTGTAAAAGGCTCCGGCATGGGAATTTTGATCGATCTGTTGGTCGGAATCGTGGGATCGATACTGGGCGGGTGGATTTTTGGTTTGCTGGGTCTGGCTACCTACGGCCTGCTGGGCCAGCTGGTGATGGCCACCGTGGGCGCGATCGTGCTGCTGCTGATCGTGAAAGCCATCAAGAAATAAATCGGTGCGAAACCCCGGGAGCGCCTTCCGCGATCCTTGCGGAAGACGCTCCCTACTGATGCCAGATTCTAGTTTTCCGCCTGGCCGCTGACGTCCACCACGTTGACCGTCCCGTATTTCGCCAGTACGTCTTGAATCTGCTTGCGGTCTCCGACACAAATCCATTGCACATGGTCAAGATCCACAAACTTTTTCGCGGCGGCCTGCACGCCGGCCGCGTCAATCGAGCCGATGTGGTCGGGATACTGGTCCCAATAATCCACGGGCAGACCGTAATACTGCACGGTCAGCCAGTCGTTGAGAATCTGCGCCGGCTGTTCGAGCGATAGCGCGAAATTCGCGATGATCGCGCGATGGGCGTCGTCGAGTTCGCTTTGCGGCGTTAGCTCGTTATTGATTTTCTTGAATTCGTAGAGGAACCGCTCCATCGCTTCGCCGGTGACCTGGGTGCGCACCGGCGAGAAAGCAAACCAGTCGCCAGGGTATAGATCGGCGCTGAAACGGCTGTAGGCTCCGTAGGTCAGGCTGTGTTCCTCGCGCAGATCCAGGAACAGCCGCGACTGCGGTCCGCCGCCAATGACTTGATTCATGACGGCCAGTCCGTAATATTCCGGGCTGGTGCGCTGGACGCCTCGATCGCCCCCGAAGATGACGGTTTGCACCGAGCCGGGACGATCGACCAAGGTGATTTTGGTGGGCTGCGCCGGAGCCGACGCCGGGAATTTGTCGGGTGCTTCCGCTGCGCCGGTCCACCCGCCGAAATATTTTTCAATCAGCGCGCGCATTTCGGCGGCCTTGAAATCGCCGGTGATACCCAGGATCGAGTTTCCCGGGAGGTAATGCTTGTCGTGAAATTGTTTCAAATTGTCGACGCTGATTTTCTCGATCGACGCTTTGGTCGGTGAGGCAATCGCCATCGGCGTATCGCCATAGATCACGCGCTTGAACGCCTGTTGGCCCAGAAAGGTGGGATTGGAAAGCCGCTGCTCGAGCGTCGCGCCTTCGGCTTGCTTGAACTTGGCCAGTTCATCCGCTGAAAACGCGGGATGCAGGACCACGTCGCTCATCAGGTCCAGGATTTTGGGCGCGTCGCTGATCAGGCCAGAGGCATCGACGGTGGTATAGCTGGCTCCGAAACGCGAGGTGGCGTCGAGGCTGGCGCCCAACGATTCCACTTCGCTGGCGATTTGCGCGCTGCTGCGGGTTGCGGTGCCTTCGCGCAGCATGCCCGCGGTGAACGAAGCGACGCCCGGCAAATCCGCGGGATCGGCGAGCTGTCCGGGACGAATCCACATGGTGAAGGCGACGGTCGGCAATTTGTGATCTTCCTGCAGCACGAGGGTCAAACCGTTTTTCAGTTTCACGACCGTCGGCCGCGGGAGCTGCACGCGCAGGATTTCTTTGCTGACCGGCGCGCGGTTGAGCCGCTCCACTTTGCTTACGGAAGTGGATTTGTCTTGTCCCTGCGCGCGGGCGGCAGGAGAAAACGCCAGCATAGCGGTTGCGGCGAGAACGGCCGAGACCGCAAAGATGTTCCGTACGACGCGCGAAAGCGTTCCGTTTGCTCCGGCCGTCTGAATTTGGAATTTCGAAGCCTTGATCATCGCGACGCTCATTGCGCTCCCTTCGAACCGTTGTTGGCGTCCGCCGCCGGATAGGTGATTACCACCGTGCGTTGGTCGGACACGAGATAGGTCTTGACCACCGCGTTGACCTGCTCGACGGTGACTGCGTTCCGCTTTTCTTGAATGGTGTTGATCAAGTTAGGATCGTTGAAATACACGGCGTAATCGCCAATCAGCACCGCCGTGCGTAAAGCGGAGCGCCGGCGCTCGATGAACTGAATCAGCAGCTCGCGCTTGGCTTTGGCAAGTTCCGCGGGGGTAATTCCACTTTTCAGCACCGCCGCGATTTCGTCGTTGATGCCTTTTTCCAAATCCTCGATTTTCACACCTGGCCGCGGCGTCGCTTCGATGATCAGCTGGCTGGTGCCGATGCGACGGTCGGCCTGCACGAAAATCTGAGAAGCGAGCTGCTTATCCTTGACCAGGTCTTGATAGAACCGCGAGCTTTCGCCCTGGCCCAGAATAATCGCGAGCTGATCGGCGGCATAATTTCCCGGCGTGTTACCCGGGGGAATGTGATAGGCGATATCAATCTGCGGCAGGCGGGCCAGCGGATCGTAAATAATCTCGCGGCGCTCGCCGTAATGCGGCTCGTCGATCAGGTCCACCTTCGGAGGCGTAGGTTGCGCTGGAATCGCGCCAAAATATTTTTTCACCAGGGCAAGCGCTGCGTCGGGATCAAAATCACCAACGAGAGTCAGTACCGCGTTGTTCGGCGCGTAATAAATCCGAAAAAAATCCTTAACGTCATCGACGCTCGCGGCGTTCAAATCGCTCATCGAACCGATGGTGGAATGTTTGTAAGCAAAGTTGTCGTAGGAAAGATTGTCGACATCGAGCTGAGCCCGGCCGTAGGGCTGGTTGTCGATGCCCTGGCGGCGTTCTTCCTGTACGGCATTGCGCTGGTTGTCGAGATTGGCCTGGGTGATGTTCAGCGCCTTCATGCGGTCCGCTTCGAGAAAGAGGCCCAGCTCCAACTGATTTTTGGGCAACTCTTCGAAGTAAGTGGTGCGGTCTTCGTTGGTGGTGCCGTTCATCCCGCCGCCGTTGTTCAGCACCTGGATGAAGTGCTCGCCCTTGCCGACGTTGGCCGAACCCTGGAACATCATGTGCTCGAAAAGGTGGGCGAAACCGGTGCGGCCGGGTCGCTCATTGCGGCTGCCGACGTTGTAGGCGACATCAATCGCATATACCGGCGCGGTGTGGTCGGGCACCAGAATTATGCGCAGGCCGTTATCGAGCTTGGCGTCGCGCAATTCGAGCTGCGGCAATTTCAAATCGTCATCGCCGGGCGCAGCGTGCAGGGCCGTTACGAACCCACTGGCTACCACGATTCCTAGAATGGCGGCTAAACCCAACCTCCACCTTCCCCTGCGGCCTACCCTCATCGACTTGCCCTCCATGCGGCGGCGAATATTCTCTATCTTCGGATGGCTGAACGCAACTTAGACGTGCCCGACAAGATTTTGGCGGCGCGAAGGCTTCAATACTTTCAAAAATTACAGAACGGATGGATTCGGCGGCCCAACTATGCCGGAGGGCGCAACTAGGCTAAAATTTGAGCAATCGCGATGGCCAAATCATCCGGCAAAAGCATAACCGTGGGCATCACCGGGGCGAGCGGGGCGATTTACGCGCAGGCTGTGCTGCGACTGCTCGACGCCGATCCCAGCGTGGAACGCGTGTTTCTGGTCTCGACCGAAACCGGGATGAGGCTGCTGGCGACGGAACTCGGCGTGGTGCCATCCGAGTCCAAGAAGCTCGCGTCGATGCTGACCGGAACGCCCGCGGCGAAAATTGATTTTCTGCCGAACAAAGATGTTGGTGCGATCATTGCTTCGGGAAGCACGGTGGTGGATGGGATGGTCGTGGTTCCGTGCTCGGCGGGAACGATGGGCGCGATTGCGGCCGGCACGGCGAGCGATCTGCTGACGCGTGCCGCCGACGTTTGCCTGAAGGAGCGCCGCCCGCTGGTGTTGTGCCTGCGCGAAACTCCGCTGAACCGGATTCACTTGGAAAATATGCTGCGGGTGAACGATGCCGGAGCAGTGGTGATGCCGGCGATGCCCGCTTTTTATTACGGGCCCAAAACGATCGACGATTTGGTGGAACAATATTGTTGCCGCGTGCTGGCGCAACTCGGGCTGGCGCAGGAGCAGCAATATCGCTGGAAGGGCGGGCCGGCGGCAAAACGCGCGGTGGCCGGTGACGGATACGATGTCTAAATTTTCCGCGCGATCCGCGACGAAAATGGAAAAGCATGGCTCAGTCTAAAAATCGCGTGGCGGTGGTGCTCGAAATGATCAAGTTCGAGCATTCCGTGTTTGCGCTGCCGTTCGCGTTGGTGGGCGCCCTGCTCGCGGCGCGAGCCGGAGACTCATTGCCGACCTGGCGGCAGATTCTGTGGATCGTCGTGGCCATGGTTGGCGCGCGCTCCGCGGCGATGACCATGAACCGGATTGCCGACGCCGAGTACGACGGCCGAAATCCACGCACCGCGAATCGCGCGCTGCCCAAAGGCGAATTGTCTCTTTCTTTCGCGTGGCTATTCACCATTGTCGCTTCCGCGATACTGGTGATTGCGGCGTGGCAGTTGAATCCGCTGGCACTGAAACTTTCTCCGGTCGCGCTCGCCGTTTTGTTTTTGTACTCCTACACCAAGCGATTTACCTCGTTGTCGCATTTCGTTCTGGGTTTCTGCCTGGGCATGTCTCCGGCCGCGGCCTGGATCGCGATTCGCGGCTCGCTCGACTGGCGCATGCTGATTCTTTGTGCCGCTGTGACTTTGTGGGTGGGCGGATTCGACGTTCTCTACGCCTGCCAGGATGTGGAGTTCGACAAATCGGCGGGGCTGTATTCCATACCGAAAAAATTCGGAATTGCGCGGGCGCTGTCGATCGCGCGCGCGCTGCATGTGGTGATGATTGCGTTGCTGGTTTGGCTGGCGCTGAGTTTCCAGTTGCCCTGGCCGGCGTGGGTGGGAATTTGCCTGGTCGCGGCGCTGCTGGCGTACGAACATTCGCTGGTGAAACCGAACGACCTGACAAAAATGAATGCTGCGTTTTTCGCAGTGAATGGCTATATTAGTCTAGTGTTCCTGCTTTTCTGGGGAGCCGCGGCTATCGTGGTTCATCACTAATACCGGCGCGATGGGCGAGAGACGCAGACCTAGGATGTCACGTAAATGACTACAGCAGTTGAACTTAAAACTTTGAAGCTGAGCGATGAACGGCTTGATCCGGTGGCCAGGAAGGTTCTGGCGGGTGAACGCCTGGACGCGGCTGACGGCTTGCTGCTGTACGAATCGCACGACCTGCTGGGCGTCGGCTGGCTGGCGAATTTCGTGCGCGAAAAAAAGCACGGCAACGTCACCTACTACAACGTCAACCGGCACATCAATCCCACGAACGTCTGCATCGCGCATTGCAAACTTTGCGCCTTCGGCCGCTCGCCCGATTCGCCGGGGGCCTACACTTTTTCGCTGGATGAAATGTACGCGCGCGCGGGAGAAGGCGTCGCCGAAGGCGCAACCGAGTTTCACATTGTCGGCGGCCTGCATCCCGATTTGCCTTTCTCGTTTTATCTTGATTTGATTCGCGGTTTGAAACAGCGCTACCCGCAAGTTCACCTGAAAGCTTTCACCATGGTGGAAGTGGGTTACTACGCGCGCATCAGCAAACTTTCGATTCGCGACACACTGCTGGCGATGAAAGAAGCGGGCGTGGATTCGCTGCCGGGGGGCGGGGCTGAGATTTTTCATCCGCGGGTACGCAAGCTGATCTGCGACCACAAAGTGAGCGGCCAGCGCTGGCTGGAAATCGCGCGCACCGCGCACGAAATCGGGTTGCGCTCGAACGCGACGATGCTCTACGGGCATTTGGAAACGAACGAAGAGCGCGTGGACCACTTGATCCAACTNNTCATCCCGCTGGCGTTTCATCCGGCGAATACGGCGCTGGCGCACATTCCGCCGCCAACCGGATTTGACGACTTGAAAGCCATCGCGGTGTCGCGCTTGATGCTCGACAATTTCGACCACATCAAAGCGTATTGGATCATGTTGACGCCGCGCATCGCGCAGGTGGCGCTGCGCTTTGGTGCGAACGATCTCGACGGGACCGTAGTGGAAGAGAAGATTTACCACGATGCGGGCGCGACCACCGCGGAGAACATGAGCCGCGCGGAACTCGAGCGGCTGATTCGCGCCGCCGGACGCGTGCCGGTGGAACGCGACACCCGTTANNCGTTACAACCCGGTGGATCGAGTCAAGAATCCGTTCCCTACGCCGGTGCCGAAACGCACCGAAAATTTTATCCCCGAAACTTCACTCACGCTGAACGTCTAGCATCGAGACGTCCGGCTGGACGCGCGATTTATTCGGCAGTACCCAACAACTGCACGTGAATCGAGCGTTCGCGCGGGCCATCGAGTTCGGCCAGCAG
>PMHK01000007.1:13251-13426 GCA_003156635.1 Acidobacteriota bacterium | reverse complement strand
TGGCGCTGGGCGACGAGCACTTGGCTCTTACAGAATTGACGAGAACCCCGATCGAACGCGTGGTGGAAGTCTCCGAACCACGAGCCTACTCGCTGAAACAAGCGGCCCGCGCGGCGTCGCGCGAAGCGGAACGGGATTTGATTCTAAAAGCCCTCGAGCACACGCGCTGGAATCG
>PMHK01000007.1:0-13197 GCA_003156635.1 Acidobacteriota bacterium | reverse complement strand
GTGGCTACCGAAGTGTCGAAGCCAGCGGCCACCACTGACGGAAATTACATTATTGGCCCCCAAGATGTGCTGGATATCAGCGTGTGGAAAGAGCCGGAAGTGTCTCGAGTCGTTCCCGTCCGTCCCGACGGAAAAATTTCTCTGCCGCTGCTGAATGACGTTCAGGCGGCCGGCTTGACTCCTGCAGCGTTGGCGTCGCAAATCACCGAAAGCCTGAAGAAATACGTAACCAACCCCCAGGTGACGGTGATCATCACCACCATCAATAGTCAGCGGGTCTATCTTCTCGGCGAGGTAACCCGGCCAGGAGCGTTCCCGATGATCCCGGGAATGACGGTGCTGCAGGCGGTGTCGAGTGGCGGCGGCTTTACCCAATTCGCCCGAACCAAAGGCATCTACGTGCTGCGCAACGAAAACGGCAAGCAAGTGAAGTACCCGTTTAACTACAAAGAAGTGATCAGCGGGAAAAAACCGGAGCAGGACATTGCCCTGAAAGCCGGCGACACGATTGTGGTTCCTTAGGACCTAGAGGCGATGCACAAGAAGCTTCACATTATGAGCGTTTCGCTCTGCGCCGCCGCGCTGCTGGCGATCCCTGTCCGGGCGCAACAGCCGCAGGATCAGGATCAATCGCAACAGCCGGCTCAGAATCCGAATAGTCCATCCGAAAATCCGGCGCAGCCTATCCCGGCGATTCGTTCGCCGCTGGCCGGCATCAATGGCACCGACGACGATCGCGACGTTACCCAAAAAACGTTGCCCGATACCACTCCCTTGACCGGGGTTGAGCCGATCTCCCTCGGACGAGCCCCGCTCGAGCACAATTATTGGCAGCCGCAGTTCAAGATTTTTTCGACCGCCGATTCGGACGAACTGAGCGCTTCCGGCTCCAGCGGGTGGGGAGACTTCACTTCGTTTTTGGGAGGAGTCGACCTGCACGACGAGTCCGGGATGTCCAATCTGACTCTGAGCTATCTGGGTGGCGGAACGGTTTCCATCGGCGGCGAGGCAGGCAGTTCGACGGTTCAGCAGATCGGAGCCACTGAGGCCCTCAGCTGGCGCCGGCTTAAGCTTCAGTTCATCGATCAGTTTAGTCTGTTACCCGAATCTTCCTTTGGATACTCCGGGCTCGGGAGCGGGGTATCGCTACCCGGGGGTGGCTCCATCGGATTGCAACCTGGGCTGACGCCTGGTGACTCGATTTTAACCACGCGAGGATTGCGTGCCAGCAATTCGTTTCTGACGGAGGCCGATGTCACTCTGGATCGGCGATCATCGCTGACCTTTGCGGGCGGCTATTCACTCCTCCATTATTTCGACAATGATCTAATCGATTTTGGCGATGCGATCTTTCAAGCCGGCTATAACTATCAGCTGACTGCCAAGGACAGCATTGGCGTTTTCTATCGTTTCAGCGGTTATCGTTACTCTGGATTCGATCAGTCTATCAACGATAACTCGTTTCAAGCGACCTACGGACGCCGCATAACCGGGCGCTTTTCTTTTCAAGTTCAAGGCGGCCCGGACATCACGTTCGTGAACAGCCCAATTACCACCACGTCAGCTTCTACGACGTCCGGTGGTCAGATGCGGGAAATCTACTGGTCCTTTAGCGCTAACGTCCAATACCAATTGCAAAAAGTGGCGTTGTCCGCTCAATACGCTCACGGAGTCAGTGGCGGCTCCGGAGTACTGCTGGGATCGTTATCTGACACCGTTTCTGGAGCCGCCAGTCGCCAGCTCACCCGTCAATTGAACGGCAGCGTGGTCGTGGGCTATTCCCGCAACAAGGGCATTGACCCCTTCGGAACGACCTCGATGGCCCAGAGCTTTGGCTTTTGGTACGGCGGCGTCAGTTTTGATCGGACCTTGGGCCGGGCGCTGGACGTAAATCTGAGTTACCAACTTCAGCACCAGGCGTCGAACGCGGATTTTTGTGTGGGAACTGTATGTAACCAGGATTTGACCCGGCACCAAATTAGCGTCGGACTGAGTTGGCACCGGCAACCGGTCGCGTTCTAGAAACAGGAAATCACCGCACCTGCGAATGAGGATCGAATGGCACAACGAGAACTAACTACAGCTGACTACCTGGCGATGCTCCGGCGGCACTGGGTCATGATTCTGATCTGCACCATTATCGGCGGCCCGCTCGCCTACGGTGTGTCGCGTTTCTTGCCGGTCAAATACAAATCCCAGACTCTCGTGCTGATCGAGCAGCAGTCCGTCCCCGAGAAATACGTAACCTCCATCGACACCTCCGACATCAGCCAACGACTCTCCAGCATGCAGCAACAGATTTTGAGCCGCAGCCGGCTGGAGCCGATTATCCGGCAGTACGGGCTGTACTCCAGTGAAGCCCAGAAAACTTCAATGGACATTCTGGTGACCCGGTTGCAAGCGGCCATCGAAGTAACGCCGGTTGCACCCATGGCGGAAACGCGCTCACACGAACTGCCCGGATTCAACGTCGCCGTAACTTGGGACAGCGCCCGGACTGCGCAAGAAGTATGTACGGCAGTGACTTCGATGTTCATCGAAGAAAATCTGAAATCGCGGCAACAGCATTCCGAAGAAACGACTCAGTTCTTGAGCCAGCAACTCGTCGACGCCAAGACCAATCTCGACGAACAAGACGCGAAATTGGCTACGTTCAAAAGCCACTACATGGGCGCTCTTCCGGATGAAGAACAAACCAATTTGAATTTACTCACTGGGCTCACTTCCCAGCTCGACGCGGCCACTCAGGCTTTGTACCGCGCGCAACAAGACAAGAGTTTCGCGGAAACCATGCTGAGCCAGCAAGTCTCGGCCTGGCAGGCATCCCAAACCGGGCACAATCCGGCGACTCTCGAGCAACAGCTGATTGCCACGCAAACGCAGTTGGCTACGCTGCAGTCTCGCTACACCGACGATTATCCCGACGTTGTCAAAACTAAGGCGGACATCGCCGCCTTGCAAAAAAAGATGTCCGAAGAGAACCAGCCCGGAGCGCAAGCAGCTACCAAAGAACCTAAGTCTTCCATTGAACCGGCGCAGATTCAGCAACTTCGAGCGCAAGTCCACAGTTACGATCAGGCCATTGCCGCGAAAACGAAGGAACAGGAACAAATCAAGCAGCAGATCGGCCTATACCAGGGCCGAATTCAGTCCAGTCCGGCGGTCGAACAGCAATACAAAGAACTGACCCGCGGATACCAAACGGCCTTGGATTCCTATAACGATCTGTTGAAAAAACGCCAAGAAGCCGCGATGGCATCCCAGATGGAGCGTGATCAGCAGGGCGAACAATTTCGCGTGCTCGATCCGGCGAATCTACCTTCCAAACCATCTTTTCCGAATCGTCCGATGTTTGCGCTCGGCGGGCTCGGCGGAGGATTGGCGCTCGGTCTAGGACTTGCCTTCTTGCTGGAGATGAAAGATTCCTCCTTCAAAACGGAACGCGATGTGGAAGTCGCCTTACAGCTTCCGGTCTTGGCGATGATTCCGGCGGTCGAGTCGCTCAGCTCAAAGAAAACCAAGTTGCGGGCGGGCCACGGCCCGGTGGAAGAGACGGTTGAAGTCGGAGCGGGAGCCTAGAGGAATATGTACCAGAAATTTTTCGGGCTACGCGAAAGCCCGTTCAACGTGAACCCGGACCCGCGCTATCTCTTCCTGACCAAGCAGATTCAGGAAGCGCTGGCGGGTCTAACCTACGGCATTCAAAACCGTAAGGGATTCATTCTGCTCACCGGCGAAGTCGGCACCGGCAAAACAACTTTGTTGAACCGGTTGCTCGATTGGCTGCATGGCCAGCGCGTGAAGACCGCGTTTGTTTTCAACTCTCAGCTGAATGTCAGCCAGCTTTTCGATTTCATGATGGCCGACTTCGAAATTCCGGTTGAATCGCGACATAAGAGCCAGGTTTTGCTCAAGTTGAACCACTGGCTGCTCGAACGCTATCGCGCCGGCGAGACCGCGGTACTAATTGTCGACGAGGCGCAAAACCTTTCGCTGCAGGTACTTGAAGAAATTCGGCTGCTGACGAATCTCGAAACCTCCACCGAAAAGCTCCTGCAGATCGTGCTTACCGGCCAGCCGGAACTTGAAGAAAAGTTGAAACTGCCGCAGTTGCGCCAGCTCCGCCAGCGCATCACCCTGCGTTGCCGGACCTCTCCTTTGACGCTCGAAGAAACCTTTGGCTACATCGCCGAGCGCCTGCGCATCGCTGGCGCGAACGGCGAGCCGATTTTTTCAAAGGAAGCGATCCAGACAGTTAACTTGTATTCACGCGGCATTCCCCGCGTCGTCAACTTACTGTGCGAACATGCCCTGATAAATGCCTATGTCGACCATTTGCGGCCCGTGCCGGCTCACCTCGTCGAAGAAGTCGCGCGGGAATTTCAACTCGACGAAATCGAACCGATAGCCACCGCCAGCACCAACGGCGCCGCCGCGCAGTCCTTGGATACCCAGGCCCTGTTGCAGAATCTTGACGAACTCCTCGGGCGGTTGCGAGAAGCCAATATCGTGCCCTCTGCTATGCGCGAAAGGAAACCATGAGCCGTATTCACGAAGCGTTGAAAAAAGCCGAACAAGAGCGGGCGTCGGCGCCGCCGAACGATCTCTCCGCGATCTCGTCCGTGGAATCCAACGTGCCTGTGTTGGACGACGGGAATGGAATGTCTCGCGTCGCCCCGCGGGAATATATCGCGCGGCCGGAGCCAAGTTCGTCAATTTCGAGCGAGCATCTGCGCTTTGATGATCTGCGCAAAAAATGCGCTCATCCGACTTGGCACCTCGATCCAAACGTAAATATGTTTCTGAATTCGACGAACACCGGACACGGAGCTGAACAATTTCGGACCTTGCGTTCGCGCCTGTATCAGATGCGCAGCACGCAACCGCTAAAAACTCTGCTGGTTACCAGTTCCGTCCCGGCCGAGGGCAAAACATTTGTCACCAACAATCTCGCACAATCCATCGTGCGCCAGCCGGACCGTCGGGTGCTGATCATCGACGCCGACTTGCGCTGCTCGCGTCTGCACGTGCCGCTGGGCGCGCCGGCCTCGCCTGGCTTGACGGAATATTTGAAAGGCGAAGCCGATGAATTCGCAATTGTCCAAAACGGGCTCGACGGGAATTTGTGTTTCATCCCGGGAGGAATTGAAAGCAGCCACCCTAGTGAGCTGTTGTCCAACGGCCGATTGAAGACTCTGCTGGCGCGTATGTCCCCGGTTTTCGATTGGATCATTCTCGACTCGCCGCCGCTTTTGCCAGTCGCCGATTCCAGCTTCCTGGCCGACCTGGTCGACGGCATTTTACTGGTGGTTCGCGCAGGTCAGACTCCGATGGCGACCGCGCAGCGATCCTGCCAGGAGCTGCAGGGCAGGAATGTGGTAGGGGTGGTGCTAAACGCCGTAGATCCAGCGCACGCCTACGGTTCCTACTACACCTCGGCGTACGGATATGGGTACGGATACGGATACGGGACTGGCGCTCAACCGAAGGGCGAACGTGTTCAATAGCCTGACCATCGATTCGAACCCATCCAAGGACGTAATGGGTTTCCATTTCGGCTTTGTTTTCTGTGGTTTGCGGCAAGGAAAACAATTGCATGTCCGGGATAGCAATGTTCACTGTCCACGGGTCTGAATCGTTCGGGCGCACGGCTAGTCGGGCGAATTGCCACATTTAAGCCCATTAGGGACATAGATATAGCAGTTTGGTGGTCTGGCTCAGCCGTGGCATGTGTCGTGCAAAGTCATTCGGTAGTTATACCAAAGGGCGAATGTGGCTCTTGTGGCGGTAGCGTGGCAGCACCCAGTTTTTGAGCCAAAATGCTCCCCGAACACAACTCGGATGGCATGACCCTGGCGGACCAGCCCTCGTTTCCATGGTTCGCTCTCCAAGTCCGTGCCCGGCAAGAAGCAAGCGTGGCCGACCAGCTGTCCGGCCAGGGCTATGAGCGTTTTCTGCCCTTTTACAAGCTGCGCAAGCGCTGGTCCGACCGCATCAAGGAATTCGACGCTCCGTTGTTTCCGGGATACCTCTTTTGCCGGTTCAACCCCCAGAATCGTCTGCCCATCCTGAAGACCCCTGGGGTCGTCCAGATCGTCAGTTTTAATAATATTCCGGCCGCCGTCGACGAAGCCGAAATTCTTTCGATTCAGCGCCTGGCCTCCTCCGGAATCGAACATCAGCCCTGCGCCTTCCTCACGATCGGCGATCGCGTCCGGATCAACGCCGGGCCGCTCCTGGGCCTGGAAGGAATTCTTAGCAGCGTCAAAGGCAATCATCGATTGGTACTTTCCGTTTCCTTACTGCAACGTTCGGTCGCCGTCGAAATCGATTCGGCATTCATCACGGTTCTTCGGCCCGTCGCCAAACCGTCTGGAAAACAAAATTCTCTCGACCGCGTCCTGACGGTCGAGGTTTAGCAGCAGCGCTAAAGCAAGATTCAAAAATAATCGAACTGGCGCTTCGATAAAGAGGGACTTCAGTGACTGACGTATCGGCAGCTAAAATAAAAGCAACTGCGGAAGTAAAGAAACAACCGGTATCATTCGCCAACGGTTCCAGCGCGATGGCCAGTTTTCTTTCCGAAGATCATTTTCGCCGGATGTTGAGCCGTGAACGGAAACGCTCGGAGCGCTCGCGCAAGCATTTAGTGCTCATGCTAATCGACGGCAAAGGCGTCAAGAGCAAGAAGACCGACGCGTTGTTGGAGCAGATTGCCGTGGTGTTGGGCGCCGCGATACGCGAGACGGACATTGCCGGATGGTTTGAGACCAGCGCCGTTTTTGGAGTGATCTTCACCGAGTTCGGCGAGGCCGACGTTAGCACTGCGGTAAAAATCATCGAAGCCAAAATTACTACCGAGCTGCAGCGTGGCTTCAAAGTCAACCAGCTCAGCAGCTTTCAGATCTCTTTTTACGCGTTCCCCGACGGTTGGGATGGCACCGGGCAAGCCCGCGCAGTGGACGCGGAGCTGTACCCGGATCTTTTCGAAGTGGAGCAGAAGAAAAAACTCTCGCTGCTGGTCAAGCGGGTTATGGACGTCTGCGGCGCTGCAGCGGCCCTGGCCGTTCTCTCGCCGGCATTTCTCATCTTGGCTGCGATGGTGAAAGCCACTTCGCAGGGTCCGGTTTTCTTCCGGCAGCAACGCGTCGGTCGCTACGGAGTGAATTTCGAATTCCTTAAATTCCGTTCGATGTACGTATCCACCGACGCCGCGATCCACAAGGAGTACGTGCGCAACTTCATCGCCGGCAAAGCCGCCGCCTCCGCGGATGCCAGCAAGAAGACGGTCTATAAAATCACCAACGATCCCCGCGTCACCTGGATCGGCAAAATCATGCGGCGCACCAGCCTCGACGAAGTCCCGCAATTCTGGAACGTCCTGCGTGGCGAAATGTCGCTGGTTGGACCCCGCCCTCCGATCCCCTACGAGATCGAAGCGTACGACATCTGGCACCGCCGGCGGCTGCTTGAATCGCGCCCCGGAATTACCGGCCTGTGGCAGGTTCACGGCCGCAGCAAGACCACGTTTGACGAAATGGTTCGCCTGGATTTGCAATATTCCAGAATGTGGTCGCCAATGCTTGACGTGAAAATTCTGCTGCAAACCCCGCGCGCCGTATTGTCCGGCGACGGTGCGTACTAGAAGAATGAAGCCCCGCAAAATATCCGCGATGCATTGTTGCGCCACATCGCGGACTCGCTGACTGTCAATTCTTCTGTTTCCCGCACTAGTTTTTCTTAATTTCTTCGCAAGTTTTGACCCTCGAGGTGGAGAGAGATGGCTACTAGTCTAAGCGTCGAGTCTGGAACGAAAGCATCAGAACCCATTCGCGTGAACGACGGCGTTCTGCGCATGGCAGTCATTGGCTACGGCTATTGGGGTCCGAACATCGTCCGGAACTTCCACGGGCAAGACAAATCCCGAGTCGTCGCGGTTTGCGATAAGAGCTCCAAGTCGCTTGACCGCGTCCGCCATGCGTTCCCGGACGTGCGCACCACTAACGACTGCAAAGAGCTGCTGACTTCGCCGGACATCGACGCGGTCGCCGTAGTCACTCCGGTGTGGACCCACTTCGAACTGGCCAAGACGGCCCTGGAAAATGGCAAGCACGTCTTCGTCGAGAAGCCTTTTACCTGCACGACCGCTCAAGCTGAAGAACTGATCGAGCTGGCCGACCGTAAGAAATTGAAAATCATGGTCGACCACACCTTCTTGTTCACCGGCGCCGTGCGCCGCATTAAGGAATTTATCGATAACGGAACGCTGGGCGAGCTGTACTACTACGACTCCATGCGCGTGAACCTGGGACTTTTCCAGCACGACGTCAACGTGCTCTGGGATTTGGCGCCGCACGATCTTTCGATCATGGATTATCTGATCAAGGAGAAACCGGAAGCAGTGGTAGCCACCGGCGAACGGCACTTGAACGGCGTCGCCGACATCGCCTTCATGACCCTTTATTACCCGAATAACATGATCGGGCACATCAATGTGAACTGGCTCTCGCCGGTGAAAGTCCGCACCACCCTGATCGGCGGCGAAAAGAAAATGCTGGTCTGGAACGATCTCGAGGCCGACGAAAAACTGAAGATCTACGACAAGGGCGTGCAGATGAACGGCGATGGCGTGTACGACCTGCTGGTCAGCTATCGTTCGGGCGACATGTGGGCTCCGCGCGTGGAACAGGTCGAAGCTTTGAAAATGGAAGCCGCCTATTTCGTGGATTGCGTTATGAACGACAAAACTCCGTTCAACGATGGCGTCGCCGGGCTCCACGTCGTGCGCATGCTGGAAGCGGCCGATCAATCGCTCCAGCAAAAAGGTAAAATTATCCAACTATGAACGAATTCGTCTGCATCGCGCCGGACGTCAAGCTTGGCAAAAACGTCAAGCTGTCGAAGTTCATTAACATGTACGGCTGCACCGTTGGTGACGACACCAAAATCGGCGCCTTCGTCGAAATTCAGAAGAACGCCAGTGTCGGCAACAATTGCAAAATCTCCAGCCACACCTTCATCTGCGAAGGCGTGACCATCGAAGACGCGGTCTTCATTGGGCACAGCGTCACCTTCATTAACGATTCGTATCCGCGTGCAACCACCGGCGACGGACAATTACAGACCGAAGCAGACTGGAAAGTCGAAAAAACTCTGGTAAAGAAGGGCGCGACGATCGGATCGGGCAGCACCGTCCTCGCGAATGTAACGGTGGGTGAAGGCGCCATCGTTGGAGCCGGCAGCGTCGTAACCAAAGACGTTCCAGCTCACGCGATCGTCGCCGGCAACCCAGCCAAAATCCTGCGCTACGTCACCGAGGAGTCGAGGATCTCAAATGTCAAGTAACGAAAAAATTCCATTTTTGGATTTGATCACTCCGCACCAGGAACTCGAGCAGGAACTGACCGCCGTATTTCAGAAAGTGATTGGCACCGCCGGATTCGTAGGCGGGCCGATGGTCGAGAATTTCGAAAATGAATTCGCCGCCTATTGCGACGCGAAATATTGCATCGGCGTCGCCAGCGGAACGGACGCCGTCCGCTTCGCGCTAACCGCCGCGGGCGTGAAACTTGGCGACATCGTCGTCACTGTGCCACACACGTTTATCGCTACTACCGAAGCCATCAGCCAGGCTGGCGCGCGCCCTGACTTCGTCGACATCGATGAAAAAACCTACGCGATGGATCCCCAGAAGCTCCAGGAATATCTGGAACGCGACTGCTACGTCGATCGCGCCAGCGGAAAGCTCTACAACCGGAAACTACGGGCTCCGGTAACCGCGATCGTGCCGGTGCATATCTACGGGCAGTGCGCGGATATGGACGCCATTCTGGAATTGGCCGCGCGCTACAACCTGATCGTCGTCGAAGACGCCTGCCAGGCCCACGGTGCGGAATACTTTTCAAAGAAACAAAATCGCTGGCTGAAAGCCGGTTCGATGAGCCACGCCGGCGCCTTCAGCTTCTATCCCGGCAAGAACCTGGGAGCCTGCGGGGAAGCCGGCGCCATCACCACCAACAACGAAGAAATGGCGCGCCACATGAAAATGCTGCGCGACCACGGCCAGGCCAAAAAGTATTATCACAACATCGAAGGCTACAACGGCCGTCTCGATTCGCTGCAAGCCGGACTGCTCAGCGTGAAACTTCGCCACTTGGCCAAATGGACCCGCGAGCGCCAGGCCGCCGCGGTCGAATACGATCGCTTGCTTGCTGACGTCGACGGTGTAACCGCTCCGCACCAACCACAGTGGTCGCGCGCCGTTTACCATCTCTACGTCATCCGTGTCGCCGATCGGGAAGGCCTGCAAAAACATTTGACCGAAGCGAAAATCGACACCGGCATTCACTATCCAATTCCTCTGCACTTGCAGAAAGCGTACGAAGGCTTCGGCTACAAGAATGGCGATTTCCCGGTCACCGAAAAAATCGCCCTCGAAATCGTATCGCTTCCGATGTTTCCGCAGTTGCAACCCGCCCAGCAAGCGCGCGTCGTAAAAACCGTGCAGGAGTTCAACTCAGTGAGCAGCGTTCGCTGAGTTCGCTTCCTGCACCGGAACGCCCGGGACCCAGCTGACCGGGCTGCCTTGATGTCTTTCCCGCATTTTTTCGCACTGGGGCGAACGCCTAGGCGGAAAACAGCAGTACCATTACTAGGTCGAGTTGTTACGGTTACCCACGGAATATTTTCGTCAGTCACATGCCAACCCAAACCAACTACGTCTTGATCACGCCGGCTCGCAACGAAGCGGATTACATCGAGCTGACTCTCAAATCGGTGGTGGCCCAATCCGTCGTTCCGCTGAAATGGGTAATCGTCAGCGACGGTTCTACCGATGGTACCGACGACCTTGTGCGGAAATACGCGGCCGACCATCGCTGGATCGAGCTGCTTCAAATGCCTGAGCGTAAGGAACGTCACTTCGCCGGCAAGGCCCTCGCGGTGAACGCCGGCCACGCGCGGATGGAAGGCTTGAAGTACGACGTCATCGGCAACCTGGACGCGGATGTTTCTTTCGATCCGGATTATTTTGCGTTCCTCATGGATCGCTTCGCGGAAAACGCCAAGTTGGGAGTTGCCGGCACAGCTTTTCGCGAGGGGAATCTAAGTTACAACTATGAGTTCGTCGGCGTCGAGCACGTCTCCGGTATGTGCCAGATGTTCCGCCGTGAGTGTTATGAGTCCATCGGAGGCTATGCGGCCATCCGGTCGGGCGGCATTGACTTGATCGCC
This sequence comes from Acidobacteriota bacterium, assembly GCA_003156635.1. Taxonomy (GTDB): domain Bacteria; phylum Acidobacteriota; class Terriglobia; order Acidiferrales; family UBA7541; genus Palsa-295. The sequence continues at coordinate 1,965 of PMHK01000007.1, read as the reverse complement.
GTGTTGAGCGCCCGCGCGAAAGGCTGGGAAACCCGCACCTTCACCGAAAAGACCTTCATCCATCACCGCAAACAAAGCGGCGCGCTGCACAGCGGTCTGAGTGAAAGGCTGCACATGGGCCGCAAAGACTACCTCCTCGGCAATCACCCGCTCTGGGAAATTTTTCGCGGCGTCTACCAGATGGCACATAGGCCCTACGTCATCGGCGGTTCCCTGGTCCTGGCCGCCTATTTCTGGAATTGGATTCGCGGCGTGGAACGAACCATCCCCGCCGAACTCATGAATCTCCGCCGCAGCGACCAAATGAAGCGGTTGAAATCCGTCATGCTACGCCGCTTCCATCCTGCTCCTCGACTCAGTTAAGGGACGATTGGGCCGCCTTTCAGGAGCTGTTGTTGCGGTTCAAAGACGGTTATTCCGAATCGGACGGCTCGACGTCGACGAGTGTGCGTCCCCAAGCTACTGGCAAAACGATGACTACACCCAACGACACCGCTGAGATCAGAGTTAAAGGGCAGTGGNNTGGAAGATGCACTGGGAAATCCCGAGTTGTATATCGAAAGGTTGAAAGCTGACCAGAGATCGACGTTAAGGGCCGACATTTTTTCTTTTACGCAAAAACTTCCTGCAACCCAGCCAATTTACTCTTATCCGATGGAGTGGGAGAGTGTTGCCGCAGTTCACTTGGTTACCGTCAAGGAGTGGTGGGAGAGCCTCCCGCAAGAAACCAGAAAAAACGTCCGCCGATCCCAGAAGCGCGGCGTGACAGTCAAGATCAGGAATCTCGATGATGATGTAATCCAGGGAATCCGGGGTATAAACGACGAGTCTCCACTGCGGCAGGGGACCCACAACGCTTATTATGGAAGAAGTTTCGACGAAACGAAGAAGCTCTACGGCGAATTCGAAGGTCGATGTGATTTCATCTGTGCCTACCTTGGCGATGAATTAATCGGTTTTCTCCACCTGGTCTATNNTCTGACCACCAAGCCGAGCCATTTTGATAAGAGGCCGGCCAACAGTTTAGTGGCTACGGCTGTCGAGGTTTGTGAATCGAAGGGGATTTCGTATATTACATACGGTCTTTATAATTACGGAAATAAGAAGGACAGCCCTCTTCGTGAATTCAAAATTCGCTGCGGTTTTGGAGAAATTCTCGTACCAAGGTATTTCGTTCCGTTAACTGGATGGGGAAAGCTTTGCGTGAAAGCGAAGCTACATCGTGGCCTAGTTGGCATTCTGCCTCATTCCGCGATCATTGCAGGCGTGCGCACGCGCACTCTGTGGTATAAATTCTCGGNNAATCGGCAGATGGAGCGTTCAATTCCTCCCGCCGGCTCCAAACTCTAACTGGTTTCAAGATTGGCCCCACCTCGCGTACCACGAGTCGATTTGCACCTCCCAATTCTGAACTGACATGCCAGGAATCGTCGGACTGATAACGAAGCAGCCGCGCAAGTGGGCGGAACCCCAGCTTGCCCGCATGGTTCAATCCATGCAGCACGAACTGTTCTACGTCTCTGGCACGTGGATCGACGAGACGTTGGGCGTTTATATCGGCTGGGTCGCGCGGGAGGATTCATTCTCGGACGGGATGCCGGTGCGTAATGAGCGGGGCGATGCCATTCTGGTTTTCTCCGGCGAGGATTATCCCCAATCCGGAACTGTTCGCGGTCTCAAAGAGCGCGGACATTCTTTCGAGGACGGTGGCTCCTCCTATCTGGTCCACCTCTATGAAGAGGATCCTGATTTTCTAAGGAACCTAAACGGACGCTTCCAGGGCCTCGTCGCCGATCGCTCCCGCGGCGCAATGACGCTTTTTAACGATCGCTTTGGATTGCAGCGGGTTTACTACCACGAATCCGCCGATGCGTTTTATTTTTCAGCCGAAGCTAAAGCGATCCTGGCTGTTCGTCCGGAGCTCCGCAGCACCGATCCGCAAAGTCTCGGTGAGTATATCGCTTG
>PMHK01000031.1 GCA_003156635.1 Acidobacteriota bacterium | reverse complement strand
TCGGCGGTGAGCACGTCGAGCGCGGAGAACGGTTCATCCATGAAAAGAATTTCGGGCTCGACGGCTAGCGCGCGCGCGAATCCCACGCGCTGTTTCATGCCGCCCGACAATTCCTTGGGGAACGCGGATTCAAATCCGTGCAAACCCACCGCCGCCAGAGCCTTCAACGCGCGCTTGTGACGCTCAAAATGCGTGACGCCTTTGGCCAGCAATGGCGCTTCGACGTTGTCGAGCACGGTGAGCCACGGGAAAAGTGCGAAACTTTGGAATACGATGGCCACGTTCGGGCTACACTTGGTGATCGGTTGGCCATGCCATAAAACTTCTCCGGCCGAAGGCGCGGCCAGCCCGGAAAGCATGCGCAGCAACGTTGATTTTCCGGATCCGGATGGTCCCAGCAGCGCGATGATGGTGTTGGGCTCGACCGAAAAATCCACCGGGGCGATCACCTGAATCTGGCGTCCGTCGGGCTGGGTGTAGCTTTTTTCGATTTGCCGCGCTTCAATGATCGGCTCTTCGGCTGCGGTGGGCGCAAATCGCGTGGTGGGCTGGCCCGTCTCGGCGGGAGCCACCGCGCAAAACGGCGCGCCGGAACCGGCGGCCACCAACTCGTCCATCAGGCATTGCCAAGCTTCTTCGGGCAGCGCATCGAGAAAATGTTCCCGCTCGGCCGGGTCCATGGCGTTCACGATTTCGTGTATGTCGTGCAGCGGCCGCGAATGCAGCGTGACGTACGCGTGGTAGTAGGGAAGATGCACGATCAGGGAAGCGGCCAGGTCCACCGGCATTTCGCCGAAGAGCGTGCGCTGCTCTTCGAACGGAATCGTCATGAAAAAATCAGCCGCATCGCGCGCGCTCATGGCGCGCAGCTGCTCAATCACCACTTTCCAGTGGCGCAGTTTCAACAGACTTTGCAAATACTTTTTGTCGTTGTCGTTCATAACGGCACGCAAGAGCCTACTACGTTTCTGCGGAGTCCGCGACGGCCAGCGTTCGCTCGATTTGGTGAGGTGTTACAGAAATGTGACCTCCGGTGGAGGCGCGATCTACCGCCTGGAGCCGGCAGTGCTTTGAAACTTTTCGCGCTATTGAAAATCAAACGTGAGGCAGGGTGCGTGGGTCTAAAATGGAGCGCCGCCCAATCTGGCTGGCACTTCAGAGCTGTGGTTTGCCGTGGGCAATAAAATTTGTCGGGGCGCGATGAGCCGCGACACCGCTAAAAGGATGCTGCCGAGGTGAATTCAAAACTTGCGCCGGAGGCCGATTTGCCGGTTTCCGCCCCGTCCCGCGAAGCGGAATACGCGCTGATCCAGCGTATTGTGCACGGCGAAAAAGAGCTGTTCTACCAGCTGGTTCGGCCTTACGAACGCCGCGTCTACGTGATGGCATTCGCTATTCTACGGAACGAAGCCGACGCGCAGGATGCCGCGCAAGATGCATTGTTCAAAGCATTCAAGCACTTGGCTCAGTTTCGTTCCGAAGCGCGGTTCAGCACCTGGCTCATTCAGGTGACTCTTAACGAGGCGCGAATGAGACTTCGCAAGAATCATCTCGAAATCATGCGGCCTATCGATGAGGTTGAGCAGGAAGATGGCTCTTATACTCCGCGCGATTTTACCGACTGGCGGGAGATTCCCTCCGAAGCGCTCGAGCGTAAGCAGGTTCGCGAAATGCTCGTCAAAGCTTTGGCTTCATTGACGGAAAAATACCGCGAGGTTTTTGTGCTGCGCGATGTGCAGCACATGAGTACGGAAGAAGCGGCCGAAGTTCTGGGAATTTCGGCGGGCGCGGTCAAGACGCGCCTGCTCCGCGCGCGCCTGATGTTGCGCGATTTTCTGGCTCCCGGTCTTGACGGCGCCTGGGCGACCCAGTCGAATTCGCCCAAAGGAATAAAGCCATGGTCCTGAAATGTGAAGATATCTGGCGGGAAGTGTCGAACTATATCGACGGAGACGTCGATCCGCAGTTGAAAGTGGCGATGGAGCAGCACATCGCCGGCTGTCAGAAATGCCGCGCGGTTTTGGCCGGCAGCCGCAACGTCGTCCAGATTTACGGCGACGACCGGGCGTTCAGGCTCCCTGCTGATTTCTACCCGCAGCTTCACCGCAAGTTGGAAGATCGCGTCCAAGGCCCTGGTCGCCGGGCGGGTTCGGCGTGGATTCTGGCAGTCGCCGCCGCGATCCTTCTCGCCGCTTCGGTTTGGGTGGTGAAGGTGCATGAGCGCCCCGCGCTGGAGGCGCATCATGCGCTCAGCCCGGAAATGGCCGAAAAACTGAAAACTTTAGTCGTCGTTACCGGTGACTCGAAGTATTTCCATCTGGCCGGATGCCCTTATATTCACGGCCAGACGCGCACCATGTTCGCGGACGAAGCGCTGCGCGAAGGGCTCAAGCCGTGCGACAAATGCCTCAAGGATCTGGCGGAGCAATTGACCAGCGGCGGCCCGAATCCAGACCAGGATGTGGCTTCGAAAGATCCGGCGATGGATATTGATGTCGACTAGCGTCCCGTCCACGCAGAGAACTTAAATCTCCGGCGGGGCTTCGGTTTTCGTTTTGCGCTTCGAACTCTTCCGCGGGGTTCGCGGTTTCGGCGCTTGCAGAAGTTCGGGGCTGGCCGCGATCGCGGTTTCCACGGCCGACTTTATTTTCTCATCCAGTTCGCCGGTAATCTCTCGCAGCGCTTTTTGAGCCTGCTCCGTCACTGCCGCAACGCCTTCGCTGGATTGCTCCTGGATCTTGGTTAGGGCGGCGCTCTCCGCCGTTAGCAGAGTCCGCATCGCTTCGGATACCGCTTCGCGCACTTCGGTTGCGATCTGCGCGCGAAAAGTCCCCAGTTCTTTGGCCAGAATTTCCTTTATCGAGTGTTGCACGCCGGATTCGGCGGCGACGCTGGCCGCGAGCGCTTCCTTGCGCGGCATCGCCAGCACGGTCTTCTCGGCATTGACCGCCGATTTGGGCGCCTCGGCAACCATCGTGGTGACCGCAGTCAAATGCGGAAGGCTGCCTTGCTTGCCCAGACTCGAGACTGGCCGTTCGATAGTCTCAATCGAGGACGTAAAAGAGCTGGAGTACGGTGTGGAGTGTCCCGATGGACCTCCGCTGGTGCCGAACGAACCGAGCTCGACCGGTTCGGTCACCGGTATTTCCAGCTCGATATCTTCCGGGTGTGGAAACCAGTTTTCGGGGGGCACGGCGATGCCCCACACATTTCCCGGTACGTCGAATTCCACCGCAATATGAAATTGGTCGCGATAGTTGCTGGGCCGCTGCACCCACACCACGCGCGCCTTCATGATGCGCGGGGCTTTCGGCGCGTTTCTTCGGGTGATCTCTACCGTCAGCTGTGAATTCTTGGGCACGTAGTGCGTCGATCGGTATTTGCAGCCGGTGCAGCTCACCATCACGGTGGCGGTGGATTCTTTAAAGGGCTGGCCGAGCGCGTCGATTCCGGTGACCACAATCGGCACGGTGTGAAGCATGCGCGCGCTCCGCCGCTTCTCCGCTCCCGGATCGTTGGGTGTGGGTATCTGGCTCACTGAGGTCTCGAAGGGTAACCTCTCAACTTAGCATCCCGATTTGATCCGGCTGAGGAACTCTTTGTCTGGCGTGGCGGAAGGGTAAAGATGCTCAGCTCAAGCTCGCGGCTTGGCGAATCAGTGAGGAGAAAACGGAACGCGCAGCCGCCACCATCATTGCATCGGCGGTTCGGGAACCGCGGTGTCGAAACCCGCGCGCCCGGCGCGTATCAGCCGTGAGAAGTCAGCCGAATTACCCGCAGCTCGGGCCGTTGGATTAATTCTCGATTGCTCGCGCAAGTGAGCGAACGGGAGATTACCCGCAAGCAGGCCGTGTTCAAACAGCATTTCGTCAGCTTCTCCGCTGAGCAATACGCGAGGATCGAAACGGGAGATTCCGGCAGGCAGTGGGCCGATCGCCCGCATTTCCGAGAAAACATTGGTGGAGCAATTGCTGGCCACGGCGTTGTACCACTCCGGACGTTCGTGCAGTTGGTTCGCCCGCACTAAATATTGCAGAAATAACTGCTGGGAATACTCCGCAGTAGCCGTCGTGCGGTAGAGGTCCACTTCTTCGCCGTGGCGAAAATTCGAGCGCAAGCGGATCAAGTCTCGCTCGTCTGCCAAAATATAAATAAGCGTGAACTGGCGGAAAAATCCACGGATCGCGGAATACGATTGGCCGACTTGTTTTCTCATCTCCACGGAGATGGCGATGTAATCGTCATCCGCGAACCGGAAGCTGACGATCAGATGTGCAATCCGGGGCAATCCCCAATGAATGAAAGCCACATCGATACCGCGCAGCTCGGATAGCCTTACGGTTTTTGTAACCCACTCACATTTATATTCAGATTCAGTCTGGTATCGGCAATCGCGGTAATTGTGAATCGTCATCACGTCGCCATTTACTTCGGCCCAGGCGGTTTGCGCTACATCCGGCTGCCAGTCGCGATTGTTGGAGGGCTTGAGCGACAGCCACCACAGCAGCACGAGGATGAAACCGCCCAGGCAGATCGCCAATCGCGTCCCGTCTCCACGCGCAAAAAAGATGACCCCCGCAATAAACAAGACATAAACCATCGCCGCGGGGACGCGCAGGTGCGGAAAGGGAAGGTCGAAATACAAGGCTGCGGCGCACCAGGCGCTTGCCAACAGCACTGCGCACCAGGCCGCAATCACCAGCAACCGCCGAAGTAGCCACGCGAAGGATCTGGCACGGCCGCCGGGTGCATGGAGTTTCTCAGCATTTATTTGTTCCGGCGTCATGGGCACGGTTCGTCCAAGGGGAGAATACAACTGAAGCGCCGTCCATAAACAGCAGAACGAATTCTATGTCGTGGCGGGCTTGCCTTCGGTCCAGAATTTGGTGATTTCTTCCAGCGAGCGGCCTTTGGTCTCCGGAATCAGCCAGGCCACAAAAATAATCGTTAATAACGCGCCGCCGCTGAAGCACCAAAACGTGCCGTCGGACCCGAGATGTTTCTGCATCAGCGGGAACAGTTGGTTGCCGAGGTAGCCTACGACCCACAGCGCCGTAATGGCGATCGACATTCCGCGCCCGCGAACCTTGGTGGGGTAAATCTCCGAAATGATCACCCAACACGCCACACCGTTTCCAAATGCGTGGCCGGCCACAAAGGCCATCACTAATATCAGAACGGCCACGCCACTTCCATGAATGTGGTAAAACCACCCCACCAACGCGAACGCGACGAATTGAAGACTCGAGCCGGCCAGCACCAGCGTCTTGCGCCCGGCCTTATCCACCAGCCACAGGGCGAATAGGGTAAAGACGAGATTGATCAGACTAACCAGCACCGATTGAAAAAATGCGTCGCTCGTCTTGGTCCCGGCGGCGCGGAAAATTTCCGGCAGAAATGAAAAAACTGGCGTGATTCCGCTGAGTTGCTGCAGCCCGGCCAGCATAATTCCCAACAGCAACGGACGCCGGAAGGTGGTGAACAATTCGGAGATATGTCCTTCTTCGGTGGCCAACGCGTTTTCGATCTCTACCGTTTCTCGCGCGGCCGCTTCGGGCCCGTCGATTTTGGTGAGCACTGCGATGGCTTCGTCGCGGCGACCCATCTTCATCAGCCAGCGCGGACTCTCGACGGCCGGAAGGATCATCACGCCGAAGAGGATGGCCGGGATCACACCGGCGAAAAACATCCAGCGCCAGCCGGTCGAAACATTCCAGGCTTCGTCGCCCATGCGTTGAATCAGCATGTTGACGAAGACCGCCGCGAGAATTCCGCTGACGATGCCGAGTTGGTAGAGCGTCACGCAGCGCCCGCGCACCCGCGTCGGCGCGATTTCCGCGATGTAGTTCGGCGCAATCACCGACGCCGCGCCAATGCCCACTCCGCCGATCAGCCGCCACAATACAAATTGGTGAAGGTCTGCCGCGAAAAGAATTCCAATGGAAGAAAGCGCGAAACAAAGCGCGCAAAGCCCGAGCCCTTTTTTCTTGCCGAGATAATCGGCGACGGTTCCGGCGGCAGCGCAACCGACGATGCATCCTACGAGCGCGCACCCGGCAGCCCAGCCTTTGCCCGCCTCTCCGAGGTGAAACAGTTGGCCCAAGTATCCGATCGCCCCACTGATCACAATGTTGTCGTAGCCGAAGAGCAGGCCGCCCAGCGTGGAAACGATGGCGGCAATGGTTAGTGGGGTTCGCGAATGAGCCGAGGTGGAAGTGGGAGTCAGATTATTTTTGGCCCTGAGCGGCAGGTCCCGCCACTATACCGTATCGCTGCGGAGATTCGAGCGCGGCCTTGGCCGCCAGCATAAATCCCAAAGTGTGCGCCATGCCCGCATGCCACGGCGCCGAACAGGTCATCTGCGGCGTGTGATCCGGGATCAGCACCCCATCGAAATTATTTCTGTGCAGGATGGCCATGATGCGCAGCATGTCCACGTCGCCTTCATCGATGAATGTCTCGCGGTAGTTTGGAACTTTGCCGACGACGTTACGCAGATGAATGTATGCGATTTTTCCCTGCTTGCTGTACTGATCCACCGCGTCGTAAATATTGCCTTCGGTCATTTCCGCCATGGTGCCCACGCAAAGTTCCAGCGAATTGCTGCGACTGGGCGCGAGATCGATCAAGCGCTGATACATGTGCGGTTGATAGACCAGGCGAGGTTGTTGGCGCATCGTCGGCATCGGGGGATCGTCCGGATGGGCGGCCAGACGCACGCCCGCTTTTTCCGCGACTGGCACCACTTCTTCCAGGAAGCTTTGCAGGCGCCGCCAGAGTTCGTCGTGGGAGATCGAAGGCAAATTTCCAGTGGGAGCCTTCGGGTCATAAACCATATTCCAGATCGTCCCATTCGGGATGGGCACATCTTCCGCCGGGCCGTCCATCCCCAGAGTAATCGCGTCGCCCCGGCCTTGCCGCGCGGTCACGCGCCCGCACACTCCGGCCAGACTGAAGTTGTATCCCAGCACCGGAACGCCCGCGTCTCCCAGCCGCCGAATGAGTGTTTTTACTTTTTCGATTTGCTGGGCGCGCTGCGGGCCATCCAGCAAAATGTCGTGCCAGTGCGCCGGATCGATATTTTCAATCGCGGCCAGGACCAATCCCGCATTTTCGATGTCGCTGCGGAGGGACTTCAATTCCGCGACGGTCCAAAGTTTTTCTGGATCCCCGGCGAGGCCCCACGGTTCGTACTTTCCGCCGCTGGGCTGATTGTTCCGCGGATTCGACGAGACCTGCGCCGAACCTGGCGATGTCCCTTGGTTGAAGTAATCCACCAGATGCACCACCACGTGCGTGCAACCGGCCTGGCGCGCAAAATCGTAATAATCGCGCGTCAACATGTGCCGGTAGAGCCCGAGTCCGATCTTCATAGTCGATTTCCAATTCCGCCGCCGTAATCGGCGCTGAAGACTTGCCCGTTGATTTCGCGGGCCAGCGGCGAGCAGAGAAAAACAAACGCGTCAGCGACCGACTCCGGGCTATTTCTGCGGCCCAGAGACACGCGCAAAACAAATTCGCGGTAGGCGGGATCCTCTTCGAAGACTTTCAAGGAACTTCCTGCTGCCACATTTCCCGGCGAAACCACATTCACGCGGATGCCCGCTTCGGTGTATTCCATCGCCAGGCTGCGCGCGAAGTTTTCGAGTGCCGCTTTCGCCGAAGCGTAGGCCGAGATTTTCGTGTGCGGCATGCGCGCCACGTAGGAAGAAGTAAAAATCAGATGGCCGGCAGTCTTGCGCGGGGACCATTGCGCCAGAACCGCCCGCGCCAGATAGGTCTGCGACAGGAAATTAAACCGGAAAATCTTCTCGAATTCCGCTTCGGATGTGATGGCAAAGGGATGCAGCCCGCACCCGCCGGCGTGCCCGATCACCGTATCCAACTGTGGGAATTTCTCAAACGCGGCATGCACTACGCGGTCGACCTGGTTTGAATCGGCAATATCAGCCGCAAAATAAAGGTAGGACGATGGCTCGATCTTCCATGCGTCCAGAATCCGTTTCGCTTCGGCTTCCGTGCGGATATCGGTGAGCACCAAGGTCGCGCCAGCGGCCGCCAGCCGGCGCACCATATGTTCGGCGATGGCGCCCAGAGCGCCGGTGAGCAGGATGGATTTGCCGCAGAGATCGATGCTGATGGTCACACTCGGAGCCCTTGTGCTTCTCTACATGATTCCGAATTTCGCAAACGCTTCCACCGTACTCATGCCTTCTTCAATCGCTTTGCGCACCAACTTCTCGCCGCGCGCTTTCTCCAGCGCTTTGGTAAAAACCTCGACTTCGGCTGCGGCCGGCACCAACAGTACTCCGTCCACATCTCCAAAAAGAATATCGCCGGTGCGTACTTTCACCGCTCCAATTTCCACCGGGACGCGAAAATCGACCACTTTGTAGCGCGGTCCTGAGTCCTGGCCATATGAGCCGAACCCAAACGTCGGGAAGTTCAGATTCAGTATGGCCTTGGTGTCGCGCACGTATCCATTCAGCACCGCGCCGCGGCTGCCGAGTTTTCCCGCCCGCGTGCTCATCATTTCTCCCCATAGTGCGTTGCGCGGCGAGGAACCGGTGTTGACGTAAACTTCGTTCTTCTTCAGATCGTCGAGCGCTTCCAGCATCAGCCCGAACGGTTTTTCCATTAGCTTGTTCGCGCTGCCCGCGATTTTTTCCGCAAATACATCCACGGAAAGTACGGTCATCGCGCGTCCGATCACCACCATATCCTGCCGCAGCGCCTGAATCTGCGGTGGAAGGAATTGGTGCTGCAGGTCCATCTTGTCCATGACGTCGCCGACGACGCAGGTAAAAAGCTCGCGCAGCGCCAGCGCAAAGAGTTCGTCGTCGGATTTCCAGAGTTTATTTGCGGTCATCAGGCCCGGGCCTCTTTAATTTTCGCCACGAACTTCTGCGCCAATTGCGTGATCGCAGCAAAATCGCCGGTCTTGGCTCCCGCCGTCAAATTACTCCCCACTCCGACGGCCACCGAGCCGGCGCGAATCCATTCGCCCACATTTTCCAGCGTGACTCCGCCGGTGGGCATCAGCGACGCCTGCGGCAACGGCGCCTTCACCGCTTTCACGAACGCCGGACCCAAAGTTTCTCCGGGAAAGACTTTTATAATGTCCGAGCCGCACTCCATCGCTTCCACCACTTCGCGGATCGTGCCGGCTCCGGGCATATACGGAACCTGATAGCGATTGCAAAGGCGTGCCGTTTCCGGATTCAACGAGGGACTGACGATGAAGTGCGCGCCGGCCAGAATCGCAATGCGCGCCGTCTCCGGGTCCAGCACCGTTCCCGCTCCGAGTAAGATATTTCCGGACAATTTCTTGGCCAGATGCTCGATCACACTCGTCGCCTGCGGCACGGTGTAAGTGATTTCAACCGCGCCGACTCCGCCCTGGATGCAGGCTTCGGCCACGCGTTCCGCCTGGTCGTGACTTTCCGCGCGAATCACCGCGACCAAACCGGACGCGATCATTTTTCCCAAGACTTCGAGCTTCACAATTTTCATATCGTTAGCAGGATCCCCAACTTTGGCGGAGCGTCGGTTTTTTAAAACGCCTACTCGAAAAACGGCTCGCCTTTGCGCGCATAGCGCCGGGCCACTTCTTCATTCAAGGTTACGCCCAGCCCTGGCTTTTCGGTCAGCGCGATAAATCCATTCTGAATGATCGGCTTGGCCATTCCTTCCACCAGATCGTTCCAGAAAGGAACTTCGGACGCGTGAAACTCAAGCGCCAGAAAATTAGGGATCGACGCACAGTAGTGCGCCGACAGCAAAGTTCCCACGGGACTGCTGATGTTATGCGGCGCGATCGGCATGGTGTGTACTTCGGAGAACCGCGCGATGCTCTGCGCGATCGAAAGTCCGCCAACCTTTTGGAGGTCGGGCGTGACCACGCTCAGCGCGTGTTCCGCGATAATTTCCTCGAAGCCTTCGAACAGAAAAAGATTCTCGCCGGTCGCGATCGGCACATTCACTTTCGAACTGACTTCTTTCAGCGCGGCCACGTTGCTGGGCGGAACCGGATCTTCCAACCACATCAACCGGAACGGCTCGAGTTCCCGCGCTACCTTTATGATGTCGCTCGCGTTGTACCGCCAATGGCAATCGACCGCGATGTCGGTGTCTTTGCCCACCGCGTCGTAGACCGCGCTGATCAGCTCAACCATGTGATCGATTCCGCGATTGGTCAGCCCACGGCTATAGGGATCCAGGCCCTCGGTGCCCGGCACATCGAGATCGAATTTCAGCGCCGTGAAACCCTGCGCCCGCATTTTCAAAGCGGTCTTGCGATACTCTTCCGGCGTGGAAGCGGACTCTTCGCTGGTGTCGGCGTAATAGTCTTTGACCTGGTGCTGTTCTTTTTTCGGATCCCAGCTGGCTCCGCGCGACCTCAATATTTCGTCCAGGCTTTCGAGCGCCTCGCCGCCATGGCAATCCGCGTAGATGCGCACTTGGTCCCGGAATTTTCCGCCGAGCAAACGATAGATCGGAGCGTTCAGCGATTTTCCTAAAATGTCCCAAAGCGCGGCATCGATGCCGCTGATCGCGTTGTAGACAATCCCTGCTACCGAGCCTGCACCCGAAGTCGCCATCTGCAATTTTCGAAATAAGCGATTGATGTCGCGCGGATCTTCGCCAATCAGCAGCGGCTCGAGCGAGCGCAGGATGGCGGTCAGCCCCGGCGCGAAAAAACACTCGCCAAGACCCGTTAGCGATTCATCGGTTTCAATGCGCACAAAGGTCCAGTCGAAGTTTCCTTCGACCACTGCCGACTTCAACCGGGTAATTTTCAAACCAGAAATCCTTCGAGCCGCGGTATTTGAAGCCCGCTTAGAGTAACGATTTATATTTTGCGGCACAACTTAAAACCAGTTTGCACGATGATCCGAGCGTTCGAAGGGGCGAGCGCGGAGCGACGGCCGGTGTATACTTTCGGGCGAAAAACCACCGATGACCAAGACCACCATAACCTTTGGCGAAATTATGCTTCGCCTGGCTCCTCCGGGCTTCGAACGATTCCTGCAGAGTCCGTCCTTCGGCGCGACCTGCGGCGGGGGCGAGGCGAACGTGGCCGTGGCCCTGGCGGGATTCGGTCTGCCCGCAACATTCGTCACAGTTCTGCCCGAGAAAAACGCTCTGGGTGACGCGGTGATTGGCGAGCTGCGCCGCTTTCACGTGGACACCTCGAAGATTGTTCGCGGCAAAGGGCGGCTCGGAATTTATTTCGTCGAAGCCGGCGCGAATCAACGCCCCTCGAAAGTGATCTACGACCGCGAATTCAGCGCGATCGCTTTGGCTAAGCCCGGTGACATTCGCTGGGACGAGGTTTTCGAAGGAGCCGGCTGGTTGCATATCACCGGCATCACGCCGGCGATCAGCGCGTCCGCCGCGGCGCTGGCATTGGAATCGGTGGCTCAAGCCCGCGCCAAGGGAATTACGGTTTCGTGCGATTTGAACTATCGCAAAAATCTTTGGAAGTGGGGCAAGACCGCCGCCGAAGTGATGCGCGAGCTGATCAAGCATGTGGACGTGGCCATCGCGAATGAAGAAGACGTGCAAATGGCCCTGGGCATGAAAGCCGGCGTGGACGTGCATTCCGGGGCGCTCGATCACGCGCAGTACGAAAAGCTTACGCAGCAAGTCCTCGCCGAATATCCCAACTTGAAATCGATCGCCATCACTCTACGCGAATCCAAGAGCGCGTCGCACAATGGCTGGTCCGCTTGCATGAACGATCGAACTAAATTCATGCTCAGCCGCGCTTACGACATCAAGAACATTGTCGATCGCGTCGGCACCGGCGACAGTTTTGCTGCCGGTCTAATTTACGGATTGCAGCGGCTCTCGAGTCATCAGGACGCACTCGAATTTGCAGTGGCGACCAGCTGCCTGAAACATTCGATCTATGGGGATTTTCACCGCTGCAGCGTGGAAGAAGTGGAAGCTTTGCTGAAAGGTGATGGCTCCGGAAGAGTGCAACGCTGACGTCCCGTTGTTCTCAGTGATGTTCCGCCCAAGCCATTCCGTCGGGTTGGCCGATGTCCGCGATGCGTCCCACAACTTGCAGCGAAGCCAAATCGATCACCGCGACATAATTGTCGGGGGTACAAGCCACGAAAGCGCGCGAGCCATCAGGCTGCACCTGAATACCGGCTGCACCAGTGCCGATCGGTACCCGTTTGGTGACTTTTCGCGTGCTCGAATCCAGAATAATCAAATCAGTTCCACGTAGGGTCGAAACCAAGACGTGTTTTCCGTCCGGCGTGAATTTCAGCCGGTTGGCGGCCGGAACATTAGCATCCAGCGTCTGCCGCACTGTCTTGCCCGGGAAATCGATAACCGAAATTGTTCCGTCGCCGGCGTTGGCCACCCAAATTTCTTGGCCATCGGGCGAGATGTCGAATCCTTCCGAACCGTTGCCAACCGGAATTACCGTTTCATTCCAGTCCATCCGCGTCGGGCCAGACGGCGGTGGAGGCGGAGCTCCGGCCTGCGCTCCTCCCGGCGGTGGACCGCCCGGACCACGCAACGCGACCTTTTCAATAATGCTTACGGTTCCGGAGCTGACGTTGGTTGTCACGATTCTTTGCAGATCATCGGAAACATAAATCATGTGCGTACGGTTCTGGCCTGTGCCCATTATCCAGTCGACTTTTTTAGCTGCCGGATCGTAACTTCCAATCGCCTTCGATCCCTCCACCGTGAACCAAACCTTGCCACCGACAAAGGTCAATCCATGGGGGCCGCGAAGCGCACCGAGATCGATGGATTCCAAAGCTTTCCGCGAAACAAGATCAATCGCGGCCAGCGAATGCAGCGTTCCGCCGCCATAGTTCGAAACATAAGCCGTGCTCCCATCAGCCGACGCAATTACCTCGTGCGGATCCTCGCCGACCGGAGCGCGCGCCACGATCTTTAGCGTCGCGGGATCCACGATATTCAGAGTGTGACCTTGCTTGGAAAGAACCAGCAGGGATCCGGACGAGGAAGTTTGGGCGAGAAGAAAATTGGGAGCGGACAAAAAACAAAAAATAGCAGCGGTGCCAAACGCGGTCTTCATCATTGAGCACTCCAGAATTTAAAATGCCGGAACAACCGATAATAATCAAGAAGCGCCGATGTTGGATGTCGGAACGTGCGCGCAGTTCCTTCGCGAGACTACTTCTTGGCTACGACCTCGGCCGGTTTGGGCGTCACCGCCGCGATTTCCGCGCGGAATCTTGCGGCCTGCTCCGGTTCTTTCAGCGCATCGTATTCTTCCACTAGATCCTGCCGGGCGTTGGTGAGCCAGCTGACTTTCGAATCCATTTGCGGGGCCAGAATGTTGTAGCCCGCGCGGGTTTCCGTCTCTGCTTCAGTGAAACGGCGCTGGCGTAGAAGAGCTCGGCCTAACTTGGTTCGGGCGATGCCGGTGTTGACGTGATTCGCTGACTGCGTTGCGGTGTACAGCGGAATCACCTGCCGGAAAATTTTCTCGGCGCCGGCCCAGTCGTGTTCGGCCAGGTAGACGCTTCCTAAATTCGAAAGCGCGGTCGC
Organism: Acidobacteriota bacterium; assembly: GCA_003156635.1. Taxonomy (GTDB): domain Bacteria; phylum Acidobacteriota; class Terriglobia; order Acidiferrales; family UBA7541; genus Palsa-295. Next base: position 3,132 of record PMHK01000031.1, on the reverse strand, counting down.
GACCAAATAGTGATGCTCGCCGTACACCGTGCGATAAATATCGGCCATGCGATTAAAATATTGCTTGGCTAGGTCGTATTTGCCGGTTTTGCTGGCCACATTGCCCAGTTCGTTCAGGGTGGACGCCACGCTGGGATGAACTTTTCCGAATGCCTGCTCCTTGATTGCCAGCGATTGTTGCAGGAGTTCCGTAGCCTCGTCGTAGCGCTGCTGAAACACCAACGCGCGCGCGAGAATGGTCAGATCGATCGCGGTCTCCGGATTGTCCTTACCGTACCAGCTCTGCACGATCGCCAGCGCTTGCCGGTCGTACTGCTCCGCTTCGGGGTAATGCCCTAAGTCGTATTTGATCGCGCCCAGATTGATATAAATGTCGGCCACCCGCGGGTGACGTTCGCCATAAATTTTCTTGTACATTTCCAGCACGCGCTGGTTCTGAACCGTGGCAATTTCGTAATGCCCGGCGTAGAAATGCGCGTTGGCCAGCTGATGCAGGCTATCCGCGGCATCGACCGGCGCGGAATTTGGCGCCGAGTAAGAATGTACGGCCTGCTCCAGGATGGCGATAGCCTGATCGTATTCGCCGCGATCGGCCAGCACCGTGCCCAGCGCGACCATGGAGTGCGCGATTTCTGGATCGTTCGGCGGCAGGTGGCGTTTATTCATTTCCAACGACTGGCGGATCAGGCGCTCCGATTCTTCGTACTGCGCTTGCTCTTCGCGCAAGGATCCCAGCGCCAGCAGGCTCTTTGCCGTCTCGGCACTGTCGGCTCCAAAAATGGATTGGCGCGTGCGCAACGCGGACTGCAGAAGTGGATCGGCTTGATCGTACTTGCCCAATTTCTGGTAAATGCCGCCGAGCGTTTCGAAGAGTTCCGCTTGCACCGCCGGCTCAGTGTCGAGGCTGCGCGCTTCCTGGACGCCGCGATCGAGCAGAGTCACCACGCGTAAATCGTCGGAGGGCCCCGCAGATGGATCGCCGCCTTGAAAAAGATTCAGCATGAACTGCTGGATGCGTTCGGTGCGTTCGGCTTGGGCGAGGGCGGTGTTGCGCGCGCGGGTCAAACGCACCGTATAGAAAATCACCAACGCGAAAAGCATGGTCAGCACGGCGGCAGCGGCTGAAAGAGGCTTCCAGTTGCGGCGGACGAATTTGCCGACAGTGTAGCGCACCGTATCGGGTTGCGCGTCGAGGGGTTCACCCTGCAAGTAGTGATCAACGTCCCGGATCAGCGCGTCGACCGATTGGTATCGCTGCCGCGCGTCTTTGTGCATCGCGGTAAGGCACAGCACATCCAAATCGGCCCACGCTGCTCGGCTCGCGTCTGCGACATTTTCGTCCTGCGCCGCCGTTGACGGCTTTTCCGGTTCTTGCTCGGTCAAAATCCTTTCAGCTTGCGCCGGAGTGAGCTTGGACAAATCAAACGGCAGACGCGCCGCGAGCAACTCGTATAGAACAACGCCCAGCGAATATACGTCCGCCTGAATTCCGACCTGTTCTCCGCGGATTTGTTCCGGTGCGGCGTAGGCTGGAGTCATCAATCGCAAACCGGTAATGGTTTGCTCGACGGAATCGCCCAGGCTCTCGATTTGCTTGGCGATGCCGAAATCGAGCAGCCGGACCGTCGTGTCGGCCTTCACTAAAATGTTGGACGGTTTCAGGTCGCGATGAATTACGGCGTGTTGATGGGCGTACAGCACGGCTTCGCAGACGTCGCGAAATAAACGCAGGCGTTCCGGAACTGCACCATGGTGTTGCCGACAGTAATTCGTGAGCGGAATACCTTCCACGTACTCCATGACGAAGAATGGCGTTCCGTCGGGCGAAGTGTCCGCATCGTACAGCCGCGCGATGGAAGGATGGTTCAGTTGCGCCAGCGTGCGCTGCTCGGCGGCGAAGCGCGCGCGTCGCGCGGGGGAAAGCCAGGCGTCGCGCAGAATCTTGATGGCCACCTGGCTGCCCAGGTCTTCGCGTTCCGCCAGATACACCACACCCATTCCGCCTTCGCCCAGCATTTTTATGATTCGATACGGACCAAATTCCTTGAATGGTTGGGAGTCTGCGGTCGGATCGTGGAAGACATCGTGCGCGACGTGGGCGATATCGCGGTCGAGCAGGGAACCGCCGCGGGAATCTTCCTGCAGCAACATCAGGACTTCGTTGAGTAACGCCGGATCACCGTCGCACTTCGCTTCCAGAAAATCGTGCCGTTGTGACGCGGGCAAATCTGCAGCTTCGTGGAAAAGACTTTGCACTTTTTGCCAGCGAGAGCTGTCCATCGTCACTCACCAGCCGAGGGAAGAAAACAATCTTCGGCGTCAGGAATTCTGCCGCAGTTCGTTCGCCAGCCAGGCCTTCGCCGCGCGCCAATCACGCAGCACGGTCGCTTCGGAGACTTCGAGCAGCGCCGCTGTTTCCGGTACGTCCAGACCGCCGAAGAAACGGCTCTCCACCATTTCGGCTTGCCGCGGATTCATGCGCGCCAGGGAATCCAGGGCGGTGTTCAAGGCCAGCAATTCCTCGCCGCCCGACGGCTTTTTCTGCGGCGTATCGTCGAAAATCACCGTAATTTCCGCGCCGCCGCCGCGCTTATCGGAATTCCTCCGCCGCGCGGCTTCCACCAACAGCTGACGCATGGCCCGGGCGGCGATGCGTTTGAAATGCAGCCGCGACGTCGCGCCAACGTCGGGAGATTTCGCAAGCTTCAGCCACGCCTCATTGACCAACGCCGTGGGGCTCAAAGTCGCGCTGGGATCTCCGCGCCGCACGCTCGAAGCGAGCCGCCGCAATTCTTCATAGGTCGCGCTGAAGAGTTGGTCCAGGGCCTTCCGCTCTGCAGACGGCGCGTGAGCCTTGCCGCGTTCGGATCGTTGGCTTGCTTCAGAATCTTTCGCCGCCATGACGGTTTTTCCCTGGCCTTTGCGCATTGTGAGGTGGGGAGCCTCTCGCGCAGTCCCTGCCTTGCTTCCGCAGCCTTCTTGGCACGGCACTCTAGCACCGCGGATGGCTGGCGGCAACGGCTTGCGTCGCCTTCATTGCACCATCACAACTTAGTTACGTGATGACGGCCTGGGAGCCGGGTGCGGCCCGGGAAGCACACTCAAAGGTTTCATCACGTAACTAAGTTGTGA
>PMHK01000121.1 GCA_003156635.1 Acidobacteriota bacterium | reverse complement strand
GCTGAAGCGGTTGGCACGATTTGGCTCACCTTAAAGTTGGCAGCTACGTAATGCTCGAGGGCGGTGTTGCGGGCTAGCGAGGTTAGCGCGTTGAGGCGCTGGTGGCGGTGGAAGTGAGCCGGGCGATCAGGAATTCCATGGTGGCGCGTTTGTCGGGGTTGNNGGATTTGAGCTGGCTGTCGGTTTCGGCTAAGGCTACGAGGCCGGCGCGGAGATTTTCTTTGGACATGCGATGGGCGTTGCGGATGGCGGCTTCGGCGGAGTCGGGGCGCATGCCCAGGGGGCGGGCGGCTTGGAAACCACGCATGGTGGCGGGGAGGTCGCGGGCTTCGATGAGTTTGCGGTACATCCAGGAAAGGACGCCGACGAGGGCGACGGGTTCTTCGCCTTCGCGGAGAAGATTGTCGAGAAATTGGAGGGCGTGGTCGCGGCGGCGGGNNGGCAATCATGTCGGCTAATTCCCAGACCGTGTTTTTGCGGGCGTTGGGGACGAGTTCCTTGACGGCGGCGGCGGTGATTTTTCCGCGGCCCTGGACGTAGAGCGAGAGTTTCTGGAGTTCCATGCGCATCAGCGCGGGTTCGCGATTGGTGATGTCGGCGAGGAGCGTGGCCGCGGCGGGTTCGATTTCGGCGCCAAGTTCTTTAGCCATCTGCGCGGCAAATTGCGGAGCCTGGTCGCCGATGGATAATTCAACGATGACGGCTTTTTCGTTGAGGATTTTGTAGAGGCGCTGGCGCTTGTCGAGTTTGGGAACTTCGAACAGCAAAATGGTGAACGGCGCGGGTTTATCGAGATAGGCGGAGAAGGCTTGCAGCGTTTCTTTGCGCGGGTCGTCGGCGTCGTCGGATTCATCAGCGTCGGCGGCAGCGTCATCGTCGCGCTTTTTGACTTCGATGGTTTCGGCGCCGTCGATAATGACGACTTGCAATTGCGCCAGCATTGGCAGAGTTTCGGCGCGCTGAAAAACTTCGCTCCAATCGCCACCCTGAACGCTGATGCGCGCGAGGGCCCAATCGCGGACGGCATCGGGCACGTAGGCCTGAATAATTCCGTTGCGGCACATATCGCGAAGATAAGGGTCAGTGCCCATCAAGACGATCGCAGGGATGGGCTTCCCTTGCGCGAGGCGTTCGAGAAGCTGGGTGGGCGTGGTTTCGGGCATCAGAATTTCTCGGTGACGTTGGAAACCAGCTGGGCGGAGAAATCACGGGCCATGCGTTCGAGAGCCGGGTCTTGTTCTTCGAAGAAAGACTGCACGTCGGAAGAAATCTGGTATTCGTCACGGAAAACCATGTCGTCATTTTCGTAAATGGTTTTTTGCGATTGATTATCGACGAGCAGCACTTTGGTGTGAACGGTGACGAGCGAGGTGGTGACCTGGCCAGTGGTGGCATCGAAGATCACCGGAGCGGTTTCGACGGAGAGGATTTCTCCGTGCAGCACGGCGTCGGCCGATTCCGGATCCTGAATGATGCGGTATTTGGTGCGCTGGATGAATTGACGAATGACGGCGGCGGTGAAGCGCTGCTCGATGCGATAGCGGGTCGTATCGTTTTTGAACGCGGGGACGGCAATGGTTTTCCAGTCGGAGGGGAGATTGGCGGCGCGTCCAGCGACGTGGTAGCCGCAGGCGGAGAGGAGCAAGGCCGCGGCGGCGAGTGCCGCGATGAGCGGGGCGTACTGGAATTTATTGCACCGGCGGTGCGGCATTGAGTTCCTCCGCGATGCGCACAGCGTTGATGGCGGAAAGCCGGAGATTATCGGCAGCTCCCCAGATCCAGATTCCATTGGGCACATTCGCATCGGATTCGATGCGCGCGAGATGAATTTCGTTTTCGGTGGCGACACTGGCATTGCTGGGAGGCGGATCTCCGGCGGCGGCAACTTTTACGCCGAGGTTGGTGAAGGCCAGCTCAAGCTGTCCGAGGTTGGGCGGCGCCGCGAACTCAGCAAAGGCGGAGAAGGCGTAGCCGTAGAAAGCCGGGGCCTGGACCAATTGAATGGCGGGAATTTGAGCGCGTTCGCCGGCGTAGTGGGCGACGTCACGAGCGATGGCGCTTTTCACCTCTTGAAAAGTGGGACGCGAATCCTGGCCGTAGCCGGCGAGCAGGTTGAAGGCGACTTGCGCGTCAAAAACCTTCTGGCTAATGGCACGGAAGGTCAGCAAGTTGGTGGTCTGGCTTTCGAGCTCTTCGACGGCGATCTGATCGCGTTCGGAGACCGGAGGAAACAGAAGCGCGACGGTGCGCAGCGGAGAAAATTTGGCGAGCGCGGCGGCGACGGTGCACGCGACAATCACGCCGGCGCCAGGCGCGGAATACGGGGTAGAGAGTTGGGAACTGCTCCGCGCCGCCGGCGATTCAGGCGAGCCGATACCCGGACGCGGCAAGAATACGGTGGCTAGCGCCGGAATGGAGACGGTGGCCTCGGGCGAAGTGGCCAGGAAGCCGGTGAGATCGATGACGGTGGCGCCGGAAGATTGGGCTTTGCGCCAGTTCTGTTCCACGTCGCGCTGCGAGCCGGTGAAGAAGACGAAACGGGACCGTTCGAAGCTGGTTTCTTCGAGAGCGCGAATAAAGGTGGGCTCACCGGCCGCTTCGGTCAGGGTGCCGGCGATGGCGGGCTCGTCGAGCAAAATAATATCGCTGGCCGGGAAATTGCGGTCTTCGAGGATGAGCTTCACTTCCCTACCGCGGAGCGAAGAAGCGCCGACGATGGCGACGCGATTGGCTTTGGTACGGCTGGAGGACATGCCTAGGCGGGCCGCGACCGCAGCCGGAAATGGCGGAAGACCTGCATGATGGGACCGTGCAAGGTGTAACAGGCGGTGATGATGAACAGCATGATGTGCGAAAAATAGACCAGCGAGGCCAACAGCACACCGAGAAAAATCACGGCGAGCGACGGTTGCTTGCGGGTCCAGGGAATGTCCTTAAAGCTGAAAAAACGGAGGGTGCTGGACATCAGCACGCTGAGCGCGACCATGAGCGCGAGCCACAGGAGCGAAACGCGAATGTCCTGAATGGGCACTCCGTGAAAATAATAGACGGTGGCGGCGAGCATTCCGGCGGCGGCCGGAGTGGGCATGCCTACGAAATATTTGTTGCCGCCGGGGGCCATGCCTTGAATGTTGAAACGCGCTAAACGCCAGGCGCAACTGGCGACGAAAATAAATCCAACCAGCCAGCCGAGTTGGGTCAGATGCAACGCTTCCGGAGCATTAGGCGCGGCCAGCGCGCGGATGCCCCAGGCGTAGGCGAGAGAGGCCGGGGCTAAGCCAAAGCTGACGATGTCCGCGAGTGAATCGAATTCCCGGCCGAAATCGCTTTCGGTGCCCATCCAGCGGGCGATGCGTCCATCCATGGAATCAAAAACGTAGGCGAGACCGATGGCGGCGGCAGCGTGCTCAAAATCCTGAATTCTTCCTTCGAGAGTGGCGAGGATTGCGTAATAGCCACAAAGCATATTGGCTACGGTGAAGGCGCTGGGAAGAATGTAGACACCGCGACGCAGGCGCGAATTGCGGAAAGGCCGGGGAAGTTCGTGTTCCTGGCCGATGGGATTTACGCCGTTCAATTCCATCTCGCTAATACGCTCTCGCCGCCTTTCACTTTTTCACCGCGCTTGACGGCGACTGCGGTATTCAAAGGCAACCAGACATCGACGCGCGAACCGAAACGAATGAGGCCGATCAATTCGCCGAGAGCCACCGTTTCGCCCTCTTCTTTCCAGCATATCACGCGGCGCGCGATGGCTCCGGCGATTTGTTTGAAGACAATATTGCCGCGGGTGGTGTGAAGGTAAATGATATTTTGTTCATTTTCGACGGAGGCGGCGGCGCGGAAGGCGGCATAAAACTTTCCGGGACGGTAGACGACGTCGGCAATGCGGCCGGCGGCGGGGGCGCGCTGGACGTGGACGTCCCAGACCGCGAGAAAAATGGTGACGCGATGGCCCATGACCGAATCGAGCATTTCGTCGACGATTTCGACGATGTGGCCGTCGGCGGGCGAGACAATCAGCTGCGGATCGGTGGGGATCTGGCGCTGTGGATTGCGGAAAAAGTAAAAAACGAAAAGGCCGAGAAAAATCAGGAGGCCGCCGGGCCATTTCCAGCCGGGAATGAAGCAGAGCGCGCCGACGAGGAGCGGCGGCAAGGCAAATTTGTAGGCGTCCTTAACCATGCTGCTTAGGAAATATCCTTATTCATTTTCGCGGAATCGCCATACCTGCAGAGCCCGCACACGTCACGCGTGCGAAGTACTTTTGAACCGAGATGCACTTCTATTGTACGACAGAAGAGAGCGTGCCAGGCGTGCAGCTTTAGCTCGGTTACAGAAAATTCTAGTGATGGACCAAACCGTTTCGGTGCTTGGCGACGATCAGGGCCATCATGTCTTTGAGGTAGAGCTTGAATCGCTTGAGAGCGACTTCTTCATCCATGTCTTCGACTTTCCAGTAGGATTTCTGGCCTAGTTGCTGAAGTTTGGATTCACAGCGGAGATGTTCTTCGAAGAGGTTGCGGTATTCCTGGTCCGATTCGATCAATGTCTGGCGAATATCCTGAGATGTTTCAGGCATCGTTCACCTCCAGGCCAAATTTGGGGTACCTCTGAGGCTAGGAATATCACGGAGGGGCTGTGGAAGCCAAGGGGCAAGATTCCGAAGCGAGCGGTGGATGGCGGACGCGAGGTGCTTGGACGTGACGAAGGCTTGCGCGAGAGAACCGCGCAAGCGGAAAGGGGCGAAGGCATTTCCTTTTTGGCACGGCTGAAGCCGGGCCTGACGAAAAGCGCGGGGACGGAAAGATCGTGATCGTGCCGGCGAAAGGCTCGCGCGAGAAGGCCGCGCGAAAGGAA
>PMHK01000094.1 GCA_003156635.1 Acidobacteriota bacterium | reverse complement strand
TCCTCTGGATGACGGCCAAAGTCAGGTTCGGCGCCGACGGAGGGTTCTCGACTATTTTCGACGTGATGAGTCCCACTTTTTTGCTCAGCGGCACTTTGTTCTGCAACAATTTCAAAAATCCAGCCGGACATTTCGCCGTGGACTACTCGTTCGTAGTCGGCGGATTTCCATTGGGCGATTTCGGGGCATGCGGATTGGATGGCGAGGATCGAATCAATGTCGCGGGATTCGAGGGGGCGGATGGGCAACGGAGTTACTTTCCTTTCAGCTGCAGCTCGGCGTCGGAGCGGCGGACGTAGTTGGCGTCAAGAGTTAGCGCATTGCTGAATTGGCCGCGCTGGGCGCTGGCGATGGCGAGCTTGCCGATCGACGGCGCGAGGACACCTGAAACGGTCTGAAGAATAATGGATAAGGCTGACGGTGACGATGCGGAATTCTCAAAACGAGACATCGCCGCGGAAATCAATTGCGGATCTGATGTGGCGATCACTGCTTTGGAGTTCGCGCAGCGTTTTTGAATTTCGGCGAAGAGTTCGTCGGGAGACAACACTACCTCAGCGCCATCGAGTTTGAGTTGCGAGCCAGTGCGGAGGTAGAAGGCGCAGTACAACTGGCTGCGGCGAGCGTCGAGGATTGGAATTACGAATTCCGGGCGCGAGGGATCGAGTGGAAAGGATTGCGCGGCGACTGCTTCGAGCGCGCTAACCCCAACGACTGGCTTGCGGTAAACCTCGGACCAGGCTTTCGCGGCAGTGAGCCCGACGCGCAGGCCGGTGAAGGAACCGGGGCCGGCGGCAACCGAAAACAAATCGAAATCGGCGAAATTGAGCGCGAGATCGCGCAACAAAAATTCGAGGTGGCGGAACATGCGCGAGGAGTAATTTTCGTCGGAAGAGGTGGAAATGACACCGAGCAAGGTGTGGTCACGGAGCACGGCGAGGCTGCCCACGAGGGAGGAGGTGTCCAGTGCGAGGGTTAACACGTGCACCAGTATAGGGCAATTTCGTGGCCAAACCCGTGAAAACATGTGGTTTTCTGACATTTCTGCAGCGGCAGAACAGCCCTATTTCCTTGACGTTTTGTTGCCATGTGCCTAAACTTTCAATAGCTTCTCCGGGAGAGGACTTCCACCTATGTCTATGGAATTCAAGCTAGGCGAAAAAGTCGTGTATCCAAACCACGGTGTTGGAGTGATCGAGCAGATAAGTTACGGAACAGCTAATGGGCGGTCGGAACGGTTTTACATGTTGAAGATCGTTTCGAGCGGATTGAAAGTGATGGTGCCCCAGACGAACGTGGATTGCGTTGGTCTGCGGCCGATCATTCGCAATACGCAAGCCGGCGCGGTGATATCGTATTTGGAGAAGGGCCGCTCCGCTTCGCACCACGATTGGAAACACCGTTTCAAGGAAAACTCGGACAAGATGCGGACGGGCTCGCTGATGGAAGTGGCCGCGGTGCTGAAAGGCCTCGTGGCACTCAGCCGGACCAAGCCGCTTTCGTTCCGGGAAAAGAAGATGCTGGAACGCGCCAAGTATCTTTTGGTGAGCGAACTCGCCACAGTTCGAAACACGTCCGAATCCACGGTCGAAGCCAACCTGATACGCGCACTGGCAAAAGCCAAGCTGCAAATGCCGGAAGCCTCTCCGATTCCGGAGTAAATTTTAGAACGCCCTGGCGGGCACGGCCTTTAGGGGCCGTGCCCATTTTTTTGGTGTGGAGGATTTTTTCCTCAGCGGCTGAAGCCGCTCAAGGTCGTGAAGGACTTTCGGCATGACTGAGGTCAGGCCCCTGACGAAAAGAACGGGGTCAGCGTTTTTTTGATTTTTTCTTGGTTTTCTTCTTTGGGGCGGGCTTCTTGTTTTTCTGCGCGGCTACGACTATGGCTTCGATCTGCTGCAGGTGATTTAGGTCGTGGCCGGCGTACATGCGGACGATGTGTTCGATGGTTTCCTGGCCGCGCTCGGAGTGCATGCCGTAGTGTTTCCATTGTTCCGGAGAGAGGGTCTTCAGCATTGCGAGATTCGCGGTGCGCAATGCGGCGAAATGCTCGAGCGATTCGTGCGCGTCGCGCGAAGCGTAGTGCCCTGCCGTGGCCCAGACGTCCTGATCGAAGGCCTGGATGGGCGTGCCGGGGGTACCGAGGATGAAGCGCATGCGAAAGCCGCCAACGATATCGGTATCGACGAGATGGGTGACGATTTCGGTGACGGACCATTTGTCGGGAGCGGGGCGTTGGCGGAGGCTAGCGGCGGAAAGGCCGTGGATCAGGGATTTGATTTTTTTGGCGGTGGAGGCTTGGACTTTCAGCGGTTCGTGATCTGCGGCGTGGCCGAGGATGCGCTGGATGTATTGTTGCGGCGTTTCAGTCATTTGGTTTGGCTCCCTTTGGCGATTCGCCCCGAGGAAATTATAGAGGCGGGCGACGGGCGGAAGAAGGAGGTGGCGTTGGTCGGACGGTCGCGGCGTGCGACCAAATTGGCTGAACGTGAAATTCGCGGCAGGACGCGGTCTGAAGACCGCCGCTACGAAGCGGCGACGAACGCTCGGTTTGGAAAGAGTTGAGTCTAAACCCGCACCCTTTGCTGGGAAACGCCAAGAGTGCGGCACCCGGAAGGGCGTGGGCGGGCATGGAATCAATTGCGAGTGGCGGGTACCTGTACGAAAGGACACTTGGGAGGTGGAAACAGGAATGGGCTGGAGCCGAACTGGGGACGGAGGGCGCTTTACAATTCAGGGAGTGAACTTCGCGTTGGGCGACTCTTGGGAAGGCGATCGCCTGGCGCATGCGTGACCCCGGTTCACGAGGCGAAGGCATGGCTTTGAAGGCCACCGACGAGCTGGGCTCCCGGCCGGCTGTAACAACTACACTGAATCCCGAAGAGCAGGAGCTTGCGCGAAAACGCGCGGAGCAGGCGGCGATCGAAGGCGAACTCGCGGAGCGCGAATTGCGTTCGGCAAATTTGAGGGCGGAGCTGGGCGCGTTCGAGCAGCAGTACCTGCATTTTGTGGGATCGCGCTACGCGGAACTGGATGAATTGAAGGCGGGGATCGCGGAGCGAGCGGCGCGCGAGCAGCCGAGCAATGCGCGGGCGCAGCAAGTGGCGCGGGAAGCGCGGGAACACGCCAAGGAAACCAAAACCGCGGCGGGAGAAAAATTGGAATCGTCACCGCCGGCGTTCGAGGCGTCGCCCGAGAGGAAGCGGCTGTATCGCGACGTGGCGAAGCGAATTCATCCGGATCTGACGTCGGATCGCAACGACCGCGCGAAACGTCAGGCGTTGATGGCGGAAGCGAACGAGGCGTACCGGCGCGGGGACGATGCGCGGCTAGCGAAAATTTTGACGGAATACGAATGGAGCCCGGAGCAGGTGCAGGGCGAGGGCGCGGGAGCGGAATTGATTCGAGTGATTCGCGGAATCAGCCAGGCGCGCGGGCGGCTGGCGGAAATCGAAGCGGAACTGCAGGAACTGCTGCGTTCGGATCTGTATCACTTGAAAACGCGGGTGGATCAGGCGCAGCAAGACGGACGCGACGTGCTGAAGGAAATGATCGACAAGGTGGAGGATCAGATCGCGCAGGCGAAGCGGCGAATGGAAGTTTTGGCGCCGGCGCGTGGATGATCGCGGCGGGAATTCGAGGGTGACGAGCTAGACATGGAAGTTCGCGACGCGGAAAAACCGGTGAACGAGGTGCGGACCGATGCGACGGCGCTGGCGCGCGCCGACGCGCAAGGGCTTACGGTGCGGTCGGCCGGCTTGGTGCGGCGGGGACTGCGGGATCTGGCACGGGATTCCAACTGGCTGATCAAAAAAGTCTTTGCGGGGCGCAGTGCGAGTGCGGCGATTTCGGATACGGGGATCGTGTGTGCGATTCCGGCGGGGCAGGGGTCGGCGCAGCGGCTGGTTTTGTTCGACATTGAAATGAACGTTCCGATGATGGCGTTGTCGGTGCCGGACGAAAGCGCGGACCGCGAGGACAATTCGGCGGCGGCATTGGCCTGGTCGCCGGGGGCGCGATATTTGGTCGCGGCGCGCCGGGCGTGGAAGCAGGCGGCGCTACACATTTTTGATCTGCATTCGAAGATGCTGCTGGGGACCTTTGGGGAATTTACAAATTTTCCGGCACGATTGGAGTGGTCGGCGACGGGCGGGTATTTTGCGGCGGCATCGGGCGGCGGAAAGCATGCGACGCTGCGGTCGTGGCGCGTGGGCGCGGAGCTGATGCCCTTCGCGGCAGTGGCAGTGCAGGAAATGGGACTGCCGGAGGGATTCGAGCGGCAGACGTACGAGGCGGAATTCGGCGAGGAAGGTGGATTTTCCGGTTACGGCAGTCTGGCGTTCAGCCCGGATGGGAAGACGCTGGCAAGTGTGGCGGAGATTCGCGGCGACTGGGCGGACGATTCGATTGTCTTTCTGGACGCGGCGACACTGCGGAAGAGCGGCGTTTTTCATGGGCAAGGGCACATTACGGATGTTGGGTGGACGGCGGACGGCCGGGCGATGATTTATTGCGCGGCGGGACAGGCTTATCGATTGGAATTGGAAACGATGGAGGCGGAGCCGCTGCCGTTTGGTGCAGAATTTTGCGCGTGCCATCCGCATTTGAAGCTGTGCTTGTGTTTCAGTTCGTGGCTGAAGAATTCGGCGAAGGGGCGATTGTTTGTGGTGGATTTGAATACGCTGGAGATTGTTGACGAGCATGCGGCGGAGAATGTGGCGAGTCTGCGGTGGAATGGCGAGGGGACGAAGGCTTACGCGGTGACTCGCGACGGTATGGGCTACATCTACGAATCGCCCTTGATTTGAACGTGCGGTAGATGGCTTCAGGGCTAAAGCCCCTGTGTGGCGGCGCCCTTCCGAGTTGATTTTTGGAGTCCGCTGAAATGTCTCTACGTGAGCGATGGCGTTGGGTTTACTTCCTGCCGACCCTACATTTGCTGGTGAGTTCGACCAGCCTGTTATTGGCGCGGATCCCCAGCTTGAACTTCATGGCATTCGCGTGGATGTTTGTGATGCTCGTCGACCTTCCGATTTCGCTCGTCTCCTACTTCCTCGGATGGAAGCATCCCGGAGTTGCGCTTGTGTGGGTGATCGTGATGGGAACACTTTGGTGGTATCTGCTTAGCAAAATCGTCGAGGTTCTTTTCCATTTGGTCGCGGGCCGCGACGGCAGCCCGTCTGTTTACACGAGCGGGAGATTGGGGACGGGGTCGAGGGTGGCATCCTGGAAGTGGCCAGCGGCGAAGAGGCTGTAGCCGGCCGCGGCGATCATGGCGGCGTTGTCGGTGGAGAGGGCGCGGCTGGGGAAGAAGGTTTCGATGTTGAGTTTTTTTGCTTCGCGTTCGAAGGTGGCGCGAAGTTCGGTGTTGGCCGCAACTCCACCGGAGACGAGGATGGAGCGGGCGCCGGCTTCTTGGGCGGCGGCGAGGGTGCTGCTCACGAGATTGGTCACGACGGAACGCTGAAAGCTGGCGATCAGATCGAGCGTGGCTGGAGTGCAGAGTTTGCGGAGGGCTTCGGCGCCGCGTTCACCGCGCGCGATGGCTTCTTTTCTGGCATTAATTTCCAGTTGTAATTCTGGATGCTTCTGAATGTGGTACAGGACTGCCGTTTTAATTCCGCTAAAACTGAAATCGTGATGGCTGTCGCGGATTTTAGGTTCGGCAAAACGAATCGCGTGGGGATTGCCGTGGGCGGCGAGTTGGTCGATGACCGGACCGCCGGGATAGCCGAGGGCGAGGAGGCGCGCGACTTTGTCGTAGGCTTCGCCGGCGGCGTCGTCACGGGTGCCACCGATGCGGGTATAGGAAAATTGCCTGGCGCCGTTGGTGGACTTGTTTTGCACTTCGTAGATAACGGTGTGGCCGCCGGAAACGATCAGGCAGATGGTGGGAAGTTCGGGGCGGCGATCGCCGGTGGCGCAGGCTTCGAGAAAAACGGCGTGGACGTGGCCGGCGAGATGGTTCACGGCGAGGAGAGGCTTGCCCAGCGCGAGGGCGAGAGCTTTGCCGTAGGTGAGGCCAACGAGCAGCGCGCCGACGAGGCCCGGGCCTTGAGTGACGGCGATGGCGTCGAGATCGTGCAGGGTGATGTGCGCTTGGTCGATGGCTTCGCGGACGACTGGGACGATTTGGCGGAGATGTTCGCGGGAGGCAAGTTCGGGGACGACCCCGCCGTATTTGCGGTGAATTTCGATTTGGGAGGCGACGATGCTGGAGAGGACGCGTTCGCCGTCGGCGACGACGGCGGCGGCGGTTTCGTCGCAGGAGGATTCGATGCCGAGAATGAGTTTTTGCGTCGCGTTCATACAGAGTTCATTGTATACGCTGGGCGGAGTGCGTGCGATATCATCGATTGAATGGACGTGACGCTTTCGAAGACCGCTAAGTAAGATAAATGGCCCATCGAACTCTGCGTAGTAAAATTGAAGCGAAGAGATATTCGCCGCTCGCGCGGTTCAATTCGTCCACATAAGGCGCTCACGCACAAAAAATTATGACAACCACTCGAAAACGCGTACGAAAAGCGGTGCTGCCCGTGGCGGGGCTGGGAACCCGATTTTTGCCTGCGACGAAGGCGATGCCGAAGGAAATGCTGCCGGTGGTGGACAAGCCACTGATTCAGTATGCGGTGGAGGAATGCATCGCATCGGGGATCGAGCACGTGATTTTCGTGACTGGGCGGCGGAAGAACGCGATTGAGGATCATTTCGATTTCGCGCCGGAGCTGGAAAGTTTTCTGGAGTCGAAAGGCAAATCGCAACAGGCGCAGATGGTGCGGGAGATCAGCGGCGGGATGCACTTCAGCTACACGCGGCAGAACGAAGCGCTGGGGCTGGGGCATGCGGTGCTGACGGCGCAGGAGTTGGTGGGCGATGAGCCGTTTGCGGTTTTGTTGGGCGACGTGATTATGGACGGGCCGGTGGCGGCCACGCGGTCGCTGATTGAGATTTATAACGAAACGGGAAAAGGCGCGATTACGGTGCAGGAAGTGGAACCGGAAGAATTGCAATTCTACGGTGTGATCGACGCGGAGAAAGCCCCCGGATCGCGGTGGGGCGATCGGCTGCTGAAGGTCAACAATCTGGTGGAGAAGCCGAAAACGGGGACGGCGCCGTCGAATCTGGGGGTTTCCGGACGCTACGTGCTGCCGCCGGAAATTTTTGAATTTTTGGAAAAGACCAAGCCGGGAGCAGTGGGAGAAATTCAACTGACGGACGGACTGGTTGCTCTGGCGAAGAACGGATCCTTGTGGGCCCACGTGCACGACGGGAAAACGCACGACGCCGGGGACAAGCTGGGATTTCTGAAAGCGACGGTGGAATTTGCGCTGCGGAATCCGAGTTTTGGAGCGAAATTCCGGAAATACTTGAAGGAACTGGATCTGTAGCGATTACTTCTTTTTCTTCGAGCTACCTTTCTCGCTGCTCGATTTGGACGCGCTGGATTTGGATTCGGACGATTTGGAGTCGGAGGATTTCGCATCGTTCGATTTGGAATCCGTCGAAGACTTGGATTCCGAGGTGCCGGCGTCTTTTGATTTTGAGTCGGACGAGTCGCTGGAATTAGAAGCGGAAGTTTCATCAGGCTTGGCGACCGAGGTGTTGTCGGAATTCTTGCCTTTGTAGTCGGTCACATACCAGCCGGAACCTTTGAACTGGATTCCCGCAGCAGAAACCTGGCGTTCCGCTTTTCCACCGCATTTCGGGCACTTCTGGGTTTCCTTGGCCGAGTAGCTTTCGATTTTCTCGTATTTATTTCCGCACTTCGCGCACTTGTATTCGTATAACGGCAACGCTGGATCCTCCACATCGGTTGAGGTAATAGGAAATGATAGCACGGGTGTGCGCGAGGAGGCAGCGGGGCTCGTGTGTACGGGGCCGGCCGATGAGAATTCTTCGAGGTTGGGAAAGGGGCGGCCCTGAGGCGGCGTTGCCGATTGGTGTTGAAATCGAAGAGAGGTCCTTCGTCGCGAAATGCGCTCCTCTGGACGACGGCCAAATGCGGGTGGGCGCTTAACATTGGATGATGGCCGAGCAGGATACACCGGAGGTGGGCGGCGGGAGAAGTCGCTCATTACAAGAAGGGGCTAAGGCGTGTGCTAGACTTTGGCGGTGAAGGAAAAAGCTGGAGCGACGGCAAAATTGGCTGAACCGGCGGTGGGGTGTCTTTATGTAGTAGCGACGCCGATTGGGAATCTGGAAGATATTTCGTTGCGGGCGCTGCGGATTTTGAAGGAGTGCGACGCGATTGCGTGCGAGGACACGCGGCAGACTTTGAAATTGCTTAATCATTACGGAATTCAGACGCGATTGGTCAGCTATCACGAACACAACGAGATGACCAAAGCCG
>PMHK01000137.1 GCA_003156635.1 Acidobacteriota bacterium | reverse complement strand
CAGATTGATTACCAAGAGTTCTGTCGTCGTGGACACGCGCAACGACACAAAGCGCGGCGAATGCGAAGCTCAATTTCCGGAAGTTGTTGAAAATATGGTAGGCCCGAACGGGCTCGAACCGTTGACCTCCACCGTGTCAAGGTGGCGCTCTAGCCAACTGAGCTACGGGCCTACTGACTGGTCACAATCTTAGCATACGAGGCGCGCGGCGACGCGGGCTACATCACTTACTGAGTCTTGACCACTTCGCCGCCTTTCATCACGAATTGGACGTTTTCCAGCACGCGCACATTCGTCAGCGGGTCGCCCTGCACGGCAATAATGTCGGCAAATTTCCGCGGTTCGAGCGTGCCGACGCGATCGGCCCAGCCGATTAAGTCGGAAGCGTTCAGCGTTGCAGCCTGAATGGCTTGCAAGGGCGACATGCCCATTTCCACCATTTTGCCGAATTCGTGAGCGTTTAATCCGTGCGGGTAGACGGCGGCATCGGTACCAAACGCAACTTTCACACCCGATTTGAAAGCGTGCGAAAGGTTTTGCTGGGCGATGGGCAGAACGAGCTTGGCCTTCTCGATCATGTTCGGCGTGAGGCCCAGCAGTTGCACGTTTTCGATCAGCCAATCTTCCAGATACACGGTCGGAACCAGGTAGGTTCCGCGCTCTTTCATCAAGGCAATATCCTCATCATTGATGTAGCTGCCATGTTCGATCGAATCGACGCCGGCGAGAACCGCGTACTTAATTCCGCCGGCACCGTGCGCGTGCGCGGCGACCTTGCGGCCCAGCCCGTGCGCGGTATCGACGATGGCTTTCATCTCTTCCGGGCTGTACTGCGCCAGCGCGGGATTGTCTCCTTCCGAAAGCACTCCTCCGGTGGCCATAAATTTGATTACGTCGGCGCCGTATTTAATATTTTCGCGAACTTTTTTGGTGACGCCATCGACGCCGTCGGCCACCCCGTCAGACGACCAATCGAATTGCGGCGCAAGGAAATTTTCATCGCCGTGGCCGCCGGTGATGCTGAGGGGAGGGCCAGACACGAGCATGCGCGGGCCGGGGACATCGCCCGCCTTGATGGCGTCGCGCAACGCGATGTCGGAATAGCCGCTCGCCCCTACGTTGCGGACGGTAGTGAAACCGGCTTCGAGGGTGACGCGAGCGTTGCGGGCGCCGGTGAGAGCTTGGCGCGGATACGAAAGATGCAGGCCCGCCGGGCCGGAATCGCGGGGCGTCATGGTGAGGTGCGTGTGGCAATCGATCAGGCCAGGCAATACCGTGGACTGCGATAGATCGATGATTTTTGTGTCCGGCGGCAGTTTGCCGGTCATCTCGGCCGCGTTTCCGATGGCCTTGATGCGGTCGCCTTCGATCCAGACGATTTGATCACTGGCGTACGTGCCGGTGCGAACGTCGAGGACTTTGCCAGCGCGAATCGCGACTTCGGTTGGGGAATTGGGCTTCACCTGCCCCGCGCAGAGTGCGGTCGACATAAAAATCAACACGATCAAACGCAGCCAAGTCTTCATCTCGTTTCCCCCACGATACGCAATTTGTCTTCGACGGATTTGCCACCGGTTCAGCGACGCGGAATTGTATAGCGAATGCCGCAAATTTCTGGATTCTTTTCTTCAAGCTTCCGCGAAAGAACTTTCCGAAATATTTTGCATCCAAAGATTGACAGGCGAAACCGCTGCTGTATGATTATGCAAGGAGATGCATAAAACTGCATAGCGCTACGATGCCGGCACATAAACGATTTCGACAAGGGCAAATCCTAAAAGTTCTGGCGGCGGAGCCCGTGGCCAGCCAGGACGAATTGCGCCGCCAGCTGATTCACCTGGGCCTGCGGGTGACGCAGGCGACCTTGTCGCGAGACCTGCGCGAGCTTCATCTGGTGAAAACGACGGAAGGCTATAAGCCGCTGTCGAGTGCGGCAGTGAAGGAATCGCCTGTGGTCTCACGCCTGGCCCGAGCGGTTAATTCGTTCTTGCTCGATATCCGCCCAGCGCAAAACATGTTGGTCTTGAAAACGCCTCCGGGCGGCGCGCAGCCGCTGGCGGCAGCCGTGGATTCCGAACGCTGGAAGGAAGTGGCCGGCACGCTGGCCGGTGACGATACGGTTCTGATCATTACTCCTTCGATGAAAGCGCGCGCGTCCGTGCAGAAACGGATCGAGGAGATGGTCGGTGAGTGAACCTTTACAAGTTGCGGTGGTGGGGGCCACGGGTTACGCGGGATTCGAACTCGCCCGGCTTTTGCTTCGCCATCCGAACGTGCAGAAGCCAACATTTTATTTGCGCGGCACGCATGCCGACGTTCGTTGCCTCACCGAACTGTATCCGCAGCTGCGCGGCTTGGGCGACGCGCCTTGCAAGCCGCTATCCGTAGATGCGATTGCCAAGAGTGAGGCGGATGTCGTCTTTCTTTCGACGCCGCACGAAGCGTCGCAGGAGCTTGTTCCGGCGCTACTGACCGCAAATCCGGATTTGCGGCTGGTGGATCTCAGTGGTGCATTTCGTTTCCGCGATGGAGAAACATTGGAGCGTTGGTACAAACTGAAGCCTTCCGACGTTGGCGCGCAGGCAGAGGCGGTCTATGGTCTTCCCGAGTTGTATGCCGATGCGCTTCCCGAAGCTCGGTTAGTCGCGAACCCCGGTTGCTATGCAACTTCGGTGATTCTTGGCCTGCGTCCGTTGGTCGAAGCGGGCTGGATCGATCTGTCGCGCGGGATTGTCTGCGACTGCAAATCCGGAGTGAGCGGGGCAGGCAAAGAACCGAAGCGGGAAACACATTTTGTCGAAGTTAACGAAAATTTCCGCGCCTACCGGGTACATTCCCATCAGCACACGCCGGAAATCGCGGAGCACGCGGGACTGGCGTTGAAAGATTTTGTATTCACAACGCACCTGCTGCCGGTCGAACGCGGGATTCTTTCAACGTTATATGTCTCGCTGGCGGGAACCCGGAAGGTGGGCGACATCGAAGCGTTGTACCGGAAATTCTATGCGTCGCGCCCGATGGTTCGAATTTTGCCTTCGGGGCAGCTTCCCGAACTGCAGCACGTGACGCACACGAATTTCTGCGACCTCGGATTCGCGCTCGATCCGAGCGGCGAGAGACTGGTCATCGTTTCGTGCCTCGACAATC
>PMHK01000095.1:8115-8356 GCA_003156635.1 Acidobacteriota bacterium | reverse complement strand
AAAAAATGCCGCAGGCGGTGGTGGCGCGAGAAGATGCGGAGCGCATGGCGCGATTTTTAGCCGCGGGGCAGCCGGTGCGGGTGCATTTCGAGATGCCCAACCGGGTGAGCGGTCCGGTGACCGCCGAAAATGTGGTGGCGGAAATTCGGGGGCGGGAAAAACCCGATGAGTTTGTGGTGCTCGGCGCACATTTGGATTCCTGGGACCTGGGCACGGGCGCGCTGGACAACGGGTGCAACTC
>PMHK01000095.1:0-8068 GCA_003156635.1 Acidobacteriota bacterium | reverse complement strand
GCGGCGGTGGTTTTCGATTCCGGCATGGGCAAAGTTACGGGTTATTCGGTGGGCGGACGGAAGGACACGGTTGCGGCAGTGCGCGACGCGCTGGAGCCAGTGGCGCGGCTGGGCGTGAAGGACTTCACGCCGGACGTGAGCATGGACACCGACAACTTCGATTTTCTGATCGAAGGCGTGCCGACGCTGGTAGCCAATCAGGAACCGGCGAACTATATGCTGAATTATCACGCCGCGTCGGACACGTTTGACAAAGTGGACATCACGGAATTGAAACGCCACGTAGCGATCGCCGCGATTACGGCGTTTGCGCTGGCCGACAATCCCGGGCGAATCGGCGCGCGGCAATCGCGGGCGGAACTGGAACAGATGTTCCACGAAACGGGACTGGACCAGCAGATGAAGGATGCGGGATTCTGGAAATATTGGCAGAGCAGCGAGCGCGGGCGGCAGCCGTGATGCGGCGGCGCGAAACTCAAATCGAGCCACCGTCGCGTATAATAATATACAGATGATAGCCACTCCGCTTTCCGTCGCCGGGGGAAACTCTGCTTTGAATTCCGAAACGCAGCCGCCACGGCGTCCGACGCCGCGCATTCTGGCCATTGACTACGGGCGAAAACGGATTGGGCTGGCGCTGTCTGACGAGTTGGGAATTACGGCGCAACCGCTGCAAACTTTAATCCACAAAAATCGCCGCGACGATGTGCGGCGTCTGCGCGACATTTGCCGAGCGCATGGAGTTGCGCGTATTCTCGTGGGCCATCCGGTGCATATTACCGGCGAAGTCGGGGAAATGGCGGATGAAGCGTCGCGGTTTGCGGCGCGGCTGCGCAAAGAATTGGGGATCGAAGTGGAATTGGCGGACGAACGATTGACCAGCTGGGAGGCGGAAAATACGATGGCGGAATTCGGATCTTCGCGGCAGCGCAAAAACGCGTCGGTGGACGCGGTGGCGGCGGCTATTTTGCTGCGCGAATATCTGGATAAGATGCGAACCAGCGGCGAAGGAAAGGAATAAGCGTAGATGCGCCGCCTGGGCTTGCTCGCACTGTTGCTCATTGCCGCCATCGGGGCCGGCGCCGGCTGGATCGATTCGCAGATCAGCCGGCCGTATCGCGGACGACGGCCGGAAAAGGTTTTTGTGGAGATTCCGCACGGGACTTCGCGCTGGAATATCGCCGGAATTTTGCGGCACGACGATGTGATTCGCAACCGGCTGGCGTTTGAGCTGTTCAGTTTGTGGCATCTGCGGACGCCGCTGCAGGCCGGCGAATATTATGTCGACCGGCCGGTCACGACCCGCGAGATGTTCTGGCAAATCGCACAGGGCAAGATTTATACGCACACGGTCACGATTCCCGAAGGGTATACGATGTTCGACATCGCCGCTGAAATGGACCATGAGGGAGTCTGCGGACGAGAAAATTTTCTGACGGCGGCGCAGGATGGGGCGCTGATCGCGGATCTGGCGCCGAACGCGAAGAATCTGGAGGGATTTTTATTTCCGTCGACGTATGAGTTCACGCATCACACGACCTGCGAGCAGGTGGTGAAACGGATGGTGCAGAATTTCCGGGCGGTGTGGGAATCGCTGAACGCTTCGGACGCGAACGCGTTTGCGCAGGGGCTTTCGGCGGATCAAGTGGTGACGCTGGCCTCGCTGGTAGAGCGGGAAACGCCGCGCCGTGACGAACGTCCGCTGGTCGCCGGAGTTTTTTACAACCGGCTCAAGCACGGCGGACTTTTGCAGTGCGACCCGACGGTGGCGTACGCTTTGGAGCTGGAAGGCCATCCGGTGAAAGTGGTTCACGCCAAGGATTTGCAGGTGGATTCTGCTTACAATACATACCGGAGTCCCGGCCTGCCGCCCGGACCGATCGCGAATCCGGGCGAGGCTTCGTTGCGGGCGGCGGTGACGCCAGCGGTCACCGATTATATGTATTTCGTGGCCAACGACGCGGGCGGCCATTTTTTCAGCAAAACGTTGGCGGAACATAATCGCAACGTGGCCAAGTACCGCAAACTTTTGTCGGGCGAAACTCCGGTGGAAGAAGCGGCGGCGAAAAAACCGCAGCATCGAGGACCTTCGTGAAAGCTGGCGAAGCACACGACGACAGCGGNNTCGCCAACCAAAAAGGCGCTGATCCTGGAAGCCGCTGAGGAATTGGGAAAACCGCGCTTCACCCCAGCGGAAATCGAGCAGATTCGCAGAAAATTAATCGCGCAGCTGGGCGCGCACGGAAAAACGTCCGCGGATTATATTGTCAGCGTGCTGGAAGAAGCGGGGATGAAGGTGGTGTGGTCCACCAAGTCCGATACCGAAGGGCGCTACGAAGAGGAATTTGCGGATCTGCTGCATTTCTCCACGCTGGAAGAGGCCGAGATGTGCATTGTGCGCCTCGATGAGTTATTTCGTAAATTTGGGCATGAAAAGGAACGCGCTGGAGCGGAGCGGGTGCGCGAAGTGGCGCGGTTGGGCCGGCGCCGCGCGGAAATGATTTCCCGAAATCATAAAGTGGAAGCAAAGAAGCGAGCGGAAAAGGAAGAAATCGCGCACTGGTTCGGCATCTGGCTGGAAACGCCCGACGCTTTTTTCGACTGGCTGGAGGTTCGCAAACAGTCGCCGGACTTTGTGAAGCGGTTTCCCGAACCCGGCCCGGACGAAGTATAAAACCTCAGCAAAGGACCGCATCGTGTACCTGCTGGAAATTGAACCGCTGGATCTTGGCGAAGACGTACGCGCGATGGGTGTGGAACTGACCGAAGCGGACGAAAACCGGGAGCCGATCCGCGGCGCAGAAGCCGCTCGCATCTGGTCGCGCGTTTTGCGCGCGGTGGCCGGTGATGAGCCGTGGTCGCTCGATTTTTTCAGCCATCTCGATCCGCTGCGCGATTATTGCGAGCGGCATCAGATCAATTTTCGAGAAGCGAGCAAACGCTCGATCGTGATTCCGGCGCCCGACGCCGAAAAACTGGAGCCGCTGATTGACCGTTTCCAGAAGGAAACATTTGGCGTGCGCGCCGGTGAGTTGTTGGTGAAAGGCGATGCGGAACTCGAAGGCGAGTTGGCGCGGCGTGGGCTCGACGCGTATCACAATAGTTTTCAGAATTATTTCTTTTGTGCGGTGTGCGCGTTTGACGATGGCTCGCTGGTGATCTTGAGCCAAAAACTGTGGGCGAGCGAAGTTATCCGTCGGATCCGCCCGGTCCTCGAAGGGCAAGATGTGGAAATTCGTTTGGCCGCCTGAAAATCCTCTAGAATCCGCTTGTGCTGAAAGAGTACGGCCTATAGCCCATTGGTACTATTTCCCTCGCCGATGGTCCTAGTACACTGCTCAAAGGTGTACCAGAATGGCACCCGTGCAACGCGAAGTAACGGCCGCGATTTCTCCCACAATTCCCAATGCTAAGGCGTTTGTCCGCAGCCTGAATGTGCTACTTAAGTACTCTCGTCTCTATGGTTTACAGCACTCCCGCTGTGTCGAACAGTTCGAATCCGCCTGGCAGGAATTGCAAGCTGCGGTAGCTGCGTCTAGCCAGGGAGGCCTGCTGCTCGGAGCTTCCGGATCCCAGCTGCTGCTCGATGGCGTTCCGGTCGATTCGAGCCAAGCGGAACGAAGCTTCGCGGATTTCCTGACGAACGCTGGAGTGGCGAGTATTGGATTTTTGCCTCGCGTCAACCGCGAGGAGTTCGTGAATTTCGTTAAATGCTTCATGGAAGCGGGCCCGAATGCCATACCGCTTTCCGATCGGCTGGCGCGCTACTTCAGCGACAAACACAACGCCGGAATTCGAGTGAATGAAATTCGCTTCATCGCCGAAGACGCGGGCTTTTCGGAAGCGCGGGTGGCCGCGACCCTTACGGCCAAAACGCTCGGCGCCGATGCGGAGATGATTCAGGATTGGTTCCGCAGCCCGGAAAAAATGATCCAGCTGATTGCGGCTGCCGAAGGCTCGCATGGCAACGGTGGTGGGTCGGGAAGCGGAACGGGGACGGGGACGGGGACGGGCACGGGCACGGGCAATGGACCTGGCAATGGCGCGGGCAGTGGCCCCGGCAACGGTGCGGGAACCGGGAATGGACCCGGTGGCGGACCGGGCGGATCAGGACCGGGCGGATTCAGATTCAGTGGCACTGGAACGGGAACCGGCGGCGGCGCAACGGGATTCGCGGGCGGAATCGGCCAATTGCAGGAAGCCGAACTGCAGAGCCTGCTGAAATTACTCTCGCAATTTGGCGAAGCGCAATCGGGTCACCATCCGCAACTCGATTCTAAGAGCTGGCAACAAAGAATTTCTGCGTTACCGCAAAACGCCCAACTCACTTTGCAGCAAGCGCTCGCCACGGTCGCCGCGCAATCGCCGACGGCCAAAGTGGACGAGGCGATGTTGTTGCGGTTGGCGGAGGATCTGGCGATCCGCTTTGCGATCGATCGCTATCAGCGCGGGGAAGTGAAAGTCAACGCGGTGCGGCAGATGCTGGACCGCATGGGCAGCGAACTGGCCACGCTGCGCAAGCTACTGAAATCGCGCGAAGAAAAAATGGCCACGGCCGGGATGATGGTCGAATCCCACGCCGACCTGCTCGACCGCCAGTTCTGGGCGGCGGTACCGGACTCCGGGAAACGAACGGTTCTGATGTCGTCGGAAGCGTGGTGCATACCGCCGCGCAACATTCAGCAGTACGTGGAAGATTTGATGGGCCGCGGCGAATCGGATGCGGCTGGCGATATTCTGCTGCACTACGCCTCCTGCGTGCAGAATAAAGACGCGGAGGCGCGCAAGAAAGCGGCGATCGGCCTGGGCCAGCTCGCGGAACTCTTCAGTAAGGCGGCGAGTAAACGATTGCAGGATGCGCTGCGGCAAATTGGCCAGCAAATGGGCGCCGAACAGGATCCTGAGTTGCAGACTTTGTTGAGCGCGGCGTTCGTGCGGCTCAGTCAAGAGTCGGCGTCGCGCCGTTACTATCGCGCGTTGCAGCAGGCGCTTGATTCCGTCGCCGACCTGGAAGAAACGCGTCCGAGCTGGGTACAGAGTTTGCGGCCGCGGCTGGGCGTGGACAATCGCATTCCGGAATTTATCGAGGAAGCGCTGGCAGCGGTGCAACTGCCGGAGGGACTGGTTGGCGTGCTGATGCGCGTGCCCAAAGGCGCCTCGGAACATTTGGCGGTGCGCCTGGCGCGATCGGCCCGCCGCACGGAACGGGAGAGCGTGGTTTCGCTGGCGAAATCGGTGGGCACTCCCTGTGTTCGTTATCTGAAAGAAACGCTGAAGAACGATGCCCCGGCAAAAGCGGCGGGGGTGGTCGGGCTGCTGAGCCGGCTGGATGCAACCGCCGTGGATGAATTGCTGCCGCGACGCCTGCGCGACGGCGGGCGAGGATTTCATGACGCGATCGTCCGGCAACTTTCCACTGCCGGTGCGCCCGAGCGCGGAAAATTGCTGGCGGATTCGTTGGAAATGTTCGACACCATGATTCTGCCGCTGGCGATCGACGAGATCGGGGTTTCCGGCGATGCGGAAGCGGCGGATAAGCTACTGCGCCTGGCGCAAGGCGAGATTCTGCCGCAGGCGCCCGAGTATCTGCGAGTGAAAGCAATCGAAGCACTGGGCCGCATGCGAGCGGTGGCCGCGGTGCAAGACCTGCGAAAATTTGTGGAGGCCAAAAAGACTTTTGGCTGGGTGTATCCCGACGAGATTCGCATGGCGGCAGCGCAAGCGCTGGTCAAACTCGATCCGGATTGGATCCAAAGTTTTCTGCCCCAATCCGGCCTGGAGGCCGACGTGCTGGCTTTAGCGCCGCTCGATCCGATTCCCGATCGGGACGTGGTGCGCCACCGTCGATATCGCCGGGTGCGACTCCCGCGCCAGGTTCCGGCGACGATCACGTCGGCGCGCGGAAAATATTCGTCTTCGATCAGCGTGTTGAGCCTGGATGGCGGGCTGCTGAACGGCGAGCTGCAATTTCCGGTGGGCACCGAGGCGACAGTAAAAATTCCGGCGGGGCTGCGATCGATTACCATGCAGGCAGTGGTGCGGTTCGTGCGCTCGCAACAGGCCGGCTTCGAGTTGGTAGGAATGGGCCTGGAAGATCGGGCCAAGCTGCGACGCCTGCTGGTCTCGCTGGGGACCGTGGGTTCGGGCCCGGCGTACGGCCCCAATAAAGGCTAGTCTCCCTCCCTTTGCGCCTTTTTATCTGGTCGCACCTCTACTGAAGATTCGAGCGACCTAAAAATCCCTTCGTCAGAGCACCGCGCGACGTCCTTGGCAGGTTCGTTGACACCCCTCTGAGTGGCTGTTAGATTGCGTACTTTGCGTTAATAAGGGGCTTCTTCTGAGCATTCGGGTGCGTTTGTGGATGGTTTCTGCGGCAGTGATGGCGTGTTTTGCCAGCGGGTGTGCGGCCAGCCACCAAACCGTGGTGAAACCCGGACAGGCGCCGGCGGCGGTGCAGACCGCGACGCGGGAGCAGCTGATCGAAAATTACAACCGGCAGGCCGAAGCGATTCAGACCCTCAATGCCGGGGTGGCGATGAAGCTTACTTCGGGCTCGGCTTATTCGGGGGTGATCGAGCAATACCACGAAGTGAACGGTTTCCTCTTGGCAGCGAGGCCCGCAAGTATTCGGGTGATCGGACAGGCGCCGGTGATCGGCAAGAATATTTTCGACATGGTGAGTGACGGCAAAACGTTTGAGATTTCGATCCCGTCGAAACACAAATTCGTGACCGGCCCGGTAAATGTGCGGCGGCCATCATCCAAACCGATCGAGAACCTGCGGCCGCAGCATCTGACGGATGCGCTGCTGTCGGCCGCCCTGCCGACGCAATCCACGGTGCTATTTGAGGAGTCCAGCGAAGCCAACGTCCGGTATTATGTACTAACGGTTCTGCGCGCGCCGACCGGGGTAAATCGCGCGGCAGACAGCGCCACGGATTTCGAGATCGCCGAGAAAATCTGGTTCGACCGCGCGGACTTGCACGTCGCGCGGGTGGAAGGATTCGCAGCCGGCGGCGTGGTGGCGTCGGACGTGCGATATAGCGATTGGCAGCCGGCGGGCGAGCGCTCGTATCCGCGACAGATCGATATCGCGCGACCGGGCGAGGATTACCAACTGGCGATTCACATCAATAAGCTGACCTTGAATGCTCCGCTGGCCGCGGACGCCTTTACGCTAAAGCAACTCGCGGGAGAAGATTTGGTGCGCGTGGGAGAAGATGGCAGCGAGAAAACGGAACCGGCTACGAAGGAGCCGCAGCAGTAGATGTTGACGCACCCCCCACTATGATTCGGCACATGATCGTACAAAACGTGCTGCACCGTCCGTTGCGCACGGTGATCACTGTTCTGGCCGTCGCTATCGAGGTGACGCTGGTGATCATCGTGGTCGGACTGACCAGCGGGTTGCTAGCGGAATCGGCGAAGCGCATTGAAGGTGTGGGCGCGGACATCATGGTGCAGCCGCCGTCGGCGTCGGTTTTTATGGCGTTCAGCGGCGCGCCGATGCCGATTGNNAACTGGAATACGTGCAGGCGGTGGCGCCGGTGCTGCTGCAATTCAATTCGACCGGACTCGAAATCGTGTACGGAATTCAGCAGGAAACTTTCAAGGCGGTGACCGGCGGGTTCGTATTTCACGAAGGGCACGATCTGGCGGACCCGAACGACATCATCGTGGATGACGTATACGCCAAAAGCAAGAAAGTGAAGATGGGGCAGACGATTCACGTACTGGAACACGACTTCCACGTGGTGGGCATCGTGGAACATGGCAAGGGCGCGCGGTTGTTCGTGTTTTTATCGACGCTGCAGGATATGGCCGGCGCGCGGGATAAGGCTTCGGTGTTTTTTATCAAGTGCGACCGCACGGATCACACGGCGGCGGTGATCGACGAAATCCGGCAGCTNNCTGCCGCGTTATGAAATCCGGCCGCTGAAGGATTTTATTTCGTTGATGACTTCGTCGAATCTACCGGGCCTGGGCGCATTCATTAACGTGATGATCGGAATCGCCGTGGTCATCGGATTTCTGGTGATCTTTCTTTCGATGTACACCACGATCATCG
>PMHK01000105.1:2905-3460 GCA_003156635.1 Acidobacteriota bacterium | reverse complement strand
ACGTTGTAGCTTTGATCGTAAATTTGAATTTTCACAGTCCACTCCCGGCAGGGCACCGCCATTGTCGGACAATCATCCAAAGCTTGCAACGGCTGAAGGCGTGCCGCGCGCTTAGCTCGCCCGCAGNNGTGGCACCCAGTTTTTGCTGCAAAGCCGCGACGATTCGCGACGAGAAATCGTTGAGCTGTGCGTCCGTAAAAGTAGCTTCCGCGCTCTGCAATGTGACGCGAATCATCAGTGAATATTTCCCCGCAGGGACTTGACCGCCCCGGAACAAATCCAGCGCTTCGATGCTCTGCAGTTCCGGGATGCCCAGCGAACGAATCGCGTCTTCGACCTGTGCGAACTGCACTCCGTCCGCCAGCACCACCGAAAAATCCCGCTCGACCGCAGGAAATCGGGGAAGTGGTTTGAAACGCAANNGCCGCGGCCGCGTTTTCCAATCCGGTCAGCAAAGATTCGAGCTTTAATTCCGCGACCAAAACATTCTGCCGGAACTTGAATTCGTCGGCGATGCGTTTGGCGATTTGTCCGGCAGTGCCTATAAATTCTCGT
>PMHK01000105.1:0-2874 GCA_003156635.1 Acidobacteriota bacterium | reverse complement strand
AACCACTGCCGGCCGCCTGATTCCCAGGTGAATCCGCCTGCCAATCCGCCGATTGTGTCCAGGTCGCCCTTCAAGTCCGCGAATTCAAAATCGCGCGCACCTTCGTAAATTGTCTTTTCGCGCGCCGAACCGGTGATACCAAGAGTTAGCACCGGCGTTTCCACCGGTTCGCCGTTGCGCAACTCATAGGTCTTGCCAATTTCGAACAGCCGTAAGTTCCGCTGGCCATGATTCAAATTCCATTCGATCGCGCGCAGCATGCTCACCGTGCCGCTCGACCGCATCACCGCCGCATCTTCCGCCAGCGGGTTGCCGATCAGCGCCGGCTCGAGGCCCTCTAACCGGAAAAGTTCGTCGCGCTTCGTATCCACAATCGGGATCTCGACGATTTCCTGGTAGCCCAGCGCCACGATTCGTTCGCACAAGCGATCCTGGGCTTCCGCGTGCGGCAACCGGTGTGCCGCTATTTTTGCCGGCGGTAGCCGCGGCGGAAACTTGTCGTAGCCATAATGGCGCGCAACTTCCTCGATCAGATCGATGCTGCGCGTCACATCCTGCCGCCAGGAAACGGCGCGGCATTCCCACACCGCGGCAATTGAACCATCGCTGCCGCGATTGGAATCCACCCGCACCGGATGAAATCCCAGCGCGCTGAGAATCTGCTCGATATCACGGTCCGGAACGTCCGCGCCCATCACCCGCAGCAATTCCTTGCGCGACAATTCGATTTTCTTTTCCGGTTCCCGATGCGGATAAATATCCACGACGCCAGCGAGAATCTCCCCGCCCGCCACCTGCTGGATCAGTTCGGCCGCGCGCCGCGAAGCGAGCTCCGTCATTTCCGGATCTGCGCCGCGCTCGAAGCGGTACGACGCTTCCGTCCGCAATCCCAGGGCTTTCGCGCTGCGTCGAATCGAAATTGGGTCAAACCAGGCGCACTCAATCAAAATGTCTTTCGTACTTAACGAAATCTCCGAATTCGCGCCGCCCATGATTCCGCCAATGCTTACCGCGCGCTGCGCGTCGGCAATCACACACATGTCCTTCGTAAGTTTGTGTTCGCCGCCATCCAGCGTTTTGATTTTTTCTCCAGGCTGTGCGCGCCGCACCACTAATTGATGTTCGGCGAGTTTGTCGAAATCGAAGGCATGCAGCGGATGCCCCAGCTCGAACATCACGTAATTCGTCACATCCACCACGTTATTGATCGATTTTTCGCCAATCGCTTCCAGTCGTTGCCGCAACCAATCCGTCGACGGCTGCACTTTTACTCCGCGAATCACTCGGGCCGTAAAGCGGCCACACAATTCCGGCGCTTCGATTTCCACTCGCGTTGCGCCCGCAGCTTTTTCGGTAATTTCCTTGAGGTTGGGGTGCAACGGCTTCAGCGGAACGCGATAAATCGCGGCGACTTCGCGCGCAATCCCCAAATGGCCCAGGCAATCCGGTCGGTTCGCGGTGATTTCCGCGTCCAGCACCGGCCCGGCGACAGTGTCGTCAATCGCATCCACCGCAATGCCCACTAGCGACAGGCGCGCGCGCAGATCTTCCGCCGACTCCTTCGCCTCGACGAACTCTTTCAGCCAGTTGTAGACGACTTTCATTTTTGCGGTGTCTCGATCTCTGGGCGGTTAAGGAAATTGCTGCAAAAATCGCACGTCGTTTTGGAACAGCAGCGGCACTTCGGTCACGCCATACTTCATCATCGCCAGCCGGTCCACGCCCATGCCAAACGCGAATCCTGAATACTTCTCAGGATCGTGGCCCACGAATGCGTACACCGCCGGATTCACCATGCCCGCGCCGAACAGCTCGATCCATCCCGACTGCTTGCACACGCGACAGCCCGACCCGCCGCACACGTGACAGGTCGCGTCCACTTCGGCGGAAGNNGGTGAAAGGAAAATAACTCGGACGCAGCCGCGTCTTCGTTTTAGGGCCTAGAAATTCCCGCGCGAAATATTCCACCGTCCCGCGAAAATCGCAAAAGGTGATATCCGTATCCACCGCCAGACCTTCAATTTGATGGAACATGTAACCGTGGGTGGCATCGGGATTGTCGCGTCGGTACACCTTTCCCGGAACAATGATGCGCACCGGCGGCTTCTGCTTCTCCATCGTGCGAATCTGCANNGTTTCGATCTCCGGCCCTTCCACCACGCTGAATCCAATCGCGGAAAAGATTCGGAACAGCTCGTGATAGGTCTGCCGCACCAAATGCCGAGTGCCGATCGCGCGTTCGATCCCCGGTAACGAAAGATCGATTCGCTCCCGAGCCTGCGCGGAATCTTCGGCCGCAGCTTCGATCGCTTTCTGCCGCTCCGCGATCGTCAGCTCGATGTGCCCTTTCAGCTGGTTCAATTCCTGCCCGACCACGCGTTTCAAATCCGGCGCCGCCAGCTTTAGCCAGTTGTCGGTAATCGCCGTCAGTACGCCCGCTTTCCGGCCGGTCCACTTCACGACAAAGGCTTTCCAGTTTTCGAGATCGGAGGAATGTGACGCCACTTCCTCGTCGAAGCGAAAACGCACCTCGGCGAAGCGCGAAGCAATCGCCTCGGCATTGGTCGCCTGAATTTGCGTGAGAGTTTGTGCTGTGGGATCGGTCGTCATCGGCGGATATATTCGGCCTTCAACTTCCGTACGATCGTTTTGCAGGGCGCGGCTTTAGCCACGCTATTAAACCACGAGCAATGCGGAGGGCTTTCAGGCCCTCCGCATCAGAACGCAACTATCCTTCTTCGTGATGCCGAACGACCGGCGTCTTCGTCGCGGCCGTTTTGGCCGCACCCGGTTTCGGCATGTGCTGCTTCACCAACCCGACCAACGAGGTAAATCCCTCGGCGTCATGCACCGCCATGTCCGCCAGAATCTTCC
>PMHK01000064.1 GCA_003156635.1 Acidobacteriota bacterium | reverse complement strand
AACCGCTCAGACACCTCTCCGCAGCGTGTTGCTTTGGTAGCTTAACAAAGGCCGCAGGAGCGAACAACACCGCGACGAGTCATTAGTCCATTTCGAGAGTTACGTACATGTATTTACTGTCGCGCTCGATTTGAATTACGGCCGGGGCGCCGGGGGGAATCTGCTTCAGTCGGTCACGCAAGGCCGAGACGGTCTCGATTTTCTTCCCATTCAACGCGTGAATCACATCGCCGGCTTGCAGGTCGGCTTCGATGCTCGCGTTATCTTCGGCCAGGGCGGCGACGATGACGCCCGACGGTTCGCGCAAATCTTCAAGCTGAGCGGCGAGGTCACTGTTTATTTCCACGCCGAAAATTCCCAACTTGGAGATGAGATCTTTCTGCGGGTCGACGAGATCGCCAAGCTGGTCCACGTCATTCTTTTGTTCCATCACCGGAATCGTCAATGCGAGCGTTTCGGTCCCGCGTAGCACTTCGGCTTTTACGGTCGAATCCGCAGGCCTGGTGGAAATAATCATTTCGGCGAGGGGGACGCTGCCCATAGAGCGGCCGTCGAGGCTCAGGAGAATGTCTTGAATTTTCAGGCCGGCTTTATCCGCGGGGCCATCGGGTGTGACGTCGGAGACGATAACGCCTCGTTGTTTGCCGAGGGCGAGGCCGCTCGCGAGATCTGGTGTGATGTCCTGTAGCACGGCGCCGATGATGCTGCGATGCACGCGGCCGGATTTACGCAATTCGTGATAGATGAATTCGACGACGCTGCTGGGAATGGCGAAGCCCAAACCCTGGCTGCCGCCGGACTCCGTAAGGATAAAAGTGTTAATGCCGACCAGTTGGCCGCTGGTGTTGATGAGCGGGCCGCCGCTGTTGCCGGGGTTGATCGGCGCGTCGGTTTGAATGTAAACCGAAGGAACATCGGGGTCAGCCTGGCGCGCGACGGCACTGATCACGCCCATGGAAACGCTATTTTCGAGGCCCTCCGGATTGCCAAAGGCGAGCACGAGTTCACCTTTTTTTAATTTGGTGTAATCGGCGAAGGGAATGGCTGGCAGATTCTTCTGATCGATTTTCAGGAGTGCGAGATCGATCGTCGGCGCGATGCCGACGATTTTCGCTTCGATCGGGGAAGAGTGTTCGCCGAGGCCAAGGCTGGCGCGAACTTGAGAATCGCCAGCAGTGACGGGAGTGAGCACCACTCGAACGCTTTGCGCGCCTTTCACCACGTGGGCGTTGGTAATGATGTAGCCGTCGGGATCCACGATGACACCGGAACCGAGGCTGCGCTGGCGGCCGATCACGCCGGTTTGGTCCGGATTCTTTTCGTCGGTGGCGCGATAGCCGGTGACCTGCACCTGAACGATCGATGGAGTTACGCGGGCGGTCAATTCCTGCAGGGAATCGTTGAATTGCGATAGCAGATCCTTGCGGGCGTTTTCACCTGGCTTTTCCGGAGCCTGATTCGACGGCGAATCTTGGGCGGGCAGGGCAGCGCCGGCCGAAAAGAGGTAGATTGCCAGCGCCGAGCTGCGGACTAAGAACTCTAGTATTGGCATCACACGCTTCAATGAAATCTCCTTCGAACGGCAGCTCGGGTTCCGGCTGACATGATTTCGGGCTCCTATGACAATCAATAAGTTTAGCAAATCGCAATCATCTGGCGGGGTCGTGATGAAGCAAGATGGCAACGAAGCGTTATCTACAGATTGTGTTCGGTAAGTCGGCCGCGGCGGGCGGCGAAGAAAGTTTGCAGAAGAGCCACGGACTCCTCGGCAAGCACGCCAGGGGTTATGTCGACGCGATGGTTGGTGCGTTCGTGGCTTAGGACTTCAAAACAGGAGCGCACCGCGCCGCCTTTTGCTTCATCGGCGCCGTACACCAGACGGGCGATGCGGGCTTGAATCATGGCGCCGGCGCACATGGCGCAGGGTTCGATGGTGACGTAGAGAGTTGCGCCGAGCAGACGGTAGTTGCCGATACGGTGAGCCGCGTCACGCAGGGCCAGGATTTCGGCGTGCGCGGTAGGATCGCAATGGGTGATGGTTCGGTTCCCGGCGCGCGCGACAATTTCGTTGTCGATGACAAGGACGGCGCCGATGGGGACTTCGCCGCGTTCGGCCGCCTCGCGGGCTTCCTCGAGGGCCTCGGACATGAAGACGTGATCGGATTGGGAAACTTCCGGCATCAAGCCAAGAATAGCACGTAGCGATTTGGCTTCGAGTGTCGCGTGCGAACTGCTATGTTTTGCCCACATGAGACTCGGGGTATAAGATGAACGCAGAGCAGATTGTTGGGGACTGATGGAACTTCGCAAGGATCCGATTACACGCAGCTGGGTGGTGGTGGGACATCCGGAACGGGAGAAAGTCAGGCCGGATCCGTGTCCCTTGTGCCCCGAGAATCGCATCGAGACGCATGCGTTGCTGGATTTGCCGGCGCAGGGCCGTTGGCAAGTGCGTGTTTACCCCCACCTGCGGCCGTTTTATCGCATTGAAGGCGATCCGGGACGAACCGCCGAAGGAATTTACGACCGGATGGCGCCGACGGGCGCGCATGAAATCGTGGTGGAGACGCCGGACCACACCCGCACGCTGGCGCAGATGAGCGACGAGGAAGTCGAGCGGGTGCTGGACGCGTACGCGCAGCGAATCGCGGATTTGAAACGCGACGCGCGATTCAAATATGTAACGGTATTCAAGAACGAAGGGCCGCAAGCGGGTGAGGAATGGACCCACGCGCATTCGCAAATTACGGCGACGACATTTGTGCCGCGGCGAATTCTGTACGAACTGCGCGCGGCGCGGGAATGGTATCGCGAGCGCGAACGGTGCGTGTTATGCGACATCTTGAGCCAAGAGATCAGGCAGCAGAAACGAGTGGTGGATACAGTGGGCGATTATTACGCATTTTGCCCCTATGCTTCGCGGGTGCCGTTTGAAACCTGGCTGATGCCGAAGACGCACAACCATCAATTCGAGACGCTGTCGCCCGGCGAGCAGCGCCGAAACATGGCGAGTTTGCTGGGGCGGACGTTGCGACGCTTGCTGAAGGTTTCGCCAAGCTATCATATGGTGGTGCATACCGCTCCGAACACGCTGCAGACCAAGGGGGAATTAAGCGAATACTGGAGCACGATCGCCGGCGATTATCACTGGCATTTTGAGATTCTGCCGATTGTGGAGCAGCGCAGCAAGTCCTACAGCATCAAGGAAGTTTATTTCAACGGGACGTATCCGGAGCAGGCTGCCGAACGATTACGGCAGATCGATCCCAATTCATGAGAAGTTTTCTGGGCGGTAGTCGGACGGATCAATCGGAACAATCGGTACGAGCAGCGCAAGGGCAGGGGCAGCTTCAGCGGGGCGGCATTTTCTTTCGATTGATATTCCTCATTTTCATTCTGGCTGTGTGCGCCCTGCTGTACCTCGCGCGGGTGCCGCTGCTGCGGCTGGCGGGAGAATTCTGGGTGGTGGATGAGCCACCGGAGACTTCGGATGTAATCGTGGTGCTGAGTGGCGACAATTACGATGCGGAGCGCGCGACGCGGGCCGCGTCCTTGTTTAAATCCGGGATGGCGCCGCGTGTGGTGGCAACCGGGCGGGCCTTGCGTTCGTACGCCACAACCACGGATTTGATGAAGCGCGATCTGATCGAGCACGGGGTGCCGGAAACCGCGATCGTGCCATTCACGCACAAGGCGGACGACACGCGGGATGAGGCGGCGGTGGTCAGCGAGTTCGTCGCGTCCCATGGCTGGAAGAAAATCCTGCTGGTTACTTCGAATTACCACACGCGACGGTCGCAATATATCTACGAACATACTCTGCCGTCGAACGATCAGTTGTTGACGGTGGCGGCGCCGGATTCGGATTACGATCCGAATTATTGGTGGAAGACGCGCACGGGCGTGAAGATATTTTTTCACGAATTCGGCGGGTATCTAATCGCGTTGTGGGAAACCAAGAAAAGCGACGTGAAGAATTAGGGTCTTTTTCAGAGACTTTCCCTCCTGCGGCAATGAAAGTATTTCGACCATCGAGAGTATAAGCATGTAGGGGACAACGATGCTGCCCGTGCCATTTGTAACCGGGAACTTGCGTTACGATGCGATTTTTATCGCGTCGTACGTGTGCTGGATATTGTTTGAGCTGGTGACGGGCAGTTCGCGGAAGGCCAGGGGCGCGGCGAAGGCGCAGGATCGCGGATCATTCTTCTTTTTGATCGGGATGATCTGGCTGGGAATGTTTCTGGATTTTACGTTTTGCTTTGGAGTCCAGCGGGCGGCGATTCCCTGGAGACGGACGGAGATTTTCTTTATCGGGATTGCGCTGATATGGATTGGAATTGCGTTTCGGTATTACTGCATGCGGGTGCTGGGCAAGTATTTCACGTTTGACGTGGCGACGCAGGGAGGACAGGCCGTCGTTGAGGCGGGCCCGTATCGATGCATCCGGCATCCCTCGTACACCGGTGCGCTCATCACGCTATCGGGGTTTGGACTGACGCTGGGAAACTGGGCTGGATTGCTGGCGCTGATCGTATGTGGAGCTATCGGGTACGCGTATCGCATCCACGTGGAGGAAACCGCACTGGTTGGGGCGCTGGGTGAGCCTTATCGGCAATACATGGCCCGCACACGCCGTCTCGTGCCGTTTCTGATCTAGCGCCAGGGCGCTCAATTGGCATCCATTGCGTGATTCGACGCCTGTTGGCATTTAGGCGTATGGCTGCTTTCGTTAGGGAGAGAAGCTATACTATAGTTCCAGTCGCATCCTGGGAGCGCCGCACCCCGCCGCGGACTTCCGATTACACCTCTTGGGGGAAAACTATGTGGCGCAAACCTACAGACGCGAAAACTAATCCGCAGGCATCGAATTTGCCCGAACCGGCTGCAACCACTCCGAAGCCGATGCAGAACACGCCGACGAACGTGACCGCCGCTCCGGCAACGCCGGCTCCGATCGCGCAGAGCTTCACGCCGACACCGGCACCGAGTGTTTCGTCGAATATCGCAACGCCGAGCACGCCGGCTCCAAGTCCGCTGCGAAGTAATTCTGTGTCGGTGATTGGCGCCGGGTTGAAAATCCAGGGCGAAATTACCGGTGATTCGGACCTGGTCATTGAAGGGGAAGCGCACGGCAGAATCCGCATGGTAAATGGCCGGGTAACGGTGGCGCCTAAGGGCCGCGTGAATGCGGACATCGAAGCAGTGGAAATTTCGGTGGAAGGATTTGTGCAGGGCGGGTTGAAAGCGAGCGACAAAGTGCGGTTGGGACCAGCCAGCCAGGTGCAGGGCTCGGTGATGACTCCGCGAATTGCGATCGAAGATGGAGCGCGCCTCCGCGGCAAAGTGGAAATGATTCGCGCCGGCGAAGTAGCGACTCCGGCAGCGAAAACTCCGGGCGTGAGCGCACCAGTTTCCAGCACCGCCAAAGTAACGGATTCGGCGCCGCCAGCGATCACCTCTGAAGCAGACCGGGCGAAAGCCACGGCCGCACGCGGATCCGGGGACTAGTCGACGATGAGTTGGACGGCTAAACCACGATTGAATCCCACGGCCCCGAGGTTGAAACCGACCGGTACGGCGAAGCCCGGCCCCAAAGCCGTCGAAGCCAACGGTAACGTACGGATCTCGAACGGGCTCAAGGAATTTCTGTGGCTGATTGATGGCTCGAGCCAGGGCAGGATTCTGGATCTCGGGGCGGTTTTTCAGTCCACGGTAATGTTTTTCATCGAACGCGGGTTCCGGCTTTCCACGGAAGACATGATGCGTTCGTGGAAAGAGTTTCTGATCACCGAAGAAGAAAGCATGCGTAATATGAAAATCGGCGATGAAGGCGCACGGGTGTCGCAGGG
Organism: Acidobacteriota bacterium; assembly: GCA_003156635.1. Taxonomy (GTDB): domain Bacteria; phylum Acidobacteriota; class Terriglobia; order Acidiferrales; family UBA7541; genus Palsa-295. The sequence continues at coordinate 10,264 of PMHK01000064.1, read as the reverse complement.
CATGCTGGCCGGGAAATTCCTGGATAGCAACCTGCAGTATCCGGAAGATAATTTTCACGGCGTACTGGTGTGGGATCTGTTCGATTATCTCGACGCAGAGTTGCTGCCGAGGGTTATGGAGAGGCTCTACACGGTGTTGCGCCCCGGCGGCGCGGTGTTGGCGTCATTCCACAGCAAAACGCCAGAGCGATTTAACCGCTACAAGATTGTCGACGGGCAGAACATTGAATTGATTCCGTCGCCGACCTTGGCCGTCCATTCGCGGATCTTTCAGAATCGCGAGATTCTGGATATTTTCGGGAAGTTCCGGTCGTCGAAGACTTTCGTCGGCCGCGATCAGGTTCGCGAAGCGCTCTTCCTGAAGTAATTCCCATAACTGTTCTCAGTCAAAAATTCACGGGCTCCCGAGCCGGGAGCCCGTTTTGTTTTGGACTGGTTTCGTTGCTGGCGTCTCAGAACGAGTACTTGAGGGCCAGTTGCACTTGCCTGGCGCCGTTGCGATCCTGACTGATGGCGCCAAAAGTTGCCGGGCTGGTGAGCAAAGCGCCCGGATTGGCGAAGTTAACGTGATTGAAAATGTTGAAAGCTTCGGCGCGGAACTGCAAGCGGTGAGATTCCGCGTAGGGCATCTTGAAATCCTTCAACATCGCAAAATCGAGGTTCCAGAAGCTCGGTCCGGTAGCGACGTTGCGGCTGCCCGGGCCACCGGCGATGGGGAAAGTGAACGCGCCCTGGGCGTTGTCGACATTCGCAAAATATTGAACGGTTGGGGCCACGCCCGGCTGACCGGACGGAACCTGGTGAATTCCGCGCGCGATGTCCGACTTGTTTCCGATGAAGACCCCCGGTTGAGTCTGGGTGAAGTCAATCGTAAATGCTCCGGAATCGACCTTGAATGGATTTCCACTGTAGGCCGTAGCGATACCGGAGAATTTCCAGCCGCCGATGAGCAAATCGACCCATTTCGACGAGTCGTGAAGAAATCGCTGGCCCGCTCCGATCGGAAGTTGGTATTCAAAGGTGCCGACCAGGATGTGGCGCTGATCGAAATCGGAACTGCCCCGGCATACGCGCAGGTTGCGCAGATCGCAAATCTCGGCGGTATCGAAATTGATCAAGGCGTTCTGAATCCCGGAGTCATTGTCGATGGAGTGCGAGTAAGTGTAATTTGCCTGCATCGTCAGGTTGTGGGACAGGCGATGGTTCACTTGCAAGACCAGGCCGTTGTAATTCGAGGAGCTGAAGTTGCCGATGAAGGCGGCGGTTCCGTTCTGCGCCAGCAAACCGACGTTAGGCAAAAGCAGACCTTGCTGCAGCGTTCCGGATACATCGTGGTTGTCCGCCAGAGTTTGAATCACGGTTGAAACGTCACCGATGCCGAACGCGCCACCGGCGAGACCGGCCGCCAGCTGGGTGCAGGAAAGACCCGGGAACTGCCCGCCGGTGAGAGTGTTTCCAGCGGACGCGCAGGTGTTGCCCGATTGAGCGAGCGCCGCGGTCATCTGGTTCTCAAACCAGGGCTGATTGGTGACGCTGGTGAACGGAACATTGTTTTGAATCTGTTTCTGAATGGTGCCGAAGGCCTGGTAGAGAAATTGTCCGGACGCAGCATCTTTGAAGTTCAAAGTTTGCGCCGGATCGCCGAGCGCGGTGAGTCGACGGCCCAACCTGCCGACGTAGGTAGCGGCAACGAACCAATCGCCGGGCAATTCCCGTTGAAAGCCAGCGGTGATGGTCATTTCGTAGGGAGTCTTGTAATTCGGATCGAAGTTGAAGAAAGCACCCTCACCGAAGCCTCCGTCGAAGAACCCGGTGGGGAAGCCGGTCTCATCAACGTTGGGGGTAAACGTAGGCCGGGGGGTGGTGCCGCCGCCCGGAGTCGGGGGCAAATTGCTCAAGGTGGTGAAACGAGGGTCGGTGGCCAGATTTCCGAAATTCTGCGGGATCGTATTGCTGAACAGAAAGCTGGTCTCATCGAGTTCAAATCCTTGACCGATGAGGTTGACGTCGTCGTTGATTCCGAAGCCGGCCCGCAGGCTGGACTTGCGGTCGCCGAACAGGTGGCCGAGGAAACCGCTGGTGTAGGAGGGCGAGAACGCGATGCCCAGGCGCGGTTCAAAATCGGTGTAGGACGGGCGGTAGTAGCCCGGCCCGTTGTTGGCGGCGCCGCCAAGGCCATACGAGAGGAACGGCACCGCGTTCGGGCCGGAAACTCCCTGAGCCGCATCAACCGTCCGAATGCCGAAGATTTGTTGCGCGGACAAGTTCGGAACCGCCTGGAATCCGTTGACCTCGGAAAGGGGATTGTGGAATTGCCAGCGCAGTCCGTAGGTGACGGTCAGCCCTGAGCGCACTTGCCAAGAATCCTGCCCGAAGAATTCGTACTGGGTGGAATGGTAATCGCGGTTTGCAACCAATCCCTGCGGAAGCGCATTTCCGTTGACGTCATAGTTGAAGGTAGAGCCGGTGCTGGCGTACCGACCCAACGCCAGGGCGAAGAGCGCCCCGAACTCGGTGGCGTCGCCGTTAAAGTCGGATGGGAAACTGGTGGCGGGTAGACTGCCAAGGTTTCCTCCGAGACCGATTGAAAAACTATTGATGTCGGTTAGGTTGCCGGATTTGAAGATGACCGGCTTAATAACGCCGCCAAGTTGGAAGGTGTGTTTGCCGCGCACCCAGGTAAACGTGTCACGCGCCTGATAAACCGGAACATCCGGAAATTGCCCTCCGGGGGAGAGGAAGGGAGCGGCAATCTGGTTTACATTAAAGAAAAAACTGAGGAAGTTCGGGGAAGTGGGAGCCTGGTTTACTTGAAAACCGATGACCGATGTTGTTGCGCCAAATGAAATTTGATTGGTCTTGTCCGACGAAATCACCCAGGTGTCTCCGACGACCCACGAGCGGGAATGGTCGATGATCGAGGCGCCGGGCGCGGGGTCGCCAGGCAGCTGTTGAATGACGTGATTTATGTCATCATCGTCGTTGGAGCGGTCGAAAGTGGCGCGCGCGAACAATCGATGATTGGTGCTGATTTGATAATCGAGGCGGCCGACGAAGACGTTGTCTCGGCGATGTGTAGGCGCGGTAAAGAAAAACCCCCCGGTATTGATTCCATCCCCTACCGCCAGATTGTTGGAAATTGGATAAGGCCGCGAGTTGAAGAAGCTCAGCAGCGCGGGATCGGCGCCGATTTTCGCGGGATCGAGCTGCTGTAGCGAGTTCGGGCCGGTCAACGGAGTAGTCACCTGATTGTTGCTCGTGTTGATGTAATTCAGCTGGCCGGCGCGTAGCGCGGCCAGCGGAACCACCTGATTTTCCTCAAAGCCGGAGGTCTGCCGTAGGCCGTTGTACGAGAAGAAGAAATACGCTTTGTTTTTCAGGATGGGTCCGCCCAGGTCGCCGCCAAATTGATTCCGGATCAATTGCGGATTGGGAATTCCTTGCAAGTTATTGAAGTAATCGTTCGCGGCGAGAGCGGTGACGCGGTTGTAATCGAAGGCCTGACCGTGAAAATTATTGGTGCCGCTCTTGGTGACAAGTTCGAGTTGGCCGCCGGCGCTGGTGCCAAAGGTCGAATCGCCGCCCGCTACGGTGGTTTTCAATTCTTGAATGGAGTCAAGCGGCGTATTGACCGTGGAAATAAAGGCCTGACCGTTGCGCTGGTCGTTGACGTCGAGGCCGTCGAGAGTCACGTTGGTTTGATCCGAACGTGAGCCGGTGACGGAGCCTTCGCCATCGGCTGCCTGAGCGGTGGGCTGCACGACTCCCGGAGCGAGTTCGAGGTAAAGCGCGGCGTTGTTGACGAAGAGACTGGGCAAGTCTTGCACGACGTCGCCCTGCACCACGGTGCCAACGCTGGCATCGGTGGTGTTCAGAGTTTCACCGGCGCTGGCGGTCACTTCGACAGTGGTCTTGGTATCGCCCAATTCGAGACTGACGTTGCGGGTTTCTTTGTTATCGACATTGAGAATGACGCGGTTGAGACTGAGCGTGCGAAATCCTTCACGGGTGAACGTCAGGGAATAGTTGTCTCCCGGCGGAATGTTGTTGAACGAATAGACTCCGCTGGCATTGGACTTGGCGGTGACCGAGAAGCCGGTGTCGGAATCGGCCAGCGTGACGTCGACGCCGACCATCACCGCGCCCTGCTGGTCGGTGATGAGGCCGGTGAGGCCGGAGTTGGCCTGGGCATGCAGGCGCGCGCCGCTCAAGACCAGCAAAGTCATCGCCATAAAAACAATGCCGCGCAGGATCTGCTGAATGTTTCTCTTCATTCCATTTCTCCCCGGTTTCGGTTTTAGCAAGCAATCGAGAGGCTGCTGTTCGACTTGCATGGCCCGATCACACAGCGGGATCGAAACTAAGACGAGCCGATGCTTAGTCAGAACAAAATCTGGGTTGCGCTGGCGGGAGTGTTGCAATAGTTTGGCCAACTGGAAGGAGCGGTACCGCGGAGATACGATACGAATTTGAGCCGGGTGAACGATGTAAACCCAATGAAACCCGGGGAGCGAGAGGATTTTTTCAGCGGGTACGAATCTTAGAATGTGAATACGCCGATATTTGGAAAGGGTTCCGCGGTGGTCTTGGATCGCTGCTGTCTGGTTTAACGCACGCGCGAGATGTGAATTTTCGGATTGAAGTTTAAAGAAATATGTTAAGGCGGCGAGAACAGAGGAAGACGATCAGACCTTCTCGTCGGGCTGCGGAAGCGAAGCCGGTGCGGATTTCGCGACGGAGCGCGCGCGCAAGGCCGAAATCGCCGCGGGAATCAGCGACGCTACGATTACCCCCGCGATGACGTAGTGAATTTTTTTGTCGATGTTGGGGATAGTTCGGCCCAGGGTGTGCCCGAGCAGCACCATGCTCCAGACCCAGAGGAACCCGCCGAAGATGTCGTAAGCGAGATAGCGCGGGTAGCTCATTCTTGCGGCGCCAGCGACTGGCGGGCAAAACGTGCGAACGATGGGAACGAAGCGGGCCAGGATAATGGTGCTGGCGCCGCGCTTCTCGTAAAAATCGTGGGCGCGCAGTAGATACTTCCGTTTGAAAAATCGAGAATCCGGACGTTCGTAGAGCGCCTTGCCTGCTTTATAGCCGATCAGATAGCCGAGTTGATCGCCGGCAATGGCGCACAGCGTGACCAAACCCAGAAGCCAGGAAAGCTTCAATTGACCCGCGGCGGCGAATACTCCGGCGGTCACCAGCAGTGAATCGCCCGGCAGAAAGAATCCGACGAAGAGCCCGGTCTCGGCGAAGACGATCATGCAAACCATGGCGACCCCGCCCCATTCGATCAGGCCGCGCACATCGACCAGGTGGTGCAGAAAATTCCTGATGATTTCAGGCACTTCGAGTGTTCCTTGCCGTTCAGGTGAGTCAATCAGCGCAAATCCGAACGCTCAACCATAGCAGAAAATAACTTATCGTCGCGCTCAAATCCGGCTCAATTTGGCCACCAAAATCCGTTGGTACTTTCCTCCTACCGAGTTTAGCCCCCTGTACCATTGGCCAGCCCGAGCCCATCCCGCAAACTGCAGTTGTTCGAGCACGCTTCTGGAACCGCGGGGGACAAATGGAAGGCGGATACACGACCTGGATGGGGCAACCGGTGATTCTAAGGGTAGTTGCGGGCAATTTAAGGGTGCCGCTGCGAGGGCGCCTGGTATCGGAAACGAACGAAGTGGTCCGGCTCCGGATCGCCGACAGTTGGGAAGTAGACATCTTTAAGTCCATGGTTCTGGGTGTGGAACACGACAACCCGGTTTACGTGGTCAATTAGGCGAGAGGCAGATGAGCCCGTTCACCAGCTGTAACGCGGAGTTCAGGATGCACTCACACGCCGAGAACATGAAGCTGCAAGAATCGGCAAGCACTTCGGGAATTCGAGATTGGGTGGCAACACTTCGAGACTTCGCGATTGTTATCGCGTTCCAGACGATTTTGCGAGCGACGCTGATGATGCGGCGCTGGAATTACTGAAGCACAAAAAGATCCTCCGGCCCTCTGCCCACAACCCCCATGCCCCGAGCCTGCACCCCCAGGCTCGGGGTCCTTTCTTTGTTCCGCGCGATGTCACCATCCGTGACATTGCTATTCACCCTCGGTCCTTAGTAAAGTAGAGCCAGTGACGTGGTATTGTTCTGCATTCGCTCAAATTGCGGCAGCACCATCAATCCGAGTTCAAATACCTCGCGTACTGTATACAGCAATTATCCAGAGCAGGTCCCGAGGCCGGTAATTGCGATTTGTCCGATGTTAATGTTTCTTAGATACATCTAATAAATGGACGTGGGATAATCAGGGGACTCGCGATAGTATCTTGCCGAACGTTTTTAGCTTAAGCCGACTAACCAGGAGCCCCATCGATGCAGATTGCTAGTGTTGCGAGCGCCTTCCCCGAGTTTTACTACAAGCAGGAGGTTCTGACCGAGGCGCTGAAGCACGACTGGCGTCATCGCTTGCCGAATCCGGACATCTTGGATCGGCTCGATGAAAGCATGCAGGTGGAAGGACGTTACCTCGTTAACCCGATCGAATTTTATTTGAATTTGCAGACCTGGGGCGAAGCGAACGACTCATGGATCGCCCATGCGTTGGAACTTGGAGAGAAGGCGTTGTGTAAGGCGCTCCACGGAGCTGGGATCGGGGCCAAGGATTTGGGCGCGATCTTTGTGACTTCGGTGACGGGAATTGCTGCGCCGTCGCTGGATGCGCGATTGTCGAACCGCATGGGCATGTCGCCGAACATCAAGAGAATTCCTATTTTTGGACTGGGTTGCGTGGCGGGTGCGGCGGGGATCTCGCGCGCGGCGGATTACGTGAAGGCATACCCGGATCAGGCAGCGGCACTTTTGTCGGTGGAGCTTTGCTCACTGACCTTGCAGCGTGAAGACATTTCGATGGCGCATTTGATTTCGGCATTGCTGTTCGGCGATGGCGCGGCGGCGACGGTAGTGGTCGGCGACAAACGCAAGTCCGATGGGCCGGAAATTCTGGCGACGAAATCCATTTTGTACCCGCACACAGAAAAGGTGATGGGTTGGGACATTTCGGAAAAGGGATTCAAAATTGTGCTGTCACCGGAAGTTCCCGCGACGGTGATCAAGCATTTGGGCAAAGACGTCGACGCGTTTCTCGGCGAGCAGGGACACAAGCGTTCGGACATCAAGACTTGGATCATGCACACGGGCGGCCCGAAGGTTCTGGAATCAACCGCGACGGCACTCGGGATTACTGCCGATGATCTGGCTGCGTCATGGGCCTGCTTGCGCAAAGTCGGAAACATATCGTCTACGTCGGTATTGCTGGTGCTGGAAGATGTGTTTACCAACCGGCGTCCGGAGAAGGGAAGCTTGAGCATCCTTGCGGCGATGGGACCTGGCTTCTGCTGCGAATTGGTTTTGCTGAGGTGGTAGGTAGATCCCGCGAATTTGCGGGCTAACGCAGAAATTTGAGGGCGGCTGGAGCACAAGCTTCAGCCGCCTTTTTTGTTTTAGGTCGAGCTTTCGGTGAACATTAATTCCTTGGCGCGCTGCGACGCTTTCACCACCGCCTTTATCAGCGTGACGCGCAACTTGCCTTCCTCCAGTTCCAAAATGCCGTCGATGGTGCAGCCCGCCGGCGTCGTTACCGTGTCTTTCAGCAAGGCGGGATGATGACCGGTTTCAAGGACGACCTTGGCCGCGCCCAGCATGGTCTGCGCCGCCAGCAAAGTGGCGAGTTCCCGAGACAAACCCATTTTTACGCCGCCTTCCGCAAGCGCTTCCAGAATGATGTAAAGAAAAGCCGGGCCACTGCCGGAAAGTCCGGTGATGGCGTCCATATGCTTCTCGTCAACCACCACGGTTTTCCCCACTGCATCGAAAAGCTTACGCGCGATTTCGAGATGCTCGGTCGTGGCGTGCTTGCCTTTGCAGATGGCGGTGATACCTTCACCGACCATGGATGGCGTGTTGGGCATGGCGCGAATGACCGGCACTTTCGAGCCGATGCGAATTTCAAAATATGCGGTAGGAACGGAAGCGGCGATGGAAATGACGAGCTTTTCAGGATTTAGCGCATCCCGGATTTCGTCGAGGACGTGGCCCACCGAGAGCGGTTTCAGGCAAACCAGAATCACCTCGGATTTTTCCGCAGCGGCGTGATTGTTATTGCCCGGCGTGATCTGCGCGCTCGAGATGGTGCGGCGTTCCGAGCTGCTCTGCTGCACGGTGGCAAAAATGTGGTGCGGCGAAACCAGCCCATGTTTTAGGAAGGCCTCGATCAGGATACCGCCCATTTTCCCGGCGCCGAGAACCGCCAGGCCGTGCTTGAAGATATGCTCCGCCACAGGTGCCTCCGAAGACCGCCAAACTTGAAAATTGGAAATATGTAGTGCGGAATGGTTAGCGGCTGCCCGAAGCCATTCTGCCATCGAAACAAGTCCGCACTGAAACACAATCGCGCGGGATTGGATACAAAATTTGGATTTTTGCTTGCGCGGTTTGAACTACCGCTGCTGCGGTTCGGGCTTCGGCGGCTTTTCGTTTTTCTTCTTGTCCGCATCTTTCTGTTGTTCCTTTTGCTGCTTTTGCTGCGCTTGTACTTCGGCCGGCGTCGGTTGATGCGGAGGCGGCGGTGGCGGCGCCGGTTTGGCCTGCGGTGGTGGGGCGTTGCGCTCTTCCGGGCGCGGATTTACCGGCGGCGGATTCTTCGCTGGCGGAGGCGGCGCTGGCCGCTCCGCAGGTTTCTCAACTGCGGCTGGCCGCTCGGGCGTCACGGGCTTAGGTTCTGGCGCTGGAGTTGGGCGAGGCTGATTGTTCGGGCGTTCCGCCGGTTGCGGGGTGGGAGCCGGTTGAGTCCGCGCCGGCGGCGGAGTATTTGCGGACGGCGGCGGCGCGGCTGGCCGAGCCGGTTGATTGTTAACCGGCTGATTGTTTGCCGGCGGCCGGTTGGTGGTGTTGGCGTTGGGTCGCGCTGGAGGAGCGGCTTTGATTACAGCAGCGCCTGCGTTATTGGTGCGCGCGGCAGGTTGTCCACCCTTGGGAGCAACTCCTGCGCTGATGATCGGAGGCGCCGGACGCGGCGCAATACCGGGACGCACAACGGGTGCCGGAGGTGCGATACGGGCGACGACTCTGGTCTGGGCGAAAGCAATCGGTGGTCTGGACGCCGCGGGAGTTACGCGGGCCGTGGCCGAAACGTAGCTGGCACGGGTAGGTGTAAGCGGTTGCGCAGTCTGAACCACGTGTACGGTTTGCAATTGTTCGGGCGTGACGCGAACGGCGGAGGCTTGAACCGGCTTGGCGCCGACGAAAGTTTCACGCGAGACCGCAGTGACGGCTGCGGCATTATTCGCGTAGGTGTAGTTGATGCGGTTGACCGTCACGTTGTTGACGACGGTGGTGGTGTGGTAGGTGTTGTAAACGTTGGTGACCTGCGTAACGTTAATCACTCGTGTGTTGGTGATGTTGACGTTCTGAACGTACGCGGGACTCGTGTGGTACGCGGGCAAATACACGTCACGAGGGCCTAGCGGGAACCAGGCCACGCCCGCGAATCCACCGCCGAAGCCGATCGACACGCCAGCACTGCCGGGGCCACCGCCAACGAATCCTACGAGGGCTGGCGCGTACACCGGGCGAACCGCCGGAGGACCAGGTACCCATCCCCAGTAGCCGCCGCGGACCTGAGCCCAGCGACCGTAATGGAATGGCGCGAAGCCCCACGGTTGGGAATCGACCCAAGTCCAACCCCACGGCGCGACCCAAACCCAGTGGCCGTCCTGATAGGGAGCCCAGCCGACGACTACGTTGCGGGGAATCCAGACCGGACCATATTCGGGATCGTTCTGCCAGTCGCCGTGGTCGTCGAGATCGTAGTAGCCTTCCATATCGCGTGAGACGTAGCGGGAAGAGGCGGAAGCGTCTTCTCGCAAGTCGCGTGACGCGGACCAACTCTCGAATGGATCGGGACCACCGGCGGGTTGCACGTCGTAGCCCAGTTGATCCGTGCCGCTGAAGGTGTACATCTGGTTCGGATTAACGTCATACGATTGGCCGCCGCCGGTGACCTGGCCCTCGCCATCACGGACCAGAATCATCGTGGAGTAGCCCTCCGGGTCGGTTTGAATGCGATATTTGCCGGGGGCATAAATGGTGAAGGCGAGATTAGGAGTATCGATTTCGTAGGCGTTATCCGGATCGTAGCGCCGGACGTGAACTTCAATCGTGCCCTGGGTGAGTTGGATTTGAATCGTGCTGTCATCGAGATTCAGAATCGA
>PMHK01000057.1 GCA_003156635.1 Acidobacteriota bacterium | reverse complement strand
CAGCGGCGGCGGCAGCGGCGCCGCCGCAATCGTCGAACGTTTCCCTGCCGCGTCCACAAAAAATAATTTGTCGTAGAAACGGATTTTTTCGCCCGCGCCCACTCGTTGGTAAAAATCCGCGAGGTTGGTGCAGCACCCCAGCGTCACATGCTGGCAGTTGTCCACTTCGCTGCCGTCCGGCAGCGTGTAGGAAGTTGCGCGGCCGCCCAGGTGCGGGCGCTTTTCGATCAGCCGGACCTGCAGTCCTGCATCAGCCAGCGCGACGGCGGACGACAGCCCCGCCAATCCGCCGCCGATCACCAGAACGCTTTGCGAGGGCATCCTTCTTCCACCAACCCGTCATCCCCGCCGTCAGGAGAAATTGGATTTTTTCGGCGCTCGACGTCGAAATCCGCGAACTGAAAACGTCGAAGTCGCGCTCTTCGATCCGCGCGAGCAACGTGCTGTACGTCCGGACCAGCGCCCACAACGTGGCCCGGCTGTCCGCATTGATTTTTTTCACCAGCGGCGCGCCTTCCGCATACATCTGCCAGGCGCGGTCCGCTTCGAATTCCAGCAGATCGCGAATCCTCGGCGTCACCGGCCCGCGCAATTCCTCCGCGCGCACGCCAAACCGGTCCAGATCCTCTTGCGGCAAATAAACTCGCCCGATCGCGTAATCGCTGCCTACGTCGCGAATAATATTGGTTAGTTGAAACGCGAGCCCCAAGCGCTCCGCCAAATCCGGCGCCTTCGGGTCGCTGAAACCAAAAACATGAATGCAGGTCAGCCCCACGGTGCCCGCGACGCGATAGCAATATTCCGACAGCCGGTCGAAGGTCGCGTAGGTCGCGACCGTCAAGTCCATTTCCGCACCCAAAATTAAATCGTGAAAATACCGCGTCGGAATTTCAAACCGCGCGATCGTATCGGCCAGCGCCGGGAACACCGCGTGCCCGCCCGTCCGGCCGTCCACCGCGTCGTCCAACATCCCGCGCCAGCGCGCCAGGCCCTGGCGCTTCGACTCCAGATCTCCCGGCTCGTCCGACACATCGTCGATCAGCCGCATGAAGGCGTACAACGCGCACAGCGCGTTGCGCTTCTCGCGGCGCAAACCATAAAACGCCAAATAAAAACTGCTCTTCGATGCCCGCGCAATACGGTTGCACTCGTCATACGAATTGCGCACCGCTTCGGTATAGCCATTAAACTTAGTCGCGCCCGTCGCTTTTTCTTCTTCGGCCATCACCGATTCAACGATGGAGCGGCTGTCTCGGTCGGGATCCGCCTTCAGCCTTGCGTCCTGATCTTGTACCGGCCGCCGCATCCGATCGCCCGAAAATGAATCAGAGTTCTTGCTAAATCGCGAGAACGCCGTAACCGCCAGCGTCTGCGTCAGCAACTTGACCTGCGTCAATTTGCTAACCGAAGGCCGCGCTTGCAGCGTGTTGTACCCGGAAGACTCGATCGCGTCCAAAATTGCCAGCCCGCCGCGCGTGAACATCTCCAGGTCGGTGCGCAGGAAGGGCTGCACCGTCCTGGCCAGCGGCCTTCCCGCGTCAAACAACTCTCGCGTCCGCGCGATCAGCGATTGCATCAGCGCGACATAACGCAGATCGAATTTCTTTCCGACAATATCCGCGTCCGTCAAACCGTGTGCCGCCAGCGCTTCGAGCGGAATATAAATTCGCCCTTTTTCTAGATCGACCGACACATCCTGCCAGAAATTCGCCAGCTGCAAAGCGGTGCAGGTCGCATCCGACATGGCCTGGCGCGCTGCGTCGCGATACGAGCACAAATACAGCACCAGCCGCCCCACCGGATTCGCCGAATACACGCAATAGTCGTAGACCGCATCCCACGTCGCGTAACGCTTTACGGTTTGATCCTGGCGGAAAGCACGCAACAAATCGCTGAACGGCGCAATCGGAATATTCTTCGCGCGAATCGTTTCCCGCAGCGCAATCAAAACCGGATGCGACGGCCCCGGCCCGTCCGTGGCGTAAATCAATTTCAATTCGTCTTCCCAGGCGTCCAGCAACTGTAGCGCCCGCGCCGAATTGGCAACCTCATCGCCCAAATCATCCGCCCACCGGCAATACGCGTACACATTATAAAAATGCTGGTGCAATTCGCGTGGCAGCAGCCACGAAACCACATTGAAATTTTCGTAGTGGTGCGTCGCCAGCCAGCGCGTGTAGCGCTCCGCTTCCGCCGGAGCACAATTGGCCGCAGGGAGATTGCGCGCGATTTCCAGTTCAGGTGTTGGCAGCATGGTGCCCAGCGTGCCCTGCAGCGTGGCGCTTCAGGGAATGACCGCGGTCTTCAATTCGCCGTTTCGGTTTTTCATGTCCTGAAACAGCTTCGGCAATTCGTCCAGATTCACTTCGCCCGTCACAAAATCGCTGGCGCGGATTTCCCCGCGCGCGATTGTTTCCAGCGCTTCGCGAATGAATTGCGGCGTGTGATGAAAAGTGGACTTGATGGTGATCTCGGCGTAATGCAGCGCCGCTGGATCGATTTTCACTTCGGTTCCCGACGGGCAGCCGCCGAACAGATTCACCGTGCCGCCCTTGCGCACGATTTGCAGCGCCCATTCCCAGGTTTGCGCGCGCCCTACCGCTTCGATCACCGCGTCCGCCCCGCGCGCGCCTTCGGTCAATTGGCGCACCGCCGCCACCGGATTTTCCGTCTGGGCCACATCGAACGCCGCCGTCGCGCCCAGCCGCTTGGCGATATTCATCTGGCTCTGGCCTTTGCCGATCGCAATGACCCGCACCTTGCGCTGCGCCAAAATGCGAATGAATTTCAAACCAATCGCGCCGCAGCCGATCACCACCGCGGTGTCGCCCGCCTTGATTCCCGTCTCATGAATTCCGCGCAGCACGCAAGCCAGCGGTTCGGTCATGGCCGCGTCGGCGTAGGTGACGCCGTCGGGAATTTCCAGCATGTTCTGCCGCACGATTCGCCCAGGAATCCGGATGTACTCCGCGTACGCTCCGTTGTTGAACAGCAAATCTTCGCAAAGATTCGGCTGGCCTTTCTTGCAATAAAAACAAACTGTGCATGGCGCCGAATTCGCCGGAAAAACGCGCATGCCTTTGCGCACGCCGCCGTTCACCCGGCTGCCGGTTTCTTCAATCACTCCCGCGAGCTCGTGGCCGAACAGCGCCGGCGGCTTGATCATTCGCGCGTGATACCCGCGCTTCCACACTTTCAGGTCCGTGCCGCAGGTCAGCGCCACCTTAACCCGGACCAGGACTTCGTCTTCCTTGATTTCGGGAATGTCGACGGTCTCGATCTTCAGATCTTCGACGCCATACAGGATGGCGGCCGACATGTGCCCATTTCTTTCTTTATCAGTGCTCATGCGTGTGTTATCACCACTTTTAGCGTGTCCTCCGCGGGATGAGCCGCGAGCTCCAACGCTTCCGCGATCCGTTCGAGTGGAAATCTATGAGATATGAGTTCGCGTACCGGTAAGCGGCGCTCGAACACAAGTGCCGCGGATTCGGCTTGATCGTCCACCGAAGCGCTGTAACTTCCGAGGATTTCTTTCTCTTCGACACCCACCGCTGCAGCCGGAAAGTCCAGTTGCATCACCGGATCATTATGGGCAAAGAGTAGCACGCGACCGCCGGGCCGCGCTATCGCCAGCGCTTCCGGAACCAGTGCCGGGCTGGGCACAGCGACCAGCACCGCGTCCGCGCCCCGTCCGCCGGTTCGTTCGCGCATTTCCTGCTGCAGATTCTGTTTGGTCGGGTCGAAGACTTCTTTCGCGCCGAATTTCAAGCTGGCCGCGCGCCGCCCCGCCATCGGATCGCTCGCGTAAACTTCCGCGCCTTCGTATTTCGCCAGGATCATCAGCAACATGCCGATCGGCCCCTGGCCGATCACCAGCACCGTCTCGCCTTTCCCCACCCGCGCCTTGCGCACCGCTTTCAGGCAGGTGTTCACCGGCTCCACAAACGTCGCTTCTTCGAAGCTCACCTCATCCGGCAGCACGATCATTCCGCGTTCCACAATCCAGGGCATGGCCCGCACGTATTCGCCGAACCCGCCGCCGTTGGGATCGCCCAGCCCCGCCGTCAGTCCGGTCTTCTTGTACCCGGCGCATTGCGAAAACAATTTCTGCTCGCAGTAAAAACAATCGCCGCAGGGAATGTGGTGGAAACTGACCACCCGGTCGCCTACTTTAAATTTTGTAACTCCGCGTCCGATCTTCACTACCGTTCCGGCCAGCTCGTGCCCCAGCACCTGTGGCGCGGCGACAAATCCGTGATGAATCTTCTTGATGTCCGTCCCGCAAATTCCGCACGCCGCTACCCGGAACAAAAGCTCCCCTTCGCCAATTTCCGGAATCGGCAAGGTTTCCACCACCACTTGCCCCTTGCCGCGATACACCCCGGCCCGCATCTTCCCGCCGTGCGCCGGCGTCCTGCGCTGCGTTCCGAGCTGTTCGATGGTCTGGCTCATAATCTGCTAGCTGTGCACCACTTTTTCAAAACGAGCGGCTTCACCGTTGTCCTGTGCCGCCAGCCGCTCGATGTAGTTCTCCAAAAACTCCGCCAGCCGGTTGGCCGCCGCGCTGCTTTGCTTCCCCAACCGGATCAGCGCCGGAATTTTCGACGGGTCGCTCGCAATCTGCCGCGCCAGTTTCCCTTTCATGACGTGGCCGCACTCGTCGATCGAGCCGCTAAAATCCATCGGCAACTTCTGATCGAATCGATCCGAAATCGCCCGAATCGCTACTGCCGGCACCTTACGCTCGGCCGCTACGGACAGAACTGCGTAGCTTTCCATTTCTACCGCCTCGCCAAACTTTGCCAGGCTCGCCTTCTCTTCCAGCGACTCCGCGATATTTTCTACGCTGACGAAGCAGTTCACTTCAGCCACGCCGTTTGCCCGCAACGCGTCTTCGACCAATCTCGCGTCACACGGAATCGTTTCGGCTTGGCCACGCCGCCGAACCGCACCGGCGACCAGCAGATCCGCAACCTCGTACTCCGCCCGCAACGCACCCGCGAAACCCGAAGAAATGCACGCGCTATGTTCGATTGCCAACGCCGCTTCCACCGCTCGTCGCGCGTTAACCGGGCCCATCCCGGTCAATATCACTCCTACGCTCGTCGCCCCGATCTCGGCCGTATAAATGGGAACATTGCCTAATTTCCTGGCTACAAATCCTCGCGATTTCCGCCACGGCGCAAACTCAGCCTCAACCGCGAATGTCACCAGAATCTTCAAGTCATTTCCTCAAGCCGCCGCCGGATGCGCCGCGCCCTTGCTCGCCGCCAAACTCGGAACGTAGCCATGGTCCGCGTACCACCGCACCGCGCGCTCCAGCCCCGCTTCAATCTTTCCCGGTGCGTAACCCAATTCCCGCGCCGCCTTGTCGCTCTCCACAAACATTTTGTGCCGCGACATCTTCACGCCTTCTACCGGAATCTGCGGCTCGCGCCCCGCCAGCCGCGAATACCACTCGTCGGCGTACCCGGCAGCTAACGCTACCACATGTGGTAGCTTTAAGCGCGGTGCGCGTCTTCCGGTAATCGCCGCCAGCGCATCCAGAATTTCCTTCAGCGTCATGTTGCGCCCGCCCAGAATATAACGCTCGCCGCTGCGCCCTTTTTCCGCCGCCAGCAAATGTCCCGCGGCCACATCCTCCACCGCCACCACATTCAAACCCGTATCCACGTACGCCGGCATTTTCCCCAACAGAAAATCCAGAATGATTCTACCCGTCGGCGTCGGCTTCCAATCCCCCGGACCCACCGGCGCCGTGGGATTCACAATCACCACCGGAGCCCCAGCCTTCGCCGCGTCCAGAGCCACCTGCTCCGCCAAAAATTTCGACCGCTTGTAGTGCCCGATCATTTCTTCCAGGCGCGCCGCGGTGGCTTCGTTCGGCAGCGCCGCGCCATGCTGCGGCATCGCAATCGTCGCTACCGTGCTGGTATAAACGATGCGCTCCACGCCCGCGCGCTCGGCCGCCGCAATCAGCCGCCGGGTCCCCTCTACATTACTCTCGTAAAGCTCTTCTGGATGTTGGGTCCACAACCTATAATCCGCGGCTACGTGAAACACCCGGCGCACGCCGCGCATCGCGCGTTCGATCGACCCCGCATCCCGCAGGTCCCCTTCCGCGCGTTCCACCCGCAGATCTTCCAGCAACTTGAAATTACTCGTGGGACGGACCAGTACCCGGACATTTTCTCCGGAAGAGACAAGCTGGCGAGCGACGTGACTACCGACGAAACCGGTCGCGCCGGTAACGAGCGTGGTCATATAACGCGAATTGCCTTATTTCCAGGCTGCGGCAACTTCTCCCCCCGCGCTTCCCTGCGAAATCCTGCACCCGCCAAAATTTCCGGCGAGTTTACCTTCTAAATTCCTTGGATGAGTGACGCGCCACACTCGCGCTCGACTGCAAACCGCGCGCGCCTTTATCGGTGGTCGGGATCCGCGGCCAGCTTCACTTCTTCGGCGGGAATCTGCACGCCCACAAACCTGCGCCGGCCCTTGCGCAAATTGTCGTAACGCGCCAGCGCGTACAACGGAAACGCATTCCGGTAGATGTGGTATTTCAAATAGAACACGCACGGAAATCCGGTCCCGGTGAATTCCGCTTCGTCCCACGATCCGTCGGCTTTCTGATTTTCCACCAGCCAGCCCACCGCGCGCTCCACGTTCGCGTCATTCGGACCCACCACCGCCAGCAATCCAATCAGGCCCCACGCAGTCTGCGACGCCGTGCTCTTGCCTTTCCCCTTCAGCGTCTCGTCGTAATACGAAAGAATCGATTCGCCGAATCCGCCATCCGGATT
>PMHK01000193.1:3410-12276 GCA_003156635.1 Acidobacteriota bacterium | reverse complement strand
CATCTAAGTCGCGGTGACTACCGGCGCTCCGGCGCGCAGCGCGAGCCTGCGCGCGCCGGCTGGCGAGTCGGCGCTCCGGCCGTCCGCGTGCACACCGACGGCGAGCCACCGGCGATCACGAACGAGTCCGCCGACGTCGTCGAATCGCAGAGGGAAGAGTCCGCGCAGCGTTCGACCGGCTGACGTGAGCGCAGCCAGCGAGCCAACCGGTGGCGCACGCCTGCCCGACGCCCGCCCCAGCAGCGTGCGTACCAGTTGGTCCTCGCGCTTCGCCAGCCAACGCGTAAAGGCCGCGACGGCATGGATCGTCGTGCCGGTGGCGGTCGCGCTGCTGTCCTGGCAGACGCTGCCGCTCGAGCCTCAGCCCGGGGTCGACAACAGTTGGGGAGCGGCGTTGCACATGGCGCTGCACGACGGGGTGACGTTCGGGAACCACCTGATCTTCACCTATGGCCCGCTCGGATTCCTCAGCGTTCCGACGCTCTGGTACAGCCACACCGGCGCCATCGCATTCTTCTATGCCGTGCTCGTGCGCCTCGCCCTGGCGGGCGCCCTGTTCGCCGGCGCGCGACGAAGCTATGGCGCGGTGGCGGGCGCCGCCGTGGCGCTGCTTGTCGCGAGCGCCAGTGGCAGCGCGCTCGAGACCGTTCCCTTTCTGGTTTTCGGCGTGTGGGCGGTGGACCGCCTCTCCGACAGCAGCCGGATCCTGATCGCGATGGCCGCCGCCGGCGCCGTCGCCGGCTTCGAGCTGCTGAACAAAACGTCGACCGGCATCGAGCTCGTCGCGCTGGCGCTGGTGATGGCGTGCACGGCGCGTGGTCGCCGCAGCGTGCAGCTGGCCGTGACGGTGGCGGCAATGGTCGTGGCGGTGCTGATCGGCTGGAGCGCCACCGGGCAGGGCCTGGGGACACTCCCGGCGTTCGCCCACAGCACTGAGCAGATCATCTCTGGATATGCGGCGGGAATGGGCGGCGGCGCCTTAATCGATGGCTGGCCGGTCGTGGCCGCGTGCGCGGCCTTCGTGTTTGGCCTCGTCGGGGCACTGCAGATGACCGCAAACGGCGAGTCGCGGCGACGCTGGGGGATCGTCGCGCTATGGATCACCTTCTTCTATTTCGAGTTCAAGGAAGGGTTCGTTCGCCACGATGCGGGTCACAATCAGATCTTTTTTGACTCGATGCTGGGGGGGTTCCTCGCGTTTCGGTGGGGCCCCGAGCGTCGTCTGGCCGCGCTGGGCGCGACCGCTGCGTTGTGCCTGTTTAGCGTCGTGGCTGCGGGCAGTGCGTTCTCGCACGTGCTCGACTTTCCTGGCGATGCGAGCTCAGCGGTCAAGCAGATTGAGCAGGTCAGCGAGCGATCAAAGCGCGACGCGATCATGGCCCAGGGCCGCGCGCTGATCGAGCACAGCTACCCGATCGACCAGCAGACACTGAACTTGGTGCGCGGTAAAACGACCCACGTCGCGCCGTATCAGGTCGCGGTGGCGTGGGCATATGACCTTGCCTGGCATCCGCTGCCGGTCTTCCAGTCGTACACGGCGTACACGACGAGCCTCGACCAAGACAACGCCGACGCGCTGAACTCCGCCTACGCGCCGCAACGCATCTTGCGCAACCTCGAGGGCCCAATTGACGGCCGCGTCTTGTCGTTTGACGAGCCGCTGACGACGCGCACGATGCTCTGCCGCTACAGGCCGCTGCGGGCCACCTCGAGCTGGCAGGTGCTGGCACTCGGGCCAAACCGCTGTGCAGCTCCGGTACTGCTGCGCACGGTGCATGCCAACTGGAACCAGGTCGTCGCAGTGCCGGCGCCACCCAACGACGACACAGTCGTCTTCGTGCGTATCAGCGGTGTCGCGGTGGCCGGCTTTGAGCGCCTGACTGCCCTCCTCTTCAGACCCGCTCAGCGCGTGGTGGTTCTCAACGGTGCTGCCCATCGACTGGTCGAGGAGACCGCCAGCGATGGTCTGCTGCTGCGCGCGCCGGCGCGAGTTGACTACGCCGCGCCGTTCAACCTCGCGCCCAACAGCACCACGATCGCCGTCGAGAAGGTCGGCGCGCTGCCGTTACCAGGAGCCCCGATCACCTACTCCTTCTATAGCCAATCGGTCAGTCTCGGAGCGAGCTGAGCGGCGCGCTGAGCGCTCCGCTGGACACGTCCGGGACAGCGCAGCAACTACAGTAGCGCCATGTTTGCAAGGGTTTTGGTCGCCAACCGGGGCGAGATCGCGGTGCGCATCATTCGCGCTTGCCGCGAGCTGGGCATCCGCTCCGTCGCGGTGTATAGCGATGTCGATCGCGCGGCGCTGCACGTGCGGCTCGCCGATGAAGCCTATCCAATCGGTGAAGCGCCTTCGCGTGCCAGTTACTTGGTGGTCGAGAAAATTATCGGGGCGGCGCGCTACTCGGGGTGCGACGCGATTCATCCAGGCTACGGGTTTCTCGCCGAAAATCCAGCGCTCGCCCGACCGTGCGCCAAAGCAAACATCAAATTTATCGGTCCTTCGCCGGAAGCGATGGAACGGCTGGGCTCGAAAACTGCCGCACGGCTGATCGCCAAAGAAATCGGGGTTCTCACGGTTCCCGGCACCCTTGCGCCAATTGAAAGCACCCAGGAGCTTGCCGAAGTGGCGCGGAAGACTGGATTTCCCATTGTGCTGAAAGCTGTCGCGGGCGGGGGCGGCAAAGGCATGCGCGTGGTCACGAAGGAAAGCGACCTCGATTCCGCCTGGCGCGATGCTTCTTCCGAAGCTCAAAACGCGTTTGGCGACGGCCGCATGTATCTCGAAAAATATCTGGAGAAGCCGCGGCACATTGAGATTCAGGTCCTGGGCGATGAGCACGGAAACATGGTGTATCTGGGAGAACGCGAGTGTTCGGTCCAGCGGCGGCACCAGAAAGTGATCGAGGAATGTCCTTCACCGGTGATGACGGCTGAATTGCGGGCGGCAATGGGCGTAGCTGCGGTGAAATTGGCCAGAGCGGGAAAATACACCAATGCGGGGACGGTGGAATTTCTGGTGGATGCCGACCGCAATTTCTACTTTCTCGAAATGAACACCCGCCTGCAGGTTGAGCATCCGGTCACCGAGATAGTGACGTCGCTCGACATCGTCAAACTGCAAATCCGGATCGCCGCCGGCGAGACGCTTCCGTTTACGCAGAAGGACGTCACGCTGCGCGGCCACGCCATCGAGTGCCGAATTTACGCCGAGGACCCAGACAATAATTTCTTCCCCTCTCCGGGAAAGATCACGAACTACGCGACGCCTTCGGGACCTGGAATTCGTTTGGACGACGGAGTATATGAAGGTTGGACTGTTCCGAACGAATACGACCCCATGCTCGGAAAACTGATCGCCTGGGGAAGCGATCGCGCCGAAGCGATGGGCCGAATGAGGCGTGCGCTGCGGGAATATCAAGCTGGCGGGATCAAAACGAATGTAAGGCTCTTCGAACGCATTCTGGCCAACCGCGATTTCATCAATGGCTCGGTTTACACTCGCTGGCTGGACGATTTCCTGGCCCACGCCGGAACGGCCCTCCAGCTGACGACTGTTGGAACGGCCGCCGATTTAGCGCGGGACAACGCAGCGGCAATCGCCATCGCAATGTGGCATTCACGATCGAGTGCGCGGCAACCTTCCGTGGCCTCAGATGAGACGACGCAGCCGGTTTCGCGTTGGAAGCTGGAAAGCCGCCTCGATCAATTAGGCGGCATCGGTCGCGGATAGTGTTTGTGGTCCAACTTCACAACAGCTATGAAAATTGACGTCACACTTCAAGATCGCAAACACACTGTCGAGTTAACGCACCCGGGCGAGCGGCCGCGATGGAAGATCGATGGCCGCGAACTCGAGGCAGATGCGTTCGAAATCTCTCCGGGCGTGTATTCGGTCATCATCGACGGCAAATCCTTCGAAGTTCAGGTGCACGAAATCAGCACCGGGCTGCGCGTCGCGGCGAATGGATACGAGTATTCCGCGGCAGTTGAGAATCCCCGCGCACTGAAGAAAAATCCTGCCGGTGCGTCCGAGGCCCAAGGCCGCCAGAAGATCACGGCCCCGATGGCGGGGAAGATCGTTCGGACGCTGGTCAAGGTGGGAGATGTGGTGGAGGGCGGGCAAGGCCTGGTGATTGTTGAGGCCATGAAGATGCAGAACGAAGTACGCTCGCCCAAATCCGGCACAGTTGAACGTGTGGGCGTGGTCGAAGGTCAGACGGTCAATCCGGGTGATGTCGTCGCGGTAGTGGCTTGACCAAGGCATCCTACCAGTAACTGTTTACCATTAAGCATTAACCTCCGACCTGGCCCTTTCCACCCTGCTCGCCTGCACTGACAATCAAATCAAGGTAAACAGCGGGCCGGTGGCGTACCTGCGGTTTCTGGGGAGCAATAATGTTGGGACAGATGCATTTCGCGGTAGCCGTCGGTTGGCTATCGTTGGGGATTGTGGCGCTGCTCTGGCTCTCGGCCTGCGCGGTCGTCGCGGATAAGATGGAGCGCGAAGGGATCACGTTCTGGAAGAGTTTCCTAGCTTGCCTGCTCTTAACTCCTCTGGCTGGCCTGCTCATCGTGGGCATCGCGAGGTCGATGCGACCGAACCGTCCTCTAGTACAGACCGCAACGCGCGGTTAACCGCCCGGGCTACGCCGGAATTCGTAACGTTCTTCCACACCTAAGCAATTCTTCTATTCTGATTTTCTGCTTGGAAATATGTGTGTGTGCCAAACCAGGTTAGTTGGGGAGCTTGCCTGCGGATTCCAAGATTTGCCGAGCCAAGTAATTCGTCACGTGCGACTCGTCGCGGGCGTTAATCATGTAAGCGGAACGTAGGAGTTGTTCTTTGCGGTTACGCAGCATATCCCGGATGGACTGCTGCACTTGCGGGTCGGAAAGTTCGCGCTGGCCGGCGGGCTCTTTGGCAATCAGTTTCAGGATCCGGTAGCCGTTTTTGTCGCCAATGGGTTGGGTGACATCGCCCGCCTTCATGGTCAGAACCGTCTTTTTCAATACCGGGTCGGAGCGATTGAGCGCCGATTCCGGTACAAATCCTAAATCGCCGCCCGTGGTTGCGGTGGAGTCTTCGGAGTAGTCCATGGCCAACTGGCCAAAATCCGCGCCGCCGGCCAGCTTTTGTTCGATCAACGCGATTTTGCGTTTGGCCTCCGGATCGGTGGTGGCCTTGTCGTTTTTGCGATTGTGCACGGCCGGATCGGGATGGGAGGTTACGACGATCTGGGCGATGTGATATTGCGGCTCGGCCACATTAAATTGAGCGCGATTCTTGTTATAAAAATCTAGGACGTCCTGATCGGTGATCGAGATTTTCGCGACGACCTCCCGATTCAGCAATTTCTGAACGGACAGCTGCCGGCGGATGTCCCCTTTCAAATCTTCGACCGTCAAGCCGGTGTCTTTCAACTTTTTCTGGAATTCTTCTTCAGTGAAGGGAGTTTTTGATTCGGTAAACTTGTCTTCGACCTCGGCATCGCTCGCCACCAGATTCGCTTTCTTGGCGCGCTCAAGCAGAATCTCGTTGTTCACCAACTCGTCGAGGATATTCAGCTTCAGTGAGAGGGCTTCTTCCTGGGATGGGGTGGGGCCTTCGGCGTTCACTCGCGTGCGGAAATACTTTTCCACCTGATCGCGGGTGATGTCATTTCCATTCACCGTGGCCCAGACGCCCGGAGAAGGCGCGGCTTCTTTCTTGCATCCTGCGAGCAGGGCGCACGCAACTGCGGTAATGATCAGGACTCGCCGAGTCAAACCGAACTCCTTCCGGGGAGGAGCGGACGTCACGCGGCCTTGGTTACGCGGCCGGACCGAATGCAGGACGTGCAGACACGAATATGGACGTTGGTGCCCTTGACCACGGCGCGAACTCGCCGAAGATTCGGGTTCCAGCGCCGGCGGGTTACATTGTGCGCGTGGCTGATCGTGTTGCCGTATTGAGGTTTCTTGTTACAGATTTCACAGGCCAGTGCCATTGATGCTTCGCTCCAAACGGAAATTTGAACTTTGACCGAACCTAAATGGTACCAGAGTCCGCAAGAAGCGGGAAGCAATTTGGTCGCAACTCCGCCGTTTGTAGTAATCACCATGTGTCGGCGCTTTGGCTGGGGCGAGACCTCCCGAGTGCTGCGAAGGGGGCTCTCAAAGACGAGCAATCAACTATAATGGCCACGTATCCTAGGCAATCCCAAACGCGAGTGCAGCTCGCGAATCGAAAATCGCAAGGAGCGGCTCAGAATGTCGGGGAAAAATACGATCGGTATTCTCACGGGGGGCGGAGACGTCCCAGGGCTGAACTCGGTGATCAAATCCGTGGTGTACCGCGCGACCGAAATGGGCAAGAACGTCGTCGGTATTCGCAAAGGCTGGAAAGGGCTGACGAACGTCGATACCTCTGAAACCGGGGAAAGCATTTACCATCGCGAGTTGACGCGCGATAACACGCGCACCATCGACCGCACCGGCGGAACGATTTTGCACACGTCGCGCACCAATCCGAGCCGCGTCGCGGCCTCCAAAGTGCCCGCGCACATTTCGAAAGATCGGCTGAAGAGCCTGCCCTTTGACGGCAAGAACTACGATTTCACCTCGATTGTGATTGAGAATTTGGAAAAACTTGGAATTGGATGTCTGGTGGCGATCGGCGGCGACGACACTCTCGGATTCGCGGCCACGCTTTCGCGGAATGGTTTCCCGGTCATCGGTGTGCCCAAGACCATGGATAACGATGTGGCCGGCACCGAATATTGCATCGGATTTTCGACGGCGATTACGCGCGCGAAAGATGCGATCACTCGCCAGCGAACTACGCTGGGATCGCACGAACGAATCGGAATTTTCCGCATCTTCGGACGGGATGCCGGCTTCACCGCTTTGTACACCGCGTATGTGACCGGCGCACGCTGCCTGATTCCCGAATACCCTTTTGATATGGCGCACGTGTCAGAGCTGTTGCTCGAAGACAAACACCATAACGAAAGCAATTATTCGATCGTCATCGTTTCCGAGGGCGCGGCTCCCAAGCAGGGCAAGGTTGAGGAAGTGGGTGAGATGGACGCGTACGGTCATCGCAAGAAGGTGGACGTGGGACAGGCGCTGGCCAAAGAACTCGAGCAACGAACCGGCGAAGAAACCATGACCAGCGATCTGACCTACGATTTGCGCAGCGGCGATCCCGACGCGATGGATCAAATCGTGGCGACCACCTTTGCGAATATCGCGGTGGATCTGATTCGCGACGGAATCACCGGACGCATGGTCGGCCTGCAGAATGGCTGCTACGCGCACGCGGACTTGCCGCATGTTTCGGCCGGCGCACGCAAAGTTGACATCGTTACTCAGTACAATACAGAACGCTACCGGCCCAATTACAGCTCAAAGCTCGGCGCTCCGATTTTGTTTAATCGCGCCTAGTTTGCTGCTGAAGGCAGCGGCGGTAATGGTGGGCCGGTTGTTCTGAGGTAGAATTCGCGCAGATGAAAATTACAATCCCATTTCTGACGATGATCCTCTTGGGGGTGTTTTTTTTACCGCTCTCGCCGGGCCAAACACCGGTAGCACAAGCCGGCTCGGACAAAATGATTTTGACGGCGGTAGATTTTGAAGCCGGAGTTTCCTATCGTTCAGTGCAATCGCATGCGCCCATCGGACTGATCACCAATCCATGTTCCTACGCCGATAATTTTGTGCCGACGATTGACTGGAATGACGGGACGGGGGAGCACCGGCCCGACACGAATGCGGAAACCAAGCCGTTCTACACCAAGGTCCCCGTGGTTCAGAATGGCGTCTATTTGTTTTGGGATGACACGCATGTCGCGGTCGCGCCCGGCGCGCAAACAGTCATCACCAAATTGACGGTGCATTGCCTGGGGGATCCTCCGGGGGATCAAGTATTTGTGACTAGAAACTCAGTGAACATATTCGCGCGAATCCCCGTAAACCAGGCGGAATTTATGAAAGACGGAAACCGAGTGGATTCCGTCAAGGGGCACGATACGGTTGATTTGACTCTGACCCTGGACGCTCCAGCGCCTCGGTCGGGAACCTGGGTGAAGCTTGAAGCCGAACCAGCGGCCCTGCTGAATAGTCTGCCGCCGTATTTTCAGGTTCCGGCTCGAGAGACCCAGGCGAAAATTTCGGGGATGGAATTGCAGCACACAACATCGAACGCCGGTTTGGTCGTGACCGCGTCAACGGTAGGGCGCCCTCAAAAAACGCAGCTCCTTACCGTCCTTCCTTAGAAAATCGTTTTTTTTCGACGCTGGGTCGAAAGCTTTCTTTAAATCCACAAGCGGCTCACCACTAGGGTGCAGGCGGACGGTCTCTCGGGGCCTGTACGAAAATGCAGCGATCGATACACCTCAGGGGTCAGCGGTTGCAGTGACAACCCAAGTGATAGAAAATGAATGAAGCAGCCGTTCGTGGGCGTGTAGCAGACGACCGCATCTGTGCCCAGCTTTCTATCTGCTTAGAACACGCCTTAATTGACAAATAAGCAAGAAGGCTGACATACCATTATCGACCTGACTACCGAGGCGGTCGCCTAACCGCAGCGCGTGCCGGAAACTGGAAAGCCCTCGATTGAATCAAGCATCGCGGACCTCACTTTGTCGCGCCACGTAACCGAACCCCAGGAACTCTCACCAGCACCGCTCGGGAGAAGGATCGTGGGAAGTATCAGATTTCAGCGAGACGAGCGAATTCCCGAGCGAACGGAGGAGGGCTTTCTTAAAAGCCTCCGTCCAATGCAGCTCAAAAAACTCGGTTTTTGTATGTAACCTTTTGACCTGACCGGGATTTTTTGTACCAGCCGAGGTGAGAGAGAATTCACCAGGAGGATGGCTGGAAA
>PMHK01000193.1:0-3301 GCA_003156635.1 Acidobacteriota bacterium | reverse complement strand
AACGAGTGGTGGCGGAGCTGTCTTTGGAGAAGCAGGTTCTGAAGGATATCGCGGAGGGAAACTTCTAAGCCCTGACCGACGTCGCAGTGCGGTGGAGCATGCGCGGGAGAAGCACGAGTTGTCGGAGCGACATGCTTGCCGACTGGTGAATCAGTGGCGCGGAACGCAGCGCTATGTGCCGATCCAGCGAGTGGATGAAGATGCGTTGACCCGAGCGATCATTACCCTGGCCAGTGAGTATGGCCGTTACGGCTACCGCCGGATCACGGCGCTGTTGCGGGCAGCCGGCTGGCAGGTGGGAAAAGATCGAGTGCAGCGCATCTGGCGTCGGGAAGGGCTGAAGGTGCCCGAAAAACAAAAACCAAGGAGAAGGCTCTGGTTCAATGACGGATCGTGTGTACGGCTCAGACCCGAGCGGGCCAATCACGTGTGGAGTTACGATTTCGTGAGCGCGATGACGCACGACGGCAGATCGATCCGCCTGTTGACGATGATCGACGAATACACCAGAGAGTGTCTGGCGATTCGAGTGGGGCGAAGACTGGGAAGCTACGAGGTGATCGAGGCGCTGGCGGATGTGATGCTATGGCCAGGAGTTCCAATCGGTACGGTAGTGCCAATTGGTACTCAGACGAGCAGTCAACCCGTTTGGAAACAATAGGTTGGCGGAAGCGTGTGGGAGTCGAACCCACCATCCTGGCCGCGAAGGACAGGATCAATGGCTTTGAAGGCCACGAAGATCACCGGACCTCATTCGCCTCCGTTGGAATTATAGGCATGACGCCAGGCGGGTTCAACTTTTCGGGGTAATCGTCGCAAACTTTTTGCGCGCCAAATCGAGCAACTTGGCATCCGTGCAAACTTCATAATACGGCCGCGTGCCCTGCGCTCCGATTTTCGCGCCGCTCAGCAACTGGTGTACGAATCCCTTGCGGATCACCACCGGCTCCAGCGTCTCGCCGAACGGCACTTCTCCCACGTAAAGCTGCACGCGTTCCTTGCCCCACGGCATCGGAAATGTCCCAGCCATCGAGGCCATGGAAATTTCCGAGCTGAGTTTCTGAAACGCTTCCTCATTCATTTCAATTCCGTTCAGGTTGAAGCGCACCAGCAGTTCTTCGCCTTCGTCTTCCGCCGCGTCTTCCATCAGCGGCTGCAACAAAAACACATTAAAAGGCGACGGATTGTTGAGGAACAGCCGCTTGGTAATCTTGGTGCAGCTCGATAAACGATCGGACAAGTTCAACGCGCGCGAAATCATGATCTTCGAATTCCCGTCCATCCACAAAGACGGCGCGGAATCCTGAAACGCCACGCCCACTCCAATCTCCAGCGCCGGCAAGTCCGTCGTCTTGGCCCGCACGTTGTAGGCCTGGGTCACCGCTAGGATCTCCCGTGCCAGCACGCACGCGCGGCCCACCGCGCGTTTCGTCGCCCGGCTCGCTTCGGTCTCTTCAATCGCCAAAATGATCGCGTCGCCTTCGATGAACACCGTCGCCGCGCCGTACCGCTCGAGCATTTTCTTCACCGGCTCGTGCAGGTTCATGCTGAAATGCGACGCCGGATTCATGCCCTTGGCCAGCAAATCCTTGGTAATTCCCGTCGACCCGCGCACATCCGCCTTGATAATCGTGTGGTTGATGACCGGATCGTTTTTCTTCCGGCCTTCCTCCGGATGCAAAAATTCGTAGAGACTCTTATTCGCGCGCGACAGTTCCCGGGCCCGCTCCGAACGCACCAGATTGATGCGCTCCATCCAGGCCACCACGTGGTGATAATTGCGCCGGTCCCGCCGCAGACGCATGAAATCCTCTACGAATTGCAGCGCGGTCGAAAGCTGCTCCTCGTGCGTCCGTCGCCGGATCGCCCGCGATGCCTCGTCCAGCCGTTTCATCGAAATCTTTCGCGCCGGAAATTGCTCCAGGATCGCTTCCACGCGCCTGGCGTCGTCGCGACCCACCAGCGCCTTCTTCAGCGCCTGCAAGTGGACCGGCGGGCAATAATCCGCCGAAATTTTGCGCAGCTCGTACCCTGCCAGCACGTGCAAAACCAATTCGCGCTCTTCCAGGCGGTGCAGCCACTCTTCCAGAAGTTGCGACGGCGTGTGCGCCCCGGATTCCGCGTCCGCGCGCGAAGCCTGCTCGTCGAACAGGCAGCGCGCATTTTGCGGCCGGTTCAGATAATCGCCCAGCCGCCCGCGATATTCCTCGACCAGAAAATCCAGGCGCTGCTTGGCCGCTTCGATCGGCTCGCTCAGTTCTTCTAAACTCTTTTCCAACGATTCGAATTTCTGATGCAGATTCGCGATCTCGCCTTTCGATTCCGGGCTGGGCCCGCCCTTCTTCTTAAAAAACGACGGGAACAATCCATCTCCATCCCCCGCCCGACTGGACGTCTCTTCGATTTCCTGCTCCACTCGCGCCGTTTCCGAGCGCAGCAGCCGTGCCTGCTCCAGCAAACGCTCGTGNNGCCTTGCGCGCCTTGCTCAAATCGTCGGCGTTGTCCCCCGCCAGAATAAAATCGCGTACGAAGTCCAGCAGCAACGAATCGAAAATCTCAAACCGGTCCGGATCGTTGACGAAATTCCCGAGCAGTACGTAGTGCTCCAGAAAAAGATTGTCATCATTCCCGTTCTCGACGAATAAACACCGGTTCTGTAGCAGCTCGTAGGTTTCCTGAAAGTCTTCCCCAAAAAGCGCCCGCCGCGACTTGGCCAGCGTCGTCTCTTCCACTTCGCGCCAAATCCGGCAAAGCGTTTCACCCACCATGCGGTAAACGTTCTTCTTGTCCGCCTGGATCTCCGCAATTTTCGCGCGCATCACGTGCGCCTGCTGGCTGTGCTCGAACACCTCGCCGCGCGCGCGAATCCAGTCCTTGCACTCGACGATCAAGCTCGAAAATTCCACGCTGATTTCCGCATTCAGGTGCTTGACGATCGCCAGGTGGTGCAGCAGGTCGGTTTCGATTGACTGCTTGAATTTTGCATCGGTCAGCGAACCCTGCAGAATTTCGGTGAGTATTTTTCGAAACGCCGAATGTTCCGGGCTGCCTGACTGCTTGCGATCCTTCCCGTACACCAGGCTGATGTTCACCGTCTGCCGCACTAGGTCCAGCAGATACTTGCGGGTAAATTCCACGAACCGCGGGCTCAGAAAAACGTCATAATGAATATTGTCCACGCCCAGCGCGACGTCGTTCAGCTTGATTTCCGCGCAGTACGGCTCCAGCTTCATCCGGGCAGGATGGTTCGGCGAAGATGCGGTGCGGGTATCGTGCATAATGGCGCTGCGGGACGAGTTTT
>PMHK01000239.1 GCA_003156635.1 Acidobacteriota bacterium | reverse complement strand
TTTCGCATCCAATATAACGGCTCTCCCGTGATACAAGGCTCTGTCGAATCTTTCCAGCAGCCCTGGAGCGACTCTCTGCAAAAAGCGATCGAAATCGAATGAGCTGCAAAACGCACACCATAGAAGACGACCACTTTCACGATCACTGCGGCGTGTTTGGCATTTTGGGCCACGCCGAAGCCGCGAAAATGACTTACCTGGGACTGTACGCGCTGCAACATCGCGGACAGGAATCGGCGGGCATCGCCTCGTCCGATGGCGTGCAGTTGCACGTCCACAAATCGATGGGCCACGTGCAGGAAATTTTCACTCCTGCGGTGATCAGCAAATTGTCCGGCGAATCCGCGATCGGCCATACGCGGTATTCCACGGCGGGCGATACGGTGCTGACCAACGCGCAGCCGGTGGTGATCGATTGCAACAAGGGCAAACTGGCGCTGGGCCACAACGGCAACCTGACCAACGCGATCGAACTGCGCAAAAAGCTGGAACATCGCGGGTCAATTTTCCAGACCACCAGCGATACCGAAGTCATCGTTCACTTGATCGCCCGCAGCAATGCGCGAAATCTTTCCGGCGCTATCGCTGATGCTCTGAACCAGGTCGAAGGCGCGTATTCGCTGCTGCTGCTGACTCCCGACGAGATTTTCGCGATTCGCGATCCGCGCGGCTTCCGGCCGCTGGCGATTGGACGGCTGAACGGCTCCTGGGTGGCGGCTTCGGAAACCTGCGCGTTCGATTTGATCGATGCGGAATACGTGCGCGACGTGGAACCGGGCGAAATGGTCCGCATTTCGCGCAGCGGCTTGGAATCGATCCGCTTCGCCCCGGAAAAACAAAACCAATTTTGCATTTTCGAGCACGTTTATTTTTCGCGGCCGGACAGCGTCGTTTTTGGCAAGCCCGTCAACGAAACCCGTGAACGCCTGGGCCGTTTGCTGGCGCAGGAACATCCGGTGGAAGCGGACATCGTGGTGCCAGTGCCTGATTCGGGCGTGCCGGCTGCTGTCGGCTACGCGGCGGAATCCGGAATTCCCTTCCGCATGGGCCTGATTCGCAATCACTATGTGGGCCGCACGTTTATCGAACCCAGCCAGGCCATCCGCGATTTTGGAGTGAAGCTGAAACTGAACCCGATACGTCGAATGATCGAGGGAAAACGGGTGATTCTGGTCGACGATTCGATTGTGCGCGGCACCACCAGCCGCAAGATTGTGCGCCTGGTGCGCGAAGCCGGCGCCACCGAAGTACACGTGCGCATCAGCTGCCCGCCGACGATTTCGCCCTGCTATTACGGGGTAGACACTCCGCGGCGCGAGGAACTGATCGCCGCGAATAACTCCGTCGAGGAAATTCGCCAGTATCTCGGCGCCGATTCACTGGGTTACGTCTCATTGCCCTCGTTGCGCGCTGCGGTGCAAGACACCAAGGGAAATTTCTGCACCTCGTGTTACACCGGCAGTTATCCGACCGAGTTGGTCCAACTGGAAGTGGAGGCTCATCGTGAAAGCTGACGCCGACGCGATCGCGGTCGAGCAGGCCATCGAAACCCCGGCGCCGGCGCCGGCCACGACCAGCGACAAGGTCTGGCGCGAAGTCGTCTCCTGGTTCTGGGTCATCATGGCGTTCCTGTTCATCGAAGGCACGTTAGTGCAGGCCCGCGTGATTCCCAGCGGCTCGATGGAACGCACCGTACTGATCGGCGATCACCTGATTGTCAGCCGGATCGGCTACGACGCGGGAATTCCTTTCACCGCCTGGCATGTGCCGCTGTGGCGCGAACCGAAGCGGCAGCAAATTATCGTGTTTCGCGCCCCGCTGCCGGAGCAGGGCTTTCCAGATTTCATCAAACGCTGTATTGGGCTGCCGGGCGACACCATCGAGATCAAGCAGGGCGTGGTTTACGTGAATGGTCAGGCGCTGAGCGAGCCGTATCGCGCCGATCCTCCGAATCCGCAGGAAAATCGCGGGCCCTACAAAGTTCCCGCCGGCCAATATTTCATGATGGGCGACAATCGCGAAAACTCGTATGACAGCCGCTACTGGGGATTTGTGCCGCGCGAAAATATTATCGGCACGCCGGTATTGATATATATGTCGATCGACGCGCCCGAAGAAGTCTGGGAACCGGGGCACGTCGGCGAGCGTTTTAGCACCTATCTGAGCACGCTGATCCATCCAGGCGAAATTCGCTGGAAGCGATTGTTCCATCTGTTTTAGGTTCTCGATCACGAATCCGCGAAGCTGCGTAAATCTCTCCGGAAAGCAGAACTGAATACATGAAGTATGCCGATGCTGGGGTAAATATCACCGTCGCGGATCAGGCCAAGCGGCGCATTGCGGCTATGGCTGGAAAAACTTTTCGGCGTGGCGTGTTGGCGCCGATTGGCGGCTTCGGAGCGCTTTTTCAATTGGATCGCAAGCGCTGGCGTAGTCCGATTCTCGTTTCGAGCGCGGATGGCGTCGGCACCAAACTGAAAATCGCATTCGCCACCGGAATTCATTCCGGGGTCGGCGCGGACATTCTGAATCATTGCGTCAACGACATCCTGACCCAGGGCGCCGAGCCGCTTTTTTTCCTCGATTATCTGGCCATGGGCAAACTCGACACCACCATTATCGAACAGGTGATTGACGGCATGAGCCGCGCCGCGAAACGCGCGGGCTGTTCGCTGATTGGCGGTGAGACCGCGGAGATGCCGGATTTCTATCCGCCCGGAGAATACGATCTGGCCGGATTTATCGTCGGCGCCGTTGAAGAAAAAATGCGACTGGACCCGCGGCGCGTGCGCCCGGGCGACGCGCTGATTGCGCTTCCTTCCAGTGGGCTGCACACCAATGGATATTCGCTGGCGCGCAAGCTGATTTTCGCCGAAGCCAAACTCAAGCCAGATACGTATGTGGCCGAGGTGAGCAACAAAATCGGAGCCGAGCTGCTGAGACCTCACCGACCCTACTGGCCGTTGCTGAAAAATATTATGGCCAAGGGTTGGGTCACGTCGATGGCGCACATTACGGGCGGCGGTATCACCGGCAACCTGCCGCGGGCCTTACCCGCCAAGGTACAGGCAGTGATCGACCTGGATTCCTGGCCGGTGCTGCCGGTGTTCCGTTACCTGGCGCGGTTGGGAAAAATCGAGCGCGACGAATTGCTGCAGACCTTCAACATGGGCGTGGGCATGATTCTGGTGGTTCCGGCGGCGAACGTTTCGCGGGTCGAATCCGAATTGAAACGGCGCCGCGAGAAATTCTATCTGATCGGTCGCATTGAACGCGCCCTGCGCGGCAAGCCGCGCGTGAACTATACGGGACAGCTGGGACTCTAAACCACGCGGCGTACCTGACTTGGATAAATCTGAGGGATTTGCATGGACGCGATGTCCGCGGGCCTGAAAGTCGGCGATCGAGCTCCGGACTTTTCGGTCCAGGATTCGGCCGGGGTGTTGCGGACTCTCGGTGATCTGACTGCTTCGGAACCGCGCGTATTCGTTTTCTATCGTGGACACTGGTGACCCTATTGTCTTGGCCAGTTGGCCGAGTATCGCGAGCTCTACGGCGAGATTCGCAAGGCCAGAGCGGATGTAGCCGCCGTCGCGGTTGACCCTCCCCATAGTTCTGCAGCCGTTCGTCAGCGACTCGCGTTGCCGTTTCCTATTTTGTGCGACTCGCAGCGAGCTATCGTCAAAGCTTGGGGCGTTTTCAACGCTGAAGAAAGGGGCGGAATCGCGATTCCGGCGGTCTTCGTCGTCGATCGCAGTGGAATTGTGCGATTCGCTTCGGTGGACTCGATGACCGCGCGTATTTCAGCGAAAGATATCCTCGGCTATTTGCAGGCAGGAATGCCGAATGCGACGGTCAACCCGCCGCGAACGAGTCTCAGGTTGCAACTCGGGAACCTCTTCCGCGCAGTGCACAATGCCATCAAGTCTCGCATTCGCTCGCCGCAAAAATCGTAGCCTGCCCGTTTTGCAGCGGTTTGGAACTGTGCTAATTTCGGGCGTCATGAAAAAAAGAATTGGCGTCTTACTTTCGGGGCGCGGCTCGAATTTCGAAGCATTGGCGGATAGCATCGACGCCGGACGCCTGCCGAACGCGGAAATCGCCATCGTACTCAGTAATCGCGAAGGCGCACCAGGAATTGAGAAGGCGCGCACGCGCGGGCTCACGACGCAGGTAATTCCGTCGAAAGGCCTCGAGCGCGAACCTTATGACCGCCTGGTAGTCGCCGCCTTGCGCGAGAAAAAAGTAGAGCTGGTCTGCCTCGCGGGATACATGCGGCTGCTTTCGCCGCATTTCGTCGCGGCGTTTCCCCAACACATACTGAATATCCATCCTTCGCTGCTGCCAGCCTTCCCTGGGTTGGAATCGCAGCGCCAGGCCATCGAGCACGGGGCGAAATTCGCCGGCTGCACGGTGCATTTTGTGGATGAAAATTTGGATGCCGGGCCGATCGTGATGCAGGCCTGCGTGCCGATCGAAGATGCGGACACTCCGGAAGTGCTGTCCGAACGCATATTGCGGCAGGAGCACCGCATTTACACGGAAGCGGTGAGGATTGTGCTGGAAGGGCGGTATCGTATGGACGGGCGTCGTGTGCTCATCCAACCGTAAAGATCTGGAGAAAAACTTGGGGTCGTCAAAATTTAAGCCGGTGGACGAGCAGCTCGCGTGCCTGAAAAAGGGCGCGGCGGAAATTATTCGCGAAGAGGAGTTGAAGGCCAAGCTCGAGCAATCGTTCAAGACCGGAAAACCGCTGCGGGTGTATCTGGGAGTGGATCCGACGGCCCCCGATATTCATCTGGGCCACACCGTGGTATTGCGAAAACTGAAGGCGTTTCAGGATATGGGCCACACCGCCATTTTCCTGATTGGCGATTTTTCGGCGATGATCGGCGACCCTACGGGCCAATCGGAGACGCGACCGCCGCTGAATCGCGAGCAGGTCGACAAGAACGCGGAAACGTACCTGCAGCAGGTTTTCAAAATTCTCGACAAGAGCAAAACCGAAGTTCGCTATAACAACGAATGGCTTGGGAAGCTCACCAGCCAGGAAGTGGTGCAGCTCTGCGCGCACTACCGCCTGGCGCGAATGTTGGAACGCGAAGATTTCCGGTCGCGCCTCGATTCCAATCTGCCGATTTCCGTGCACGAATTGCTTTACCCGCTGCTAACCGCCTACGACGCGGTCTCGCTGAAGTCCGACGTGGAACTCGGCGCCACCGAGCAGAAATTCAATCTGCTGGTGCACCGTGAAATCCAGCGCGAGTACGGATTGCCGGCGCAGGTCATCATGACCATGCCGATCCTGGTGGGTCTCGACGGCGAACGGAAAATGTCCAAGAGCTTGGGAAATTACATCGGAATCACCGATCCTCCGGGACAAATGTTCGGGAAATTAATGTCGGTTTCCGACCAACTGATGTGGTCGTACTACGAGTTGCTCACCGATTTTGGCAGCCCGGTCATTGTGCGGCTGCGCGAAGAGGTCACCATGGGCGTGCTGCATCCCATGGACGCAAAGATGCAAATGGCTCATACGATTGTGGCTGGATTTCACGGCGAGGACGCCGCGCGCGAAGCCTCCGACGAATTCCGCCTGGTCTACCGCGACCGTAAAGCCCCGACCGATATGCCGGAGATGAAATTAGCCTGGGGCACGCGCCCGCTGCATTTGGTGCTGACCGAAACGGGTCTGGCGACTTCCCGCAGCGAAGCCGAGCGCCTGATTAAAGCTGGCGCGGTGGAAGTGAACGGCGAAATCGAAAAAGATATAAAGCGAACGATCTTGTTGAATCCCGGGGATATGTTGGCGCTGCGAGTGGGGAAAAAACGATTCTTGCGCGTTAACGGAACCTAGCACAGCAGCCTGCGCCGGTTATACCTGCATCAAAACCAGCGAAACGTCGTCAGTAGGCGGTCCGTCGCGCCATTCGGCAACTCGATCGAGGATTCCCTGTTTCATCTGGTGGAAAGGCAGCAACGAAGTCTCGCGCACAAATTTCTGTACGCCCTCCACGCCCAGCATGTTCCCGTTCGAATCGAAAACGTCGGTAATTCCGTCGGTATACAGCACCACGCGGTCGCCATGTTGCAGGTCCACGTCCAGCGTGACCTCCGGTCCCACCGCTTCGGGCAGAGCGCCGAGGACCATGCTGCGCGATTCCAGCAAGCGGGGCTCTTCGCCGTCGCGCACAATCATTCCCGGAGGATGTCCTGCTCCGGCGAAAACCATGCGGCGTCCGCCGCGGTCGATGCGTGCCGCAGCCACCGTGAAAAAGAAAACCGAACTGCCGATGTTGTGCATGACGAAGCGATTCAGATGGCGCAACATCACGTCCAGCCCCGCACCAGAACGAAGCTGGGTCATCATTTCGGTATAAATGCGATTCGCGACTAACGCGGATCCGATGCCGTGTCCGGACACGTCGCACACCAGCAAATTCAAGTGGTCTTCATCCAGAGCGCTGACCAAACCAAAATCTCCACCGATCGTGCGCACCGGATGATAGAAAGTCTCGACGTCCACACCGCCCCAGACGATCGATTTGGGCGCCAAGCTCTGCTGCACGCGCGCGGCCAGCGTCAGGTCTTCCTGAATTTCCTGGTAACGCTCCTCCAGCTCGCGGTTCGCGGTTCGTAATTCCTGCTCGACGCGTTTGACGTCGGAAATATCGGTGAAAGTGACGATCGAATAGCGGCGGCCTTCCGGATCCTCCACGGCCCGCGCGCTGATAATGACCGGCAAGCGGCTACCGTCCTTGCAGGGCAAAACAAATTCGAACCGGTTCTTGCCTTCGCGGAAGTTGCGTTCGCGCTGCTCGTTGATGAAATCGGCCTCGTCCTTGGTGTAGACGTTGTAAATATCCAAGCCGACAAATTCTTCCCGGGAGCGGCCGCTCATCTCTTCGAGGTTGGAATTCGCGAACACAATGGCCTGGCACTCATCGGTAATGAGCACACCTTCGTTCAAGCTCTCGAGAATGCCTTCAATTTGCAGCAGCCAATCTGGTTGTTCGACTTCCACCGACATCCCCTTACCCGCCCCGCACGCGATGCGTATCTTACCCGCATCGATTGCACAATAAAAATAGATTTGGCCCGTTGCTGCGATATTGGATTCAGCAAGGCGCTGCCAGGCTCCACGTTTTTATGAAGCAAAGCGGGGTACGGGAACGTATCATCAGTAAGGCCTTCCGCGCTGAGGGGCGAAAGGAACGATCTGCGTCCCGATGGCGACGACTGAAACTCCAATTCGCCTACCGCCCGGACCGAAGGGCACGCCCCTGTTCGGGCTGGCTTTTCAGGTGTTGCGCGATCCCTTGGCCACGCTGGTGCGCCTGGCTCGCCAATACGGCGACATCGTCTGCATCCGCGTCTTCAAACAGTATCGAATCCTGCTGAACCTTCCGGAATACATCGAGCAAGTCTCCATCGTGCAGCATGCGAAATTCCACAAAAGTACGCTGACCAAAGACGTGACTGAACGCTTACTCGGGCAGGGCCTGCTGATTAGCGAAGGTGATTTTTGGCGAAGGCAGCGACGCCTGGCGCAGCCCGCGTTTCACCGCAGCCGCATCGTGGAGTACGGCGCGACCATGGTGGAGTGCGCCGACAAACATTCCAGCGCCTGGCGCGACGGCGAAGTGCGGGACATGGCGCAGGAAATGATGGCGATGACGCTGGACATCGCGGTGCGCACACTATTCGGCACCACGCTATCGGGTCAGGCGGCTAACGTCGGACATTCTCTCGGTTTTCTGATGCGCTACTCGCTGCGCAAAGCGCGCTCGCCCTTGAAAGTTCCGGAAAGCTGGCCAACGCCAAATAACCGGCGCGCGCAGCGTGAAACCGAATTTCTCGATTCGCTGGTGTACCGGATCATCGCCGAACGCCAAAAAGAAGAAGCCTCCGGCGCGCCCAATCCGCACAACGATCTGCTGGCCATGCTGATGAGCGCCATGGATGAAGACGGCACCCAAATGACGCCGAAGCAGCTTCGCGATGAAACCATGACGTTGTTCTTGGCTGGACACGAGACCACTGCGCTGACGCTTTCGTGGACGTGGTATTTGCTCGGCGAAAATCCGCAGGCGGAAGCCCGGCTGTATGAGGAATTGCGTGAGGTGTTAGGCGGGCGCGCGCCGCAGGTCGCCGATCTCGAACGTCTTCCCTATTTGAAAGCAGTAATCAGCGAGGTTCTGCGGCTTTATCCTGCGGCGTACACGATCGCGCGCACGTCGATCGCGCCATGCACCATCGGCGGCTACGATTTCCCGGTCGATACCACTTTTGTGATGTCGCAATGGGTGATGCATCGCGACGCCCGGTATTTCGACGACCCCGAGGCGTTTCGGCCGGAGCGCTGGCTCGATGGTCTGGAGAATCGCCTGCCTGCGGGCGCTTATTTTCCGTTTGGCGACGGGCCGCGGCGTTGCATCGGCCAGGGTTTTGCGTTGCTCGAACTGGGACTGGTCGTGGCCCGGGTTGCACAGCACTTCCGCTTCAAATTAGTGCGGGGGCATCCGGTGGTGCCGGAGCCGCTGGTTACGCTGCGCGCGAAATATGGAATCAAAATGACAATTCACGCCCGCCCGTAAAATCTCTACTTCACCCACTCCGCCTGCCCGCCATTGGACCAGGGATTATACGTCAGCGCAAAACGAATACGATCCGGAATAGCCGGGTGCGAATAGAACATCACCACGTCAATCGGATTCGGTTCGGGATTCGATAAATCCACTTCCCCCAAAATCTGGAACGCCTGCGCGGCGACTTGCGACGAATCCGGCGTCAATCCGTGCGTCACTTCCAGGCCGTACTGATCGGCCTGGTGCTCATCATGGCGGCTGAATGCGCTGCTAATTGGTCCGGCAATGAACGCGAAAATGGATAACAGCAATAGCAGGGTCGGCAGCGACGCGAGATCATCGACTCTGCGAATGCCCCACGCGGTTCCCCATCGACCCAGCACCCAGCCAATGGTCCGAAACGCCAGGTAAAACAGGATGAAGAGGAGCACGAAGGCGAACGCCAGGCCCTTCCAGATGTGGTTGAGAACGTAGTGGCCCATTTCGTGGCCAGCGACGAAAACAATCTGCGGCGTGGTCATCTTCGCAATGGTGTTGTCCCACACCACAATTCTTTTCGACGCGCCGATCCCGGTCACGTACGCGTTAAGCTCGGTGGTTTTTTCGCCCGCGCCCATCCAGAACATTCGTTCCGGTGGAATATCCTGTCCCGCGCGCTGGACCATCTTCTCCAGGCTGGCAGTCAAAGCCGGATCCTTCTGCTGCAGCGATTCGAATTTATGGAACATCGGATCGATAATCAGCGGCTGCAGAAACACCAGCAGCGCGGCGATCGGCATCGAGACCAGCCAGAAATAAAACCACCAACGGCGCGGACTTTTGCGGATCACGGCGTAGAGAATCCAGATCAATATGAAACCCAGCACGATTCCGATCAGCTGGCCTTTGGTCCAATCCCAGAACCACGAGCCCCAGCCCTGAATGTTCAGCCCATATTGCTTTTCAGTAAGGTAGGCCCAGATGTCCGATGGCAAGCCCAGCACGGCCATAGTGATTAGAAACAGCGGCGCGAACACGAGCACCTGAAGGCCCAATTTGCCCGAAAACTTTTCCGCCCAATCGCGATACCTTGGCGCCAAGCCAAAACGCAAAATAATCCACAGAACCAATAGCCCGTAGAAAAAGCTGATGAGATTGAAACGAAAATGGAACTGGCCGAGCGCGACCGCTTTCGTGTACTTTTCGGGCGGCAGCGTGTAGCCGGTGACCTTCTTTTGTTCCGGCTCGTGCGCCTGTTCCGCTACCGTTGCAGGAATTGGCAGTGCTGAGTTTTCCTGCGCCGCGGCCTGAACCTGGATTGGCGGGGCGCTGGCCATGAGTGTCGAGGGCGCCGAGATTTGGCGTGCGCCGGCCGCAGACCACATTCCCGGCAACGCGATAAATAAGAACAGTCCGATTCTCAATGCGATTTTCACTCCGCCTCCCAAGTACGAATCTTGCGTTGGCGATAGAAGTTGCGGAGAGTATGCCGAGCACCAGCTAAACACACAAGGGGTTAGTCTGGTTCCTGGCTAATGTGCCGCGGAGAAAGTCGTGCGAACTGCCGCATCGTACAGGTGCCTTTTTGGGTGCTTGGTCTGACGCATTTCGCCATGCTCACGCCATGACGGCTAAAATTAAACTATACCAGCACGTCATTGGGAGGCGCAGATGAAATCCGCAAAATTCGCCCACGCGTTGGGCCTGGGAATCCTACTGGTTCTACCGGCCGGCGCGCTCTCCGCGCAATCGTCGGGGCAATCTACGTCCGATCCCCTCGCTGCTGCCGCCAAACGCGCCCAGGACACCAAGAAAGACCAATCCAAGTCGGCGCGGGTCTGGGACAACGACACGATTCCCAAGGCAGGCCACGAAATCAGCGTAG
The DNA here is from genome assembly GCA_003156635.1 of Acidobacteriota bacterium. GTDB lineage: Bacteria > Acidobacteriota > Terriglobia > Acidiferrales > UBA7541 > Palsa-295. The sequence goes on along the minus strand of PMHK01000239.1, from coordinate 20,466 downwards.
TGGGATCGAATGATGCGGTAGCCGACGGTGCAAATCCCGCGGTGGCTCCTGATGGAACGGTAGTCGCTTCCCCGGATGGTGCCGCGGGCGCCAATCCCGCAGCCCCGGCCCCCGGCCCAGCGCCCAATCAAGCCGACCTTGACGCAAAAATTCAGGCCCAAATTAACGACGCCAAAGAAAGTATTGCCAGCATGAAAACCGATCTCGATCTCATGCAGCGGACCGAGGTCCTCGATTCGCAGATGTATTACAGCAAGCCAGATTATTCCGACGATCGCGCCGGCGCGCGTAAGCTCACCGACGAGCAGGCCAAAATCGCCGAAAAGCAGCAAGCCATCGACGAAGCCGAGAAGAAGCTGGCCGAATTGGAAACGCTGCTGAAGGCTTCGCCGCAGAATAATCCGCCAGTCACTCGCGATTGAGCTTTTTCCAAATCGAACGTCCGTCTGGTCCGCTTCGCGCGATTCTCGGTTTGCGGCTTCTCGAATATGTACCCCTACTAATAGTGGATATTTTTCTTGACTCACTAGGGCTGCTGGCGCAGAATTCCGCTCATTAACGCGCTATTTCTCGCGCGTTGCTGCTGTACGACGGAGGCTGCGATGCACACGCTGGCAGGCGGAACAGTTCAGTGCCTGAATCCCCATTGCGCGGCCCGCGGCCAGTGGCTGCGCCTTCGTGACACCCCGCAGGAATGCTGCAATCAGTGCGGTGCCCCGCTGCATAGCGTGCCACCGCCCCTGATGCCCAGGTTTCGCGCGCGCACACGTCCCGTAGGAATGTATCGTCCGGGCCCCCGGCGATAGTTAAGGCAAATCTTCGGATTTAAGAGTCGCGCGATCTTTTCAGCTCGCCGCAGATCCGCGTTCATCTGCAGCGAAATCACCCTGTCTTCCGTTGTGATTCAGCGCAAACGTACGGAGCCGAAAAAAAATGAGCGGCCGGTGGGGGTTCCGGCCGCTCGTGGGCATGGGGTGATGGAGGTGCAGGCATTCGAAGCGCTTGGGGCGGCCTCGAATACATTCATAGAGTGCCTTTTGCATGCGGCGCGGTCGATAGGCCACTCGGTTCATTTGGTCCCGGTACGAAGGTACCTCCGGCACGCTTCGCGGCACCTTCGCTGTGAAATTGCCGGGGTGCCGCCGCGGCCTCGGCACATTGAACGCAACGAGCGGCGGTGCTAGGCTCGGCCTAGCGGTGACGACCGTGCATGAGCGCGCGTGAATGTCCGCGCAACGAACGACTCCCCGCCAATGCTGTGAGCGCAACCGGAACGAAACTCGAGCGTAGGCACGCCGTGGAAGCGCAGGCTCTGGCATCGGTGCGCCAGTTGCTCGTCGAGCTGGCCGGGACGCGGGGCCTCGAAGAACTTCGAGGGAGAGGCCCCCAAGCGCACTTGGAGCGCGAACTCGGCCTGGGCAGCCTGGAACGCGTGGAATTGATGCTGCGGCTGGGCGACGCGTGCGGCGCGCGGCTGCCGGATCGAGTGGTCGCCGAAGCCGATACGGTGCAGGATTTAATTGACGCGATTCTCGTCCAGGAATTTGCCGCCGGTGCCAGCGGCGGTGGCGCCGAAGTAGCCGCCCCATCGATCGCTGCCAAATTTCCGGGGACTGCTTCTTCTTCTGGAGCTGGCGCTGCTACCGCGCCGGCGCTCGCGCGACCCGACGTTCAGGAACAGATTCAGCAGGCGACGACGCTTACCGAAATTATCCGACTGCGCGGACGCGGCGAACCCAATCGCGTCCATGTTCAGATCTACGAAGAAGATGACCAGCTCCGGACGATTACCTTCGGCGATTTGTACGAGCACGCCTCGATGGTGGCGCTCGAACTTCGGCGACGCGGCCTTCAACCTGGCCAGACCGTCGCGATTATGCTTCCCACGTGCGCGGAGTTTTTTTACACGTTCGCCGGGATTCTGCTAGCCGGCGGCATTCCCGTCCCGATTTATCCGCCGTTTCGCGCCGACCGCATCGCCGAATACGCCACTCGCCAAGCCAATATTTTGCGCAACGCCGAAACGCAATTTCTGATTACCTGGCGGCAGGCCGAAAACCTGGCCAAGCTGTTAAAGCCACGTGTGCCGAGTTTGCGCGAAGTGCTCAACGCGCAAAAATTATCCACGGCCAACCCCGCGGCCGCGGCCAACGGAGCGCCGGCGCCGACGCAATGGCGGCCGGTCGAAAACCTCTCGCATCAGGCGGGCGGCGAAGACATTGCCTTCCTGCAATACACCTCGGGATCCACCGGCGATCCCAAAGGCGTGGTGCTGACCCACGCCAACCTGCTGGCCAATATTCACGCCATCGTTTCCGGCTTGGAAATTCGACCGGACGACGCCTGCGTCTCCTGGCTGCCGCTGTACCACGACATGGGATTGATCGGCGCGTGGTTTGTTCCGCTCTTCATCGGAATCCCGTTGATCGTCATGTCGCCACTGGCGTTCCTCAGCCGGCCGGAGCGCTGGCTGCGCGCAATTCAAAAGCATCGAGCGACCATCGCTCCTGCTCCAAATTTCGCCTATGAACTTTGCATCCGGAAAATCGCGGACAAAGATTTGGAAGGACTGGATCTGAGTTGCTGGCGTGCGGCGACCAACGGCGCCGAACCAGTGCGCGCCGAAACTCTCGAGCGCTTCGCCAAACGCTTCGCGCCGCACGGTTTCAATCCCAAGGCGCTCATGGCCGTCTACGGCCTGGCCGAAGCGTCGCTCGCCATTTCCGTGCCGCGGCTTGGCGATGGCTACAAAGTACATCGCATCGAGCGCGCGACGTTCGAATCCGAAGGCCGCGCGATTCCCGCACGCGCCGGCGATGCGGCCACGCTGGAATTCGTCAACGCCGGCAAGCCGTTGCCTTCCGTCGAGGTTCGCATTGTGGATGCGGAAGGCAACAATTTGGGCGAGCGCCAGGAAGGTCAGCTTTGGTTCCGCAGCCCCTCCGCCACAAGTGGTTACTACCGCAATCCGGAGGCGACGCGCGAATTGATGCGCGATGGAGACTGGCTGAATTCCGGTGACCTGGCGTATTGGGGCGATGGCGAGATCTACATCACCGGCCGCGCGAAAGACGTGATCATCAAGGCGGGCCGCAATTTGTGTCCCCATGAAATCGAAGAGATAGCAGGCCGGGTGAAGGGCGTGCGCACCGGCTGCGTGGTCGCTTTCGGGGCGCCGGACGAACGCACCGGCACAGAACGGCTGATTGTCACCGCGGAAATTCGTGACCCGCGCAGCGCCAAGGAAATCGAAGCCGAAATTTCGCGTGCGGTCGACGAGGCACTGGGCATGCCTCCGGATGTGATTGCGTTGCTGCGGCCGCAATCCATTCCCAAAACTTCCAGCGGGAAGTTGCGCCGCAGCGATACGCGGCGCCTTTACCTCGAAGGCAAGCTCGGCAAGAAGCAGCAGTCCGCTTCGATGCAAATTGCCAAGCTGGCCGTGCGGGGCGCTGCGCCTAGCGCGTGGGCTTGGCTGAAAAGCACGGCCAGCCGAGTTCTGGAGAATTTATACGGTGTGTGCGCGCTTGCTGCATTCTCGGTCGTATTGCTCCCGTTGTGGGTTCTGGTCTCGCTCACGCGCGACCCGAAACGCGCTACGCGATTCGTCCACGCCGGCGCGCGCCGGATGCTGCGCGCGGCTGGTATTCCGATTCGCGTGCAAGGCGGCGAGATTCTCGACCAGCTCGCAAAAAGCGGGCCGTGGATTTTTGCGCCAAACCACGCTAGCTATCTCGACACCTTGGTGACGCTCGCGTATCTGCCACCCAACGTGCGATTCGTTATGAAAGCCGAAGTGCGCGACATGCCGTTCATTAGCACGCTGGCCGCGCGCAGCGGACAATTGTCTTTTGACCGCAGCGACCCGCAAGCGCGCATCCGCCAGTCGGAGGAAGTGAACGCGGCACTGAAAAATGGCGAGTCGATTGTTATTTTTCCGGAAGGAACCTTTACGTCGATGGTTGGTATTCGTCCATTTCAGTTGGGCGCGTTCAAATCCGCCGTCGACACTCTGCGACCGATTTGCCCTGTGTCTTTGCGCGGCACTCGTGAAATTCTGCGCGACAAAACCATCCTGCCTCGCCACGGAAAAATCACCGTTACGTTCGGGCCGCTTCTTTCCCCTGATCCCGCTGCAGGTGACGATTGGCACGAAATCGTGCGCCTCCGTGATGCCGCCCGTCAGGTGATCGGCCTGAATTCCGGCGAACCGCTGTTGTAGAAAACTCTGGTTGCTCAGCCCTTTTTCGCCTCAAGGTTGATCCAGTACGAAATTCACGGTGATGAACGTTTCAACTTCGACCGCGACTCCGTTCAATAGCGTCGGCCGGTAGCGCCACTGACGGACCGCGGCGACAGCCGCTGCCTGTAGGTAAACATTGCCGTTGATTACTTCGAGTTCTCGAATTCTTCCGTCGGTGCCGATGATGGCGCGCAGCCGCACCGTTCCCGCAACGTGAAGGTTTCGCGCCATCCATGGATAAGCTGGCTGCACTTTGTAAATCAATGCCGCGGCCATCACGCCTTCGCTCATTGGCCGCGGCGCCAGGTGCGGCGGTTCGGGCTTTTTGATCTCAATGGGCATGCGATTGCCGCCAGCGTCAGTCCCCGGAATGAATGGTCCGCTCACATCGCCTCCAACCCCCAGGCCCACATCCGGAGCACCGCTGTTCGCGGTTTCGCGGCTATCGCCAGAACCAGACGGATGAGCTGGCGCTGCGGGCTGTGCGCAGAACAGGCACACTCGCGGCGCTTCATTCCTTCCCACCACGGGATGCAGGCTGCGCGGCCGCGCATACACATCGCCAACCGCTCCGCGGTAAGGTGGCAACGGCGTAACGGTCAGTGTTCCGCCCAAAATCCCCGGCGAGAGTAACGGCCAAATGAGCAGCGCCGAGACCAGCCCGACTTCAAGTCCGACGGAAGCGATCAACGCCTTGCCGCGCAGCCGTCGTTCCCGCCCGAGGGTCTCCGGATCATTCTCCAAAATGCAGCCCGACAGGCTTCCCATTTCGCTCATGCACACACCTCCGCACCGCTGCACAAACCAGCGAATAACTTTCTGGTGTTGGTCCTAAGTGCGCTACAGAGCTCGCGACCTCTTACAAGATTTAGACACCGACGAATCGAAGGGGTTCCCGCTCCGATCGCCGTGCGGAATTATCGTTTCGCGAAATTTCGGGCGACGCGCGTACACTACGAGGCTTCACGATGCCGGCCGAGCCAAAGCACGCAGTATCTCCTTCTCCGAGCTACAACATCAGCCTGCCGGTCAGCGTTAAATCAGAGTTCGGCGGTATAGTGGCTAGCTTCTATCGACCCGGCGAACAAACCCTTCTGCAACTCTCAAGCTACGTTCGGTCGTCGGGCGATCAGGTCGGCGCGCTCGTTCGTTTGCACGAGCGCATTTCCAAAGATGCTCGGACTTGGAGGGTATGGAAGGAACAACTCCATGCCGATCAAAATGTCGATCAAGCCGCGGCGGACTACCTTGACGCTGATGGAACGTTTTGGGTTCACNNATGTGACCCTCTCAGGCCCGGTGGCCGCCGTCGAAGACCAAAACAGCTGGGCGCGCGAAGCTCTGCGAGGCGTTCGATTGACCGTGAACTAGCCCGCGATCTCAGTTCCGCCAACGAAACGCTAACTGGTCTCGCTCTCGATACTTACGAATTTCGGCCGATTGATGGATCGATTTGGACGTGTCGTGCGTCTAAACACTAGTGATTCTTAGAATTTGTGCAGTGTTTTTGGGCAGAAGGGGGAGTCATCATGAGCAGAAATTCTTTAGAGACGATCGGCGTTCGCTACACCGCCTGGGCTGCGCTCAATCGCGATCCGCTGGAAGACCGTGTGGAGTTCACCTGTCCCCAGTGTGGCGCGAAGGGCACCAAAGCAGCTCGCCGGCCGCGCGCCGAGTATCACTTCACCGACGGATTCGTTCAGGATCTGCAGGGTGAAGCCGCGACCTGCCGGGATTGCAAAAATTCCCTGCGGGTTGCTCCGGTAGTGCTGTTGCACGACCAGGATGAGACCCGCCGCTTCAAGGCGGTTTTTGAACTGGAACCGGTTTCCAACAACTAATAACGCGTCAGTACCTCATTGCCATCGGTGAATGTCCCGAGCAATGAAAGCAAAAGGCGGAAGGAGCCGGTCTCCTTCCGCCTTTTTTTGTTTCGTCGCGAGCTACGAGCGTACCCAAGTTTCTAGGGGCGCATCACGTTGGGAATCAACTGGTGCGGACGCCGCGGCGGCTCGCCCTCGGAATCGAGAATCAAGTGATGCGCTTCCAGATCCCGGCGCACGTGATCGAAGGCTTCATCCACCGAATCCGCAAACTGCAGCATCTTGTATTCTTTTTCGTTGATCATGCCGGTGCGCACCAGGTGCCGCCAGTTCAGCACCTTGTCCCAATATTCCCGGCCATAAATCAGAATCAAGTGGTGCGAAGACAGTTTGTTGGTTTGCAGCAGCGTCAGCATTTCCCACAGCTCGTCCATGGTGCCGAAACCGCCGGGAAAAACGATCAAGGCCTTGGCCATCTGCGCGAACCACAGCTTGCGCATGAAGAAATAATGAAAATAAAAATTCAGCTCCGGCGAAATGTACGGGTTCGATGACTGCTCGTGCGGCAACTGAATGCTGAGCCCCACCGACGGCCCGCCCGCTTCCGATGCGCCGCGATTCGCCGCCTCCATAATTCCCGGCCCGCCTCCCGAACAGATCACGAAGCGCCGCGGCTCATTGCCCAGCGTCATCGCCCAGGAGGTAATCCGGTGCGATAGCTCGCGGGCTTCTTCATAGTAACGCGACATGTGCAGCAGCGAGCGCGCTGCCGTAATTTTGCTGCGCCATTCCGGCGTGCGTTTCTTCGGTGCCTTGCTCTGCAGCGCGTGTAACTGCGCCAGCGCTTTCTCCCGCGATTGCACGCGGGCTGAACCGAACATGACGATCGTGTCGCCGATATTTTCCTGGCGCAGCCGCGCCAGTGGATCCAGGTACTCTGCCAGAATCCGCAAGGGCCGGGCCGGCAGGCTCTCCATGAACGACGGATCCTGATACATCAACTTCGGGATGGGCAGCCCTTTCACTCTATTCTTCCGCCGTTTCCCAGGCTGCTTCTTCACTCGCGCGCGCTTCTTCACTTCGTCTCCTCTTCGCTTTGATCCGAACTTAACATTTTAGGAGAACTCCCGCCGAATGCCAGTGGCGCTGGGGTCTCCCTAGTGCTAGCTAAGCAACGCCTGCCTGGGCGAACGAATCAGATACAGTGCCTCGGTTCACCGCGAATGACCACGGTATGAAAAGCGCATTGCTGCACCGTTATTTTTCGGCCCGAAAAGGCGGATTCGCGCACCTGACCAGCGCAGCCATTGTCGCGCTGCTCTTCGGCCTTTCCGCCGGTGCGCCTGCAGTGCGCGGCCAGGATGCGCCCCCAGGCCCGCTGCATGCCAAACCTGGCACACAGCCGGAACCGATGCCGCCCGCCGAACAGCTCAAGCACGCTATCCGCGTGCGCGTGAACCAGGTTACGACGCCCGTGATTGTCAGCGACTCTTCCGGCGAAATGGTTTTGGATTTGAAAGAGCCGAATTTCAAGGTGTACGACAACGGAACCGAACAGAAAATCGACCACTTCGATGTGGGCGGCGATCCGCTTTCCATTGTGCTGGTCATGGAAGCCAGCTCGCACATCGCCCCGATGTTTCCGACCATGAAGCGCGCCGGAATTATTTTTACCGAGACGGTGATGGCCCAAACCTCCGAAGCAGCCGTCATCAGCTACGATAGCACTGTGGACTTGCGCGCGAAATTCACTACCGACAACGACGCCGTGCGCGACGTCATCGAACATCTCCCCATCGGGGTCGACGAATCGTTGCTCTACGACGCGATGGCACGAGGAATTGGAATGCTGAGCGAACGGCCCGCGGTACGACGGCGCGTGATGCTGGTGGTGGGCGAAGCCCAGGATTCCGGCAGCGAAGCGCGCCTGGGCGAAGTGCTGCGCCAGGCGCAGCTGGCCAACGTGACGATTTATTCGATTGGTCTGAGCACTGCGATGGCCGACCTGCGCGGCAAACCCGAGCACATCAACGAAAATCCGGATTTGCTAGCGCTGGCGATCTGGCTGGTGAAAACCGGGAAGAACGCGCTGACCACCAATTCTCTCGCCGTAGCCAGCAAAGCCACTGGCGGCTTGCATATGAATCCGATCCGGGATCGCTCGATCGAAAAAGGGATGGATGCCATCGGCGGTGAGCTGCACGCGCAGTACACCATCAGCTATCGCCCGTCTGGCGAGGATCCAGAGGGCTATCACGAAATCAAAGTAGAAGTGGACCGTAAGAACGTCACCGTGCGCGCCAGGCCGGGCTACTACATCGCGCCGACGGAATAATTCAATCAGCCGACGGGAGAGTTTCTGCTTTTCAGGACGGATCGTATTTCACTTTTCGGCTCTGCCAGCGAAGGCGAGTTAACTGCAATATCCGATATTTCTCTCCGAAGGGGAATATGGGAAGAACTACACAAATCCACCTGCGTTTGATTATGGAATTACAGCTCTCGCAGTGTTTGCCGAATCCCAATAAACGCGTGCCGAAAAGCCCCCGAAACGCGTAAGTGGCGGCCACTTGTTCCGGCGTTGTCTGGGATACGCACGAATCGCAGAATCCCGGCTGGTGATAAAACCGCTGGCAGGCAACCGAACAAAAGCGCAACTCGCCCTTGCGCTGCCCGCCGCCGAGGATCATCCCTTTGCAATTCGCGCAGTCCTCGAATCGTTTGGCCATCGAGACTCCAGAGAAAAATACCTTTGGATATCCCGCCTACTTCTTTTCTGGCTCGGGCTTTTCGCCGACTACCGCCGCCGCTTCTTCCTCTTCGAGGATCGATGCCGCGGCCGCGATGCGGTCGCCTTCGTCAAGGCGTAGCAAGCGCACGCCCTGAGTTGACCGTCCCGCTTCGCGAATCTCGCCCGAGTGTACGCGAATCACTTTGCCGTGCCCGGTGATGATCATTACGTCGGAATCTTCGCGAACCTGCAGCGCCGCGACCACCGGCCCGTTGCGGTCGGTAGATTTCAGGTTGATGACGCCTTTGCCGCCGCGCGAGGTCACGCGGTATTCCGCGAGCGGTGTGCGTTTGCCGTAGCCCTTTTCCGCCACAGTGAGCATCAGCGAAGTCAGCGAATCGCGGATCTGATCGCTTTCGAGCTCATCGAGGTTCCGCGTCGACTTCTTGTATTCCTTCTCGATGATCCCGAAATCCGGCTGCACCGCGTCCATGCTGACCACGTAATCGCCCTTCCCCAGATCCATGCCGTTCACGCCGCCGGCCGCGCGCCCCATGGAGCGCACTTCGGTTTCGCGGAACAGTATGGCCTGCCCGTCGTGGCTAGCCAGGAAAATCATCTGCATTCCGTCGGTAAGTTTGGCGCCGATCAATTCGTCGCTGCCGTCCAGATTGATGGCGATGATGCCTGACGGACGCGGATTGGAGAATTCCGCGAGCCCGGTTTTCTTCACCGTGCCGCTCTTGGTCGCGAGGAACACATAACGGTCGGCCTGCTCCAGATCGCGCGCCGGCACCACGGCGGTGAGCTTTTCGTTCTCCTGGAAACGCACCAGGTTGCCGATGGCTTTTCCGCGGGTCGCTGCCGCCGCTTCCGGAATTTCGTAAACCTTCAGCCAGTACACGCGACCCTTCGAAGTGAACAGCAGGATGTAGCTATGCGCGGACGCGGTGAAGAAGTGCTCGACGAAATCGTCGTCGCGCGTTTTGGCGCCGATGCGGCCCTTGCCGCCGCGGGATTGATGGCGGTAGGTGTCGACGGAGGTGCGCTTGACGTAGCCCGCGTGGCTAACGGTGATGGCCATTTCTTCGTCTTTGATCAGGTCTTCGAGTTTAATTTCTTCCACGCGGTCGACGATCTGGGTGCGGCGCTCGTCGCCATACTGCTTCAGGATTTCACGCAGCTCCGCCACGATCACGGCTTTCAACCGTTTCTCGCTGCCTAGAATTTCGCGGAGTTCGGCGATGTGCTCGCGAATCGCCTTCAGCTCATTAAGAATATCCTCGGTGGAAAGCCGGGTCAGGCGGTGCAGTTGCAGTTCGAGGATGGCGTCGATCTGCGCGTAGCTGAGGCCTTCGATGGCGGAAGGTATGCCGTACGTCTTGTGATTCAGCTTCACGCCAGCCAGGCTCTTGGCCTTGCCGTCTTCGCTGATCGATATCTTCTTGTCCAGAAAATAGTCGTGCAGGTTTTCGCGCGCGTTGGCGCGGCTGGCCGATCCGCGGATGATGCGGATCACTTCGTCGATGTAATCGAGCGCGATCTGGTATCCCAGCAAAATGTGTTCGCGCTCTTCGGCTTTGCGCAGCTCGTACTGCGAACGCCGGCGAACCACGTCGATACGATGCTCAACGAACAAACGCAGCAGGTCCAGGATGCCCAATTCACGGGGCTGCCCGGCAACGATCGCCAGCATGATCATGCTGAACGACTCTTCCATCTGGGTGAGCTTGAACAGCTTGTTGAGGATGATTTGGGACTCTTCGTCGCGCTTCACCTCGATGACGATCCGCATGCCCTGGCGGTCGCTCTCGTCGCGAATGTCGGCGATGCCTTCGATCTTCTTTTCGTTGATGAGCTCCGCAATGTGGGAAATCATGCGGGCTTTGTTCACCTGGTACGGAAGCTCGGTGACCACGATGTCTTCGCGGTCTTTGCCGCGCTTTTCAATCGAAGCTTTGGCCCGCATTTTGAACGAGCCGCGGCCGGTCTTGTACGCCTGTTCGATTCCGTCGCGGCCGTAGATGTATCCGGCAGTGGGAAAATCCGGGCCCGGAACAACTTTCATGATCTTCTTCAGCGTGGTTTCCGGTTCTTCGATCAGCAGGATCGCGCCTTCGACCACTTCTTTCAGGTTGTGCGGCGGAATATTCGTGGCCATGCCCACCGCGATGCCGGAAGAGCCATTGACCAGCAGGTTGGGAACGCGGGTCGGCAGAACGACCGGCTCTTTTTCGCTTTCATCGAAGTTCGGAACGAAATCGACGGTTTCCTTTTCGATGTCCGCCAGCATTTCCTCGGCGATTTTCGAAAGGCGCGCTTCGGTATAACGCATCGCCGCCGGAGGATCGCCGTCGACGGACCCGAAATTTCCCTGGCCGTCGACCAGCGGGTAACGCATGTTGAAATCTTGCGCGAGGCGGACGAGCGCGTCGTACACCGGCGTATCGCCGTGCGGATGGAATTTGCCGAGGACTTCGCCGACGATCTTGGCGCACTTGCGGTAGGACTTGGTGGACGTCAGGCCGAGTTCGTACATGCCGAAAAGAATCCGGCGGTGCACCGGCTTCAATCCGTCGCGCACGTCGGGCAGCGCGCGGCCGATGATTACGCTCATGGCGTAATCCAGGTACGATTTTTTCATTTCCGATTCGATATCAACCGGAGTAGTAATCGACTGATTCAGTTCGTCCGCCATTCGTCCCTCGTCTTAAAATTGTGAGCTGCTGATCGTTTAAAGAGTCCGTCCCGCGACGTACGCCTTCACGGTTTCGAAAGCCGTGGCGTTGTTCGAAAATCGCTGCGGGCCGAAATGCGTTTCCAGCTCACGCATGAATGCATCGCATTTCGTCTGGGTAGCGCACTCAAACGCCACGCCTTTATCGTTGTTCGGATCGTCCGTGGGAGTCGCCCGGAAATCCGAGCAACTGAGCCCACGCAGACCCGGCAAAATTTTCCACACCAGTTGAAAGTTCAACGGATTAAATGTCCAGGTTGACCACGTCAAGCGCGTTTTCTTCGATGAACTTGCGGCGCTCTTCCACGTTCTCGCCCATCAGCGTCGAGAATATCGTTTCGGCCGCCACGGCGTCTTCGAGGCGCACTTTCAGCAGCGTGCGTACTTCCGCGTTCATGGTGGTGTTCCAGAGCTGCTCGGGATTCATTTCGCCCAGACCCTTGAAACGGGTGATGGTGAAATCCTTCTTGGCGTCCTCGAGCACGTAGTTCAGCACGCCCGTGGAATCCTCTTTCACGACTTTGTCGCTGCCGTGCGCCACGGTGAACGGGCCGCGGTTCAGGTCGGCGATGGCCGAATGCAGGGTGCGCAGCCGCTTGTATTCGGGAGTCGAGGCCAGGGCCCAATTGATTTTGCGCTCAGTGCCGTTTTTCAAGACCAGTTCGTGCAGGCTGTGCTCTTCGTCGAAAATGAATTTCGCTTCGACGTCGAGTTTCGACTTTTCGATCGCCTTGGCCAGTTCCTGTAGTTTTTTCTTGTCGCCAAAGTCGGCCTTTTTGTCGAGTTCGCTTTCGGCGAGCAGCTCGACCAGCTTAGGCTCGCGCAGGCGCCGGCCAAATTTCGCAGCCACTTGATCGTATTCCTGAATATTCAGCAGGAAAGTCGTTAGGTCGCCGCCCTCGATGGCCTTCCCGTTCTTGCCCTTCACCGAGTGTTCTTCGGTGGCGCGCTTCATCACTTCGCGCGCGAATTCGCCTTCGTCGCGGATGTAGCGGTCCATTTTTCCGCGCTTCACCCGGTACAAAGGCGGCTGGGCGATATAGATGTGTCCGCGTTCGATCAGCTCGCGCATGTGCCGGAAGAAGAACGTGAGCAGCAGCGTGCGGATGTGGCTGCCGTCGACGTCCGCGTCGGTCATCAGGATTACTTTGTGGTAGCGCAGTTTGTTCGCGTCGAAATCGTCTTTGCCGATTCCGGTGCCCAGCGCCGTGATAATGCAGCGAATTTCTTCGTGCCCCAGCATCTTGTCGTAACGCGCTTTCTCGACGTTGAGAATTTTGCCCTTCAGCGGCAGGATGGCCTGATAGCGGCGATCGCGGCCGCCCTTGGCCGAGCCGCCGGCCGATTCACCCTCAACCAGGAAAATCTCGCAGCGCTCCGGATCGCGTTCCTGGCAATCCGAAAGCTTGCCCGGCAACCCACTCGAATCGAGCGCCGATTTCCGGCGAGTCAATTCGCGAGCCTTGCGGGCCGCTTCGCGCGCCCGAGCCGCGTCGATGCACTTGCCGATGATCTTGCGCGCAATGGAGGAATGCTTGTCGAAATATTCGCCAAGTTTTTCGTTGACCAGCTGCTCGACGACGCCCTTGATGTCGCTGTTCAGCTTGCCTTTGGTCTGGCCTTCAAACTGGGGCTGCGGAAGTTTTACAGAAATGACGGCGACCAGGCCTTCGCGCACGTCGTCGCCATTGATGGTGACTTCGTCCTTCTGTTCCTTGAGCATACCGAACGAATTCGCGTAGTAGTTGATGGTGCGGGTCAAAGCGGAACGAAAACCAGAAAGATGCGTGCCGCCGTCCACCGTATTGATCGTATTGGCGAAGGCGAAAACGTTTTCCGTGTAGCTGTCGTTGTACTGCAGCGCGATTTCCACTTCCACCTGATCGCGCTTCCCTTCGATGTACAGCGGCGAATCGTGCAGAACGCCTTTGCCCTTATTCAAGTGCTTGACGAACTCCGTGATGCCGCCGGTGTAGCGGAATTCCGTTTTCTTGCCGTTGCGTTCGTCATCCAGCGTGATCTTCAGCCCTTTATTCAGGAAGGCGAGTTCGCGCAGCCGCTGGGTCAGGGTGTCGTAGGTATAGGCGGTGGTGGTAAAAATCGTGGGGTCGGCGTGAAACGTAATTTTCGTGCCGGTCTTGCGCGTCTTGCCCGACGCCTTCAGCTTCGACGTGGGAATTCCTTTTTCGTAGGACTGTTCCCAAACTTCGCCATCGCGCCAGATTTCCAGTTCCAGCCAGTCGGAAAGCGCATTGACCACCGAAACACCGACGCCGTGCAGTCCGCCCGAGACTTTGTACGTGTCGCTGTCGAATTTTCCGCCGGCATGCAGCACGGTCATCACGACTTCGGCGGCGGGCTTTTTTTCCGTGGCATGCATGTCCACTGGAATGCCGCGCCCGTTGTCGATCACGGTGACGCTGTTGTCTTCGTGCACCGTTACGTTGATTTCGTCGGCGAAATTCGCCATCGCTTCGTCGACCGAATTATCAACGACTTCCCACACCAGATGGTGCAATCCCATCTCGCCCGTGGAACCGATGTACATCGCGGGGCGTTTGCGGACCGCTTCGAGTCCGCCCAAAACTTTAATCGAGGTCGCGTCGTACTTGTGCCCGGCGGCTTTTCCGCCCGCAGTTTCTTTTTCAGCCATGGGTCGTGCTTCTCCTCAGATGACACGTGCGTGTAGCCAAACTCGGGAAGGCGGTCGCGTGGATTTGCCGACACTGGCCTTGCCCATTGGTCTCGCTTGCTCGAAAAATCGCAGCATTGCTGCTCGATGATTCGACGGCGCCCGGCGGCGCCGGTGAGACTCGAAGGGTTGCGGCTCCATCCCGTCCCATTCCGAAATTTCGGTGAGACACGGCGGAGCTTTTCGTTTTCCCCCGCGGAAAGGGGGACATCCGATCCAGATTTAGCCCCGCGCATCCTGGCGCGGACACGCAAACACGAGGCTGGTTTGGGCCGAATGTAGTGCCGTTCAGGAGGATCCTTGAACACAACGATTTTACATAATCGATACTAATTGCACAAGGCCAAACTCCACGGCTGGGAGGGAATTATGTATATACAGATCAGTAGTTTACGGGGTTTATAATTCAAGAATGGAGGCCCAAATTGGGACTGTCCGACCAGCGCCAAAAGTAGTGGATTTGGTGGGCGTTTTCGCCTGATTTTGAGGGATTTGAACGACGTTTCGAGCGCGCCGTGCTCAAATGCGCATGGGCATTACGACATAACGATAGCGCGTGGCTTCATCGCCGGTGGGGCGCAACTGGCCGGCCGATTGTTCGTCCTTCAGCTCAAAGCTGATCGGCCCATCGGTGGCCGCGGCCAGAAAATCGAGCAGATATTGCGCGTTAAAACCGATCGAGATTGTGTCGCCCTTATATTCTTTCTCGATCACTTCTTTCGCTTCGCCGTATTCGGGACTCGACGACGAAAGTTCCAGGCCTTCATTCGAGAGCATGAACTTCACCGCATGCGAGCGCTGGTCCGCGAGTTGCGAAACGCGCCGGAGGGCATCTTGAAGTTCAACCCGTTCGAGCGACAGCGTCTTGTTCGCGTCGCGCGGCAACACCGCTTCGTAATTGGGAAATTGGCCCGTAAGTTTCCGGGAAGTCAGCAATCGCCGGCCGACCTGGAAAAACAGGTGGCTTTCGTCCTGCGCGAATTCGACCTGCACATCGTCGCCGGCTTTTCCCACCAGCCGCTGAATCTCGGTCATGGCTTTCTTGGGAACCAGCACGCGCGTCTCGGCGGTGAATCCTTCGAACTTGTGATCCGTCTCGACCATGGCCAAGCGGTGCCCGTCGGTAGCCACCATGGCCAGCGAGCCCGGTTTCAGCACCATTAGCGCGCCATTCAGCGTGTAGCGCGACTCCTCCAGAGAAATCGCAAAGGTCGTCTTGGCGATCGCGGTCGCCAGCAGGCTTGCCGGAATCTTCACCATCGCATGCGGAAACGCCGGTAGCGCCGGAAAATTATCCTTAGACATGCCGACCAGCTTGTAATTGCGCCGGTCGCTGGTGATGTGCACCCAATGGTTTTCCTGTAGCTTGAATTTGATCTCGCCGTCTTCGGGCAGCAGCCGCAACAATTCAAAAAGTTTCTTGGCCGGAATGGTTCCCGCGCCTTCCTTCTTTACTTTGGCGTCGCACGACGTCCGGATGCTCAGCTCCAAGTCGGTCGCCGTGATGGTCAGGCGGCTGCCCTTGGCTTCGACCAACAGATTCGAAAGAATGGGGATCGTCGTCTTGCGCTCGACGACGCCTTGCGTCATCTCGAGTTCGTCCAGGAGATCCGATCGCTTTACGCTGAATTCCATCTGGGGCAATCCTCACGGTGCGTGCGTTGATTTTTGCTGCGGCTACTGTACTGCTTTTCTTTAACTACTTAAATATATAACAAACCCCGTCGCCGTCGCCGCATCTGTGGAAATCGCGCAAATCGCGTCAAGCCCAGTGTACCGAGCCAGTTGAACCCCGCGTCCCATTGTGGAAATTCGCTCCAGCCTGTGAGCAACGCAGTCAATTTACGCGCACCAAAAAAGCGACGGTAGCGATGCACAGGGAGTCCACAGGGCGATTCTCAGGTGGGGTGTAGTACTAAGGCTAAATCTAACCGAATGAGTCGAGTAGCCTGTTGATTTTTTTGTTCAAATCTTTGTCGGTGAGCCGCTGGCTCTCAATCTTGTTGATCGAGTGCAGCACGGTGGTGTGGTGTTTTCCGCCGAATTGCCGCCCGATTTCCGGCAGCGAAGCGGAGGTCAGTTGCTTGACCACGAACATGGCAACCTGGCGCGGGAAGGCGATTTGCTGGGAGTTGCTGCGCACCTTCAAATCCTGCGCGCGCAAGCCAAATACTTCCCCCACGCGCTTCTGAATCTGCTCGATGGTGACTTTCTTTTCCTGGGTGTCGATGATGTTCTTCAACACTTGCTGCGCCGTGGCCAGATTCACGGTGGCGCCGGTCAGCGACGCGTAGGCCATCAAACGCGTGAGCGCGCCTTCCAGCTCCCGAATGTTGGATTTGATCGCACGCGCGATGTATTCCGCCACATCATCGGGCAGCTGCACGCGTTCGCTCTCCGCTCTTTTTTGCAGAATGGCGATCTTGGTTTCCAGATCCGGCGGCTGAATGTCCGCGATCAAGCCCCACTCGAAACGAGAGCGTAGCCGCTCTTCGATCGAGGAAATTTCCTTGGGCGGGCAATCGGAAGAGATGACGATCTGCTTCTGTTGATCGTAGAGCGCATTGAACGTGTGGAAAAATTCTTCCTGGGTCCGCTCGCGGGTGGCGATGAATTGAATATCATCGACCATCAGCACGTCCATGTTCCGGAACCGGTCGCGGAATCCGGCCATCCGTTCAAAACGAATCGACGCGATGACTTCGTTCGTGAATTTTTCGGCGCTGATGTAGGTAAGCCGCAACGCCGGATTGCGGCGCTTGAGCGTGTGTCCAATGGCTTGCATCAAGTGCGTCTTGCCCAGTCCGACTCCGCCATACAAAAACAGCGGGTTGTAAGATTTGGAAGGCTGCTCGGCCACGGCTACCGCCGCCGCATGCGCGAATTGATTTGAAGCACCCACGATGAATGAATCAAAGGTGTAACGCGCGTTCAGTTGATTCGTCACCGCGTCGAAGTCGAGCTTCGCTTGCGGGCTAACCGGCGCGGCGACCTGCACCGGTTCCGATTCGGCGCAGACAAATTCCAAATGCGTTTGCGGTTTCCCGATTTCGGTAAGCACAGCTTGGAGGAGCTGCCCGTAAGTCTCCGTCAAGCGCTTGCAGAACAGGCGGGTCGGAACGCGAACCGTCAGGTGGTCGCCTTCGATCTTGTCCATGCGTGTCGGGCGGAACCAGGTGGCGAAGCTATGCGGATTTACGCGGCGCTCGGTGTGCTGGAGTATCTTGTCCCAAAGGTTCATCGAGCGAGTCAGCCCTTAATTGCAATTTCCACCGAAGTGGAAATGCTGTGGAAATTGCCGCCGGTCCAGCGGTTATGTCTTGGTCTGGCTTTCTAGGTCAGATGTTACGGCAACGCGCCCCCGCGTTGTGGCATGTCATGAAACATCGCGGCTTAAATTGCTGTAAAACACGCGAGGCGGGATTCTGCCTAAACGAAACGTCGGTAGCAAGAGAAAACTGTACGCGCTGCGCTCGCACTCTCCACAAATAATTCACAAGTTTTCCACAATGCATTTTGTGCTTGCAAAAAATTATTTCTTCGAGCCACAGACGAGCAAAAACATTTTAGCTGTGGCTGCGAAGAATTTGTTTTCAATTCCAAAGGTTTGGCGATGGACACGCGCGGCTATTGCGATCGTGAACCATCGGATTCCGCGGCCGCCCCCGGCGCAATCGCCGCCCCTTGCACCGACGAACCCGCAGCTCGCAGGTCCGGCCGCGCAAATTCGTACACCCCGCGCGAATCCGACCCGACGATTAATCGGTCTGCTTCCACGATGATGGCGCTCGCGCGCAACGGCGCCCCCTCGGGCGTGACGATGTAGTATTCGCCGAGATAGCCGCCGTTCTTGTCGAAATGGGCGAGCACCCGGCCAATCGCCGCCCAGATATCCCGCGACACCGGATCGACGCCCACTGCCGTGATTACCGGTTTCTCGCCCGACGGAGAGCCGAAGTGATCGAGATTCAACTTCACTGTGCCGGTAAAATTGTAGATGTCCCGCCCAAAACCTCCGTGAAAGCGCCGGTCATCGAAACGGTTGGCGCCGCCCGCCGTGGGCGCCGTCAGCACATTCGATGGTGTCGTGTCTGTGGGCTTCAGACTCGAGGCGCTAGTTTCGGAAAGATTCGGAGTGTTCTGCGGCGAAAGATCCCGCGAGAAAAATCCGCCACCGCCGATGCCGCCGGCAATGTCCCCGCCGCCGAAGCGCCCGAAACCTCCGAAGAGCCCCGCGCCACCAAGCGTTCCGCCTCCGCCATAACCACCGCCGCCTCCGCGAGTGCCGGAGCCGAACCCTGCAGCGTTGGCGTTGAAGTAAGTCAGCGCAGAATCGTCATCCGAATTAGACGGCCCGAACGGATCGTCCGCCGATGAGTCTTGACCATTGAATTGCAGATTCGCATCACTGGCGCCGACCGCACTGGATGAAGACGTTCCCGAAGAGTTGCCGTTGGCGCTCGACTTGGAGGAACGGCCTCCGAGGTGCACGTGAAGGGAATCTCCCTGATACGATCCCTGCGCCGATACCACTCCGCCGCCGGCGATTCCTCCCGGTCCGCCACCTCCCGGGCCGGTGGCCAATCCCGTTGCCAGAATGTTGTCCGCCGCCGATTGCGAGGTCGCCGGCCCTCCGCCTCCCCCGCGCGAGAACAAACCTGGCGAGAGCCCGCCGCCGAACTGCACGTCGCCCTTATTGCCGATGGTCGCCCACGTGTTGTAAGAGTCCGAAAAATTTGACTGGCTGTAATTAAATCCAAACTGAACACGATCATCCGCCGACGGGCTTAGATTTGGGGCGTAGCGGCTAGCGTCAAACCGCGCGTCGCCCCCGGCGTAGCCATACCGGTCGAACTTGCGTATCAATGGATCCGGCAGAGTGGCGAACGCGAAGTAAATAGCGCCCTCGCCATCCCCGGAAACCTTTCCAAGGTTTTGCAATTTGTTGGGGTCCACCGTGATGCCGGCGTCAGCGGGATCGCCAAAGCTGCGCACCAGTCTCCCTTCTTCATCTCGAATTTCGATCAGGCGCTTCGACCGTAAGGTCGACACGGCAAATTGATTGTTGGGCAGAGCCACCACGCCGGTAGGCGCGAACACCGCAACTTTCGCGATCAGCGCGCCCTCCGGCGAAAATATCTCAACCGCATTTGCGGCGCGGTCTGCCACAAAAACGCGGCCGTCCGGATCTAGATCGAAATCGACGGCGAATTGAATCTTGGCCGCCGTGGATTCCGCTTGCGGTATTTCCCCGACGCGTTTGCCTTCCGGACTGAAAACCAAAATTGTGTTGGCGGGAGTGGCGAGCACATAAATTCGCCCCGCAGCGTCGCGTTTCATGGCGGTCACTCCCGCGGTGATTTCTGGAAGCACGCGCCCACGCGAGGGGTATCCCGTGACCAGCCATTGCGCGTGTACCGGTAAGGTATAAAGACCGCCAAAAAATGAGAGAAGCAATACTGCGCCGCAGAAAGTGCGTATCCCCAACCCAGATAGCCGAGACATGAAAACAGTCCTCCACCCCAAAGCAGACAGGCCCATAGATACTTCTATTGCGGGCTTGCCAGCAAGAAAGTTCCAAAAAGGTTAATTGGATGTTTCTGGTTACTTTGGGGTTGGAGGTAACCACAACTTAATTGCGAACGTCACACACCCCAAGGGAGGGTGTGTTCGGCGTTGGCTCGACGGACCTAATCGGTCGGACCCGCGCGATGCCACCGGCCCTCGGCTCTTCTAATCGAGGCGGAAATTCACGCGATCGATCGATCGCGCCAGCCCGGTCGTTTCATCCACGTCAAGCTGCACCGTATTCATCTGAATGTCGTTTTCCGCGACCACGAACTTCTTCGGCATCGAATCCAGAAAGCGCTGCACGATCGGCTCTTTTTCCATGCCGATTACGGAATCGTGCGGGCCGGTCATGCCCACGTCGGTAATGTAAGCCGTGCCCTTGGGCAGAACGCGGTTGTCCGCCGTAGTGACGTGCGTGTGCGTGCCCAGTACGGCCGAAACTCGGCCGTCGAGAAACCAGCCCATCGATTGCTTCTCGGACGTCGCTTCGGCGTGCATGTCCACCACAATTACTTTTACATCCGATGGCAAGGCTGCCAACTCGCGAGCAGCGGTGCGAAACGGATCCTCGAGCGGCGCCATGAACGTGCGGCCCTGCAGATTCAGCACCGCATACGCCACGCCGTTTTTGGCGTGGCCCACGTAGTGGCCCTTACCGGGCGTGCCCTC